>JASUSA010000009.1 GCA_030446305.1 Clostridiales bacterium | reverse complement strand
ACCTCGATGTAGTTTTCTATGAGGTATTATTATATCATTATAATCTTCGGGACAAAATCACGTGTGATTACTTAAGACATTATCATATGTGAATCAGATCTTTTCCGATAAGCCGTTATGAGACCTTGACAGCAAAGGTAATGCGTGATAAAATCATTTAATTGATAATTATTATCAATTAAATCTGTAAATATTTCACTTTGGAGGTGATATTATTGGCACGAATGAGAGGGCCAAGATTTAAAAAATGCAGACGACTCAATTTAAATGTCTGCGGTCATCCGAAAGCGATGAAACGCGCCGGCAACGGGCAGGCGCGCGACGCTAAAAAACTTTCGCCATATGGTGAACAGTTGCTTGAAAAACAAAGACTCCGCAGTTATTACGAAGTCATGGAAAAACAGTTTCGAAGGTATGTGAAAGCAGCAAAGCGTTCGCCTGCTCTCACTGGTGAAAAATTAATCCGCGATCTCGAATGCCGACTCGACAATCTCGTCTATCGCATGAACTTCGCCAGTTCTATCCGTCAGGCCAGGCAAATGGTCGTCCACGGTCATATTCTAATCAATGGCCTCAAAGTGGATATTCCGTCTTATGCCGTTGCCGTTGGCGATCAGATCTCGTTAAAGCCAAGTGCTCGAAACGTCAGTCTTTTCAAAGATAACATAACCAATCGCATCGGATATGCGTTGCCATATATTGCATACGACCCCGCAAATTTCACAGCCACGCTCCTCCGCGATCCCCAGCGAGACGAAATACCCATTCAAATTAATGACCACTTGGTCGTTGAATATTATGCGACAATGGTCACTGCATAAATGCAAAAAGGCTCTCCTCATGACAAACAGCACTGCTTCTTCGCGTTTGCCCCATTAGGAGAGTCTTTATTTATTTATTTGATACCGTCCGCTTTCGTTATGCGTCGATTCAATGCATCCTTGAAGCGTCATGTTTTATGTCAACAGCAATTTCACAGCGGCAATCGCCGTCATCCCCATGACAATATAGCGAAAGACGCGCTCATCAATACGTTTCAGTGTGAAAATACCAATAATGGCGCCAACGGCAACAGGGATGAGCATACTGAGCGCAAATCCGGCTGCTCGCCATGTGATATTGTGCCAGACAAATATTTGAAACGGCAATTTCGTAAGGTTTAACAAGAAAAAGAATAGCGCATTGGTTCCCATATAGTCGCGCTTTTGATACCCCATGGCGAGAAAATAAATACTCATCACAGGCCCCGCCGCATTGCCGATCATTGACGTAAAACCCCCGAGTATACCCGCAAGTACTGCAACATAACCGGCATTGGAAATTTGTGTCCGCTCACCTTTTACTTCAAAATAGATAAGAATGCCCAAACAGACGATAACTGAACAAGCAATGGTCATGGCAAACTGTGCATCATTCATCAGCGCACCCAGCCACACGCCGAGCAAAACCCCGCATATCGTAAAGGGAAACAGTCTTTTAATCTTTTGCCAGTCCGCGTGTTTATAGTAAGTGCGAACAGCAAATAAATCCCCTGTAATTAGCATCATCAGCATGACGCCCGTTGATGCCTTGCCGCCAAAAACGCCGGCTAGAATAGGGACTGCCAGCAACGTTACCCCGCCAATTGCCGTCTTTGAAAAACCGATCAGCATTGCCGCCAAAATAATCAAGCTCCACTGAAGTGTGGTAAAATCAAAGCTCTGTAAAAATGTCATTTTGTCTCCCCCAGTTTGCGTTCGTTAACGGTTTTAATCGCCTCTGTAGTCTTGAAAATGGTATGTGTGCTCGTCAGAAACGACAATCTGCCCTCGCCAGTCAACCTCATAGCTGCTGTCAATATCACCAAAGGATCTGTTTCGGCGATTCAACTGCCTTAGCAATCGCATAATCCTCGGTCGATTATAGCGCTGGATCACAATAAAGGGCATATTGAGTGCAATCGCAACCATCAGCATGCTAACGACGCAGTCATTGGCAACTACACTGATAAAAGCCAATAAAATGATACTCCAGTGGGCCATTTCAGCCCGACAGGATTCTGCTACATATTTTTCTAAATAAGCCTGATTTCTCGGTTCAATTTTCTTTTTAGAGAACGACTTGCTGAAAAAATCACTCAGTTCAGGCAACTGGTGTTTCCACACTTTCACTTTAAATAAACGCTGGTATACATTGCCGCCATCTTCCCACTTCTTCTCTCGGAAAGGCCAGCGGCGATAATCTAAATACTTTTCGGGGATTCCCAAAAAGACCAATGTGCTGATGACGGATTCGATGAAAAGAACGAAGAGGCCGTTGATAAATAGTTTTAAACGCATCCTTTGCCTCCATTGATTGTCTACTGCTTGCTGAAGTCTTTATCAGATTGTATCGTAGACATACGTTTGGGCAGCGATCAGATAAGGCTGCCGTTTTGCTAACATGTTAAGGTGTTTTTTTAAAGTATATTTTAAGGTATTCTTTAAGGTGTATTTATATCCTATATTTAATACGATATATTCATACGAAATATTTCCGCTTGTATTTTATGATTGCTTATTAACGCTGCCATTCATTCTGTATGAATGGCATTGTATTGTATTGTTTTGTTTTGACCGCATTGCATTTCACTTGCCGCAGTATTTGAATGATACTGTTTCAGATGATCTAAAGGCATCAACCTGGCTCTTATCAATTTACAGCAGTCTGCTTTATAGCGAGTTAAGAAAATTCGTGCTGTTCCGACGCCGTTTGAGCCGTCATTGATTCGATCACAACGCGACGCTTAGGAATCAGATAAAGCGGTACAATGAAGAATGCCGATACGACAAGCCCTCCGGCAACATCCAATACAGAGTGCTGTTTGACAAACATCGTGGACAGGCAAATCAATATCATGATCAGTGACGACAGCCACTTGCCGCCTTTTTTCTGAGAAAAGGCTTCTGAATGATGCAGTGCCACATCGACTGCCACTGCATTGATGACGTGAATACTTGGAAAGACGTTGGTCGGCGTATCTGACCAATAAATAAAACGAACCAGCAGCGACAGCGGGTCATTGGCCGTAATCGTCGGCCTCAGCTCCTGCGCATTTGGAAAAAACATATAAAATATGTAAGCAATTGACATCCCGCCACCAATAAAAATCAATAGCTTCAGATAATCCGATCGATTATGCCGACCCGTAAACAGGACGCCATAGGCAATGTATGGAAACCATAGAATATAAGGTATAATAAATACTTTTGAAAAGGGAATAAGGTCATCAATAAATGAATGCACCATGTATTTAGGCACTAAATTGAATTCTAAGAGTTTAAACCAAACCAGTAATGGCAATAGCAATAGAATCCAGTAAAAATGCTTGTTTTCTGATAAATACGCCTTCAAAGATCTCATCTGCCGCTCCCAATTGTCAAATTTTTAAAAGGCACTCCAAAACGAAACTCCCGTAAGATCTTCGCCAAGCAGCGCCCCCATGAACGATTCTATTTTATCATATTGAAAAAAAATGGCAATGTTCATCCAAGAACTTTAAAGTCATGACGCTGATTAATAAAAAGACACATTTAAAGCGTCATCACAGTCATCTATCTGCACGATCGACAAAGGTGCCTATGCTGTCATCATCTATAGCATAATCACGATATATAGCATAATCACATAATCTATAGCATATTCATGATAATCTACAGTGTCATTGTCATCATCAGAAAGCCGCAGAATGCGGCATTATCCACCATCAGCATTGGATGCGCCAAAGCCTTTATCGCATTGACGAGTTCACGATACTGGCTATAGAATGCATAGGTCGGCTTTGAGGTATACTGAATATCGGTTACTTCAAAATATTTTAAAATGCCTTTCACCGTCGTTGGCTTTACGAGCACTTCAACTGCCGGGAACTGATAGAGTCCCAATACCGTTAAAATTGGCCACTTCGCAAGCTTATAACGTTCCAGCACCTCGATTTGCATCTCAAATCCAGCGGCTTGATTGCCATATAAAAAGGCCTTCATTCCCTTGACCATCATGTCTTTTTCGACAGCAGACATCACTTTTGCAGCATCTCTAAATTTAGCCTTTTCAAAAACAGAAACCAGTGAGGAACGCGCAATGAGTTTCACATAATCTTCGAAGAGCTGATCTGTATTTTCAAAAGCCGCCTCATTAAACTGTGTTTCAACAAACTGTCGCATTTTTTCAACTTTGTGTTTTTTGGCAATAGCCTTCATTTCATCGGCTTCAAAACCGTCCGGATACATGTTAAAAAAGATCTGTTCTGCATGTTTTAACTTTTCTGCATTGACTTGAACCGCCATATCCTTACCTCCGCATACACGTCTATATTCTTCTTCAAAGTATCATAGATAACCCTCATCCGCAAGTTTTCTATGCTTTTTTGATTGCCGATCTAAAACCAAATATGCTGCCGGTTATGCCAATCAATAGGCTGAACCCTGCCATAAAGACTGCGGTCTTCAACATGACAGCATGCCCCTGTGGTATCGGAAACCACATCACAGCTGTACGCATTTTATTCAGCAGCGCTGTTATCCCCCACGCACTGGCTGAGAATGCAATTAGCATGCTCAAAAAACTCAGAAAAATCCCCTCACCGAAAAAGGGAATTTGAATAAACGCATTTGGCGCGCCCAGCAGCTGCATGGTGTCAATATGATCCCGATATTGATGGATGCTTTGGCGAATTAAACCGGATAAAATTAGAAAAGTACCCATGCCAACGCCTGCAAGCAAAAAAAGGCTTAAGCGTATCGACAGCTTTGTAAAGGAATTAACAGCATCTAGAACCGCCTTATTATCACGTACGTAGTCGACACCCGTTATTTTTTCAATTTTTGCGGCAGTTTCCCCCGCCATTTCAATTGGCAATTTCACTTCAATATAACTTTCCAGTGGGTTTTCATCAAATAGCGAAAGGACATTCTGTCCTTCTCCAAGTATTGAATCCATATTGCGATACGCCTCTTCTGCCGAGACAACTCTCGTTTCAGTACCTTGAAACATGCGTTCAATACGATCCGATACGACATCATAGGTATCATCCGTCAAATAGACGTCGATCTCACTTTCAGCTCTAACTGCGGATGCCGCATCATTTACAACCAGTGCCCAGGCAATGGTTAAAGTCAGTAGTGCCATCAGCAGTGTCATGCTCATCAGCATCACTGCATTGCCTGTTTTTTGCTGCTTTAGTAAAAACCATACTTCACCCGTATAATATTTAACATTGCCCATTGGATCACCCTTTCGTCGTCTCGCCCTGTTTGCCGTCGTGAAATTCATCAGATAGTGCGATCATTCGCCCACCGGCAAGCGACACATGATTAAAAGGTGCCATTGCCTTTATTAAATGGGTTGCATGCGTTGTAATAATGACTGCGGTTTCTGGTGTTTGCAGTTCAGCCAGCAAACTTAATATCTTTATGGCATTTGCTTCATCCAAGCTTCCCGTGGGTTCATCCGCAATGATATACGCCGGTTTACGTGCAATTGCTCTGGCAATGGCAACGCGTTGCCGTTCACCCCAAGAGAGGGTTTCAATCGGCATGTCTGCTTTTATCTGCAGCCCTACTTGTGCCAGTGCTTCGCTTGATTTTTTCCGTATGGTTTCAAGGCGCATGCCATAAAAGCGCATGCCAAAAATAACATTTTCAAGTGCTGTTTTACCTTCCAGCAGCTTAAGTTCCTGAAAGACAGGCCCAATTTTCCGACGCACTTTAGCCAGTGCATTGCCATGCAGATCGGCCATATCACTTCCGTCAACATACACCTTTCCCTGCGTCGGTTTTTCAATTCCCATCATCAATTTCAGCAAACTGGTTTTGCCAGAGCCGCTTTCCCCGGTAATAAACACGAGCATGCCGGGTTTTATTGTTAAATCAATCGCTTCAAGTGCAACGGCACCGCTGCTATAGATAAGTTGTGCTCCTTTGATTTCAATCATTGCCTACTCCTAAAAATTAAAATAACTCAACGTCAGTGAAAGTGCATCTTCTTTCATTTCAATACGTTTGATCGTCCCGTTCTCAAGTGCAGAGGACAAATCAATCACGGCCGGCTCTGAATGAAAGATCGCCGCCAGTGTCTCAGGTTCAATTGTCATCTCATTGTATGAAGCTGTTAGCGGAACAAATCGAAGCGATGTTGCCGTTTCTATTTCAAATTGTCCGTCAATCTTCAGCCTGCCCTCATCCAAGATCAACTGCACCGCATCGGGCTCGCAATTGATCATCACAAAAGGCACATCAGAACCATCTAAAGCGTCTTCTTCTGTGTTAAACAATTTGTTAAGCGTCGCTTCAGAAAAGGTTACATTAATGCCTGAAAAAGAGAATGCAAGCGAATAATCAGATGCGGATAATGCCGTGCCATCGCGCAGTGCATTTAATCGCGCTGACAATTTCCCAATTTCTGTCTGCGCCACCTGCCAGCTGGCATCCACTGCCATAAGCTGTGCCTCATAGTCTTTTCCCTCTGCCTGCAGTACACTTAGTCTTTCATTGAGTGTCGCCTGACGAAGCTGTGCTTCTTCCATCTGTTTGAGAAGTGTCCGCTGTTCTTTTTCAAATGCATCTTTTGATGCCGCCAGCGATTCATTTTCTTCTGCTAATTTTTGAAGTTCGACTGATAGTGTATTGGCTTGTTCTGTCATCTTATATGAAAAGTCCTTCATGACATTGATCTGCCATATAAGATCGCTGAGGTTTTGAGCACGAAGCAGTATCTCAACAGCTGAACCCGCGCCCATTCGCTGATATTGCCTTAAAAAATTTCCCATTAGAGACTGCTGCCGGTCTGCCGACGCTTCCATCATCAAAACATGCTGTTTTTTTGCCGCGATGGTCTCATCCAGCTGCACGCATGTTGCCTCAAGTACCTTTACCCGGCGGCTCGCTGCATCTGCTTGCTGTTTTAATACAAAAAGTGCTTCCATGATTTCGGCAGTCTCATCATTATTTGTCATTTGACGTGTTGTGTCGCGCTGTGCGGTGCCAACAGGTGACCATACTGTTAACAGCATCATCAGTACCAGTAAAAAACTGATTTTAAATCGCTTCATTAATTATCCACCCGCTTTGCAAATACCTGCTTTGACAGCAAAATTTTTTTCAAAATTCACCTGTTTTATTCATAGCATACGCTACTGCAGTCCAAATGTCATCAATAATCTTTTGCGCTTTCACATGAATAAATTACATCATTTAAACTTTAGCCCTTTACTACAATATGTATATTTCCTATAAGACAGAACATCAACATATTGTAGAAAGAGCTCAACGCAAAGTCATTATGCGATTTCCTTAAATAAGAAAAGAGCCCTAAAAAAGAGCCCTTTTCATTCATATTGCATCAGCGCAAACACAGTTTTTCTGATAAAAATCGACAAATGTCTTTAAGTGCCGCCGTCGCTTCCGGAAACATTGGTGCCATAATCGGAAATGCATGCACCATTTTCTCATATATCTTTATTTCAGACGACCCGCCAGTGGATAAAACGCGTTCATGAAAATTAACGGTATCATCATAATGGATTTCATAGGTACCAATACACAAGTAGATTGGCGCCAAACCATCCAACTCGCCAAAGATCGGCGATACAAACAGCGTCATCGGTTCCGTTTCGCCCATGTAAAATCCCTGCCAGACGTGCCATGAGTTATAAGGCGCGATGTCTTTAGGCGCATTTCGCTTAAAAGAATCGGCCAGCGATCTTAGATCGGTCACAGGCGAAATTGCTGCAGCACCTGCCGGCTGTGCCATACGAGCCGCTTTAATGCGCAGCAGTGTTACCAGCGTTAGTGTTGCGCCTGCTGACTCACCTGCAATGACAATGTTATCAGGATGGTATCCATTCATTTCAACAAGCCACTTGTAAGCGCTCAGACAATCATCTGTCGCAGCGGGATAAGGGTGCTCCGGCGCAAGTCGATAGTCAAATACGAGCGCTTTTGCACCGGTTTCTTTAACAAATTTATAAACATGTGCACGGTGTGTGTGGCATGACCCGGAAATGAAACCGCCGCCATGAATGTATAAAATAATCTTTTCTTCTGGAAGCGGCTGTGATTTTAAAGCGATGATTTCACCGTACATGCCGTCAATATCAACCGGTGTTATCAGGGCATCAATCAGCCTTTTATTCATGCTGACTGACGCTTTGTCGATCCCCTCGCGAAAATCTGCTACCGAAAAGTGTTTGTCGATGACAGGACGCTTTAACTGTCCCTTAAGTAAATGGCGATGCCTAACAACGCCTAATAACAACTTGCTTCGAATACTTTGCATAATCGTTCTCCTCTACGCCTTGTCCGGTGCAATGGCTTTCATAAACATTGCCACACTGTATTTGCACGCGGTGTCTATATCAAATTTTTCAGGTGCTGTGTAATATTGCTTCGTCATTTCAACAAATACAAATAAAAATAAATCGGCAATCAACCCGTCAGGCATCTCAAAATCAATGACACCTTCTGCGCGCCCTGATGTGATGATTTGTTCGATCAAAACACTGACGCCGCTGCCGCGCTCACCGGTTTCGCGATAACTGACGAGCATTCTCATGACATATACAATATAGTGTTCAAAAATAACAGGCTCCCTTAAAACCCCCGACATAAGCGCTTTCATATAATAATCAACGCGTTCAGATGTTGCGGTCATCGCTTCAAATGCTTCACTGCGCGCCGCATGCTGTTCTGTAAACATCATCTGCACGTAATCCGCTAAAATAGCTTCTTTCACTGGATAATACTTGTAGAGCGTCCGTTTTGTTATTTCGCAGGATTTTGCAATACCCTCCATTGTCGTTTGCTCATATCCCTGATTTTTTACCATTTCTATGGTAGTTTCAACAATACGTCGGCTGAGCATCAATCGCTTTATTTCATTTTTTGTCAGTTTCATAAGGTCTCCTCGAATCTCTCGTGCTCACTTTACACCATATTCGATCGCTTCTTTTGTCTGCAGCTAAAAAAGCAATCTCTATTAATCTGTTTCTTAATCGTTTTGGGAAAAGCGATCGCCTCCAAAAGTATACGTCGTATACTATTATAATTCATTTTTCTTCTGTGTCAACATCATTTAACATGTTTTAACATTCATGATAACAATCTATGCCATAATCCTGTCATAATAAGCAATTTGACAAGCCCGATTTTTCAATAAAAAAAGCACGCTATGCAAATTGCATTGAGCGTGCTCATCTCTAATGTTTCAATTGTTCGAAGCCTTAAGCTTCATCGTCCTCATCTTCGTCATCTTCTTCGTCATCGTCCTCAGAATCAAGCAATTCATTAAACGCTTCCGATACCAGTTCATACTCTTCATCACTTACAATTTCTGTGAGTTCAATGGTATCATCTTCATACTCAATGAAGCCATAGAGCAATGCGATTTCTTCTTCTGGATGCAACAGCGCAATGTACTCTTTATCGTTGACTTCAAAAATATCAATGATTGGACATTCAAGTTCTTCGCCGTTTTCAAGCTCCAGCGTTACAGTATGCGCGTGGTCATGATCGTGATCATGGTCATGGCCGCAGCCGCAAGTATTTTCATTATCTTTAAATTCAGTCATATCGTTACCTCGATTCTCATGATACTTGATTATACTACTTCATAGGAGGTTATGTCGATAGTCTAAACGTTAAATTTCTGTATTGTTGCCGTATTTCGCACAATCATGCATGCAGATGTTTTCGCAACAGGAAACTACGATTGATACCAACCAACTGGCGCATCGGATAAGCTGATGTAAATCGTCTTAATTTGGCTGTAGGCTTCCAGTGCCGACTTATCGTTGTCGCGTCCATAGCCCGACTTTTTAAACCCGCCAAATGGTGTACCGGATGGTGCTAAGTGGTATTCGTTAATCCAGAAGAGCCCTGTCTCAATAGCCGCTGCAATTTTAAGTCCCTTATAAATATCACGTGTCCAACATGCACCTGCCAAGCCATACTCGGAATCATTTTCCATTTCAATCACATCTTCATCACTGTCAAATGGAATGACCACCAGTACAGGACCGAAGATTTCCTCTTGAGCAATGCGCATCTCATTGGTGACATGTGTGAAAAGCGTCGGTTCAAAGTAGTAGCCTTTGTCAAATGGCGCTGTCATCATACGTTTGCCGCCAAATGCCAATTTTGCACCTTCTGCTATGCCCGTTTCAACATAATTTGAAACCACTTCAAGCTGCGCCTCACTAATCAGCGTGCCCATTCGCGTTGCTTCATCAAGCGGATCGCCCACTTTGACTTTTTTAAAATGCGCAACGAGTGCCGCCACCGTTTCATCATAAATCGACTGGTGGACAAAGAGCCTTGATCCGGCATTGCAAACCTGTCCCTGACCGTAGAGAATCCCCATCGTCGCGCCTTCAATGGCCTTTGCCATCGGCGCATCCGGAAAAATAATATTCGCCGATTTGCCTCCGAGTTCCATGGACAGCGGAATTACAGAATCTGCTGCGCTTTTAGATATGCGCTTGCCAACTGCGGTTGAGCCTGTGAAAGCGATTTTCTGAACATCTGGATGCTGTACGAGATGCTCGCCGACGACACTGCCTCGGCCTGTGACAATATTCAGCACCCCCGGCGGCAAAATGATTTTCGTTAAGTTCGCCAGCTCTAGAAGTGAAAGCGGCGTCAATTCCGCCGGTTTAATAACGACGCAGTTTCCCGCAGCTAGAGCCGGTGCCAATTTCCATCCGGCCAACAGAAACGGAAAATTCCAAGGGATGATCTGTCCAACGACACCGTATGGCTCTCTTGAAATAAGCGTCATGTATTCGCCGTCCTGTTTGGTAAACGTCCCGGATTCACTTCGAATAACACCTGCAAAGTATTTAAACTGATCTGCAATGGCACGTATATCCTCAAGTGTCTCGACAATGGGCTTGCCGCTGTCGATGGTTTCGATATGTGCTAATCGCGCTTCGTTTTCCAGGATACATTCACCGATGCGGAAGAGTATATCGCTTCTGCCTGCTGCCCCCAGTTGTTTCCACGATTGTTTTGCACGTTTGGCTGCCGCAACGGCAGCATCGACATCGGCTTCTGTGCCAGATGCCACTGTGGCGATCACTTCGCCATTTGCCGGATTTTTTACCTGAATGTATTGCTGCGCTGCCGGCTTTATAAATTGTCCGTCTATGAATAAATCAAATGTGCTCTTTTCAACTTTCAAAGTGCTGTACACCCCTTTCTGAATGATTGCATTTGTCGTATGTTCGTATTACCGATTAGATTCATGCTTTACCTCAAATGATATGATCGCTGCCGTACAGTGCGCCGGCGTCATTAAAGCGCTTTGATGACTTCTTTAAAAATTGCTAAGAAGCGTTTATTTTCGTCAGTCGTTCCCACCGTTATCCGAAAGGCATCAGGGTAGCCCCAGCCTGCACAGGGTCTAATAATCACGCCTTTCAAAAGTAATTGTTCTGAAAGCTGTGCCACGTCATATGGCGTTCTGCAAAAGATAAAGTTCGCATGTGATGGCACGCATTGAAGCCCCAATGCATTCAGCGCTTCTGTTAAGTCTTCGCGATCTTTGATAATCGCATCCAGCGCCTGCTGGTATTCCTGCTGATCTTCTTTCAAGGTCGCAATCGCACCTGCCAGCCCGATGCGATTCGCATTAAACGGTTCCGCCACGGTTTCGATCACTTTAATCATTTCAGGACTTGCAATGGCATAGCCCACACGTGCACCTGCCAGTGCATATGCCTTTGAAAAGGTTCGAACGATGATCATGTTATGACCTGCTGCAATTTTTTCAATGGCATCCGGCAATGCGTGCTGTGCTGCAAATTCGGCATAAGCCTCATCCAGTACGAGCCATGTATGTGGATTCATCTGCGCGAGTAAACGTTCAAAATCATCTTTTGCAATAACTGTCCCCGTTGGGTTATTGGGATTGCATAACCAAATGAGCTTAGTCTTTGGCGTCATTTTCTGAATCATCGCCTCAATGTCAATGCGATATGTCGAATCCAGTGGAACGCTGACAATCTTGCCGCCCATCAAATGAGTAATTTCCCGGTAGAGACCATAGGTTTGATCGGGCAACAGCACTTCGTCATCTTTTTCGATAAATGTTCGCGCCAATGTTTCCAACATCCCGCCTGCACCATGAGACAATGCCAGCTGCGACGGTGAAATATCATAAAGCTTTGCCAATTGTATTTTAAGGGTTTCATACGTTTTATCAGGATACATATAGAGCTGATTGATTTCATCAATCATCGCTTGCTTGGCATGCTTGAACGGGCCGTAAGCATTTTCATTAGATCCCAGCTTGATGATCTCTTCAAGCCCATAAGCTTCTTTTACTTCATCAATGGTCATCCCGGCGATATAGGGATTGACGTTTTCAACTTCTTTTCGAATACCTTTTAACAACATATCATCCTTCCCATTTTTCAACGTTGATTTCAATCACTGTTGGCGCCTGTTTTTTCAGGCTCTCCGTCAGTACGTCTAAAAGCTCTGTTTTATTGTGTACGCGAATCCCTTCAAGCCCATAAGCGGCAGCAAGTGCTGTAAAATCCGGATTTTGCTGATCAACAGCAATGAGCGTCTCAAAAGCCATCGCCTGTTCATTTCGTTTAATTTCACCATAACCGCCGTTATTCCATATGACAATCGGAAGCGGCAATTTTAGTGTACAGGCAACGGCGAGCTCCTGCATGGTAAATTGGAAACCGCCGTCGCCATTAAGCGCGATGATTGATCGATCTGGATCGGCGACTTTCGCACCGATGGCGGCGGGCATTGCATAACCAAGCGTCCCGAAGCCGACGGGATGCAAGAAGCTGCGCGCTGTCTGAGCGTGGTATTCACTTAAGGCGATATAAGCCGCTGTCGTCATGTCGGCAACCAATACACCGTCTTCACCCAATGCAATTTCAGCAGCTTCAATAAAATCCATAGCAATGTGGTACGTCTTTGTATTGCCTGTAACAGCAGGCCCCGTTTGAATGGCCTCGTCCTTTAATGCCTTTACCGTCGCCTCTATGTCACGATTCTTCGGCTGAACTTTTTCGAGCAGTACTGCTGTCATTGTTTTTGCATCGCCTTTCAGTCCAAGGTCCGCCGGTATATTCATATAGAAAGCTTCTGCATCTATGTCAATCTGTATCAGTTCCCCCTGAAGCGTTAAATCCATTTCCCACAGATCTGTCGGTGCAAGCTGCGTTCCAATTGCGAGGATCACATCCTGTTCTTCAAGAAAAGCACGCACACCTGCAAATGGCAGGCGCGTTCCAATGCAAAGCGGGTGCATATCGGAGACAATCCCCTTGCCTGCGCATGTTTGAACCACAGGTGCCGACAGTTGAACTGCCAGTTGATTAACTTCATTCACGGCGCTGCATGCCCCGCCGCCAACGATGATCGCCACTTTGTCACTGCTGTCAATGAGTGCAACTGCCTGTTCCAGTGCAGCGTCATTAACCGTTTGATATCCCCTGAATGAATAAGCTTCTTTTGGATCTGCTGTTTTGACCGCATCACTCAATCTAACACTTTCAGCTAAAATATCCAGTGGCACTTCTAAGTGAACAGGCCCCGGCCTCCCTGATTGCGCAAGCGCATAAGCTTCATAAACCGCGTATTCAATCTGATCTGCGGATGTAATCGTCTTGCTCATTTTTGTAACAGACTGTGCCATAATCGTGCTGTTTTTGAGTTCATGCAGAAAACCTGTGCGCTGATTAACAATATTTGTCGGAAGCTGGCTGGAGATAACGACCATCGGAATCGAATCGTGGTAGGCTTGCCCCATTGGCGTCATGATATTGGTAAGCCCAGGCCCAGTGATGACGATTGCCGTACCCACCTTTCCGGAACGCCTCGCATAGCCATCCGCCATAAAACCAGCGCCACTCTCATTGCGAGTTGCAATATGCCGTATCTTACTTTTGGTTAAAGCATCATAAATTTTTAAATTGTGAACACCCGGAATACCAAATACCGTCTCGACCCCAGCATTTTGCATTGCCTTGACGAGCAGTGCCGCACCTGTTGTCATTTGTTCTGTCATACATAACCTCCATCCATTATGCGTTAGATTCTTCGTGCAAAACAAGCCATTTCATTGTATGATTAAATGGCGCTTGTCATTTTCGATTTCATTTCGTATTCAATAAAAACAATAATTGAAAAACCAAAACAAATAATATATTATATATTTATATATCGTTTTAAAAAATATACAAATATATTTTGTATATTTTTATTTTCCAATATATTCTATTACTTTCTATTTTGTATACATTTTCATCATTTTATTCCCAATGCTTGGAGGCATTTCATGTCACAAATCAAATCTCTGCGCGACCACGTGTGCTCATATATCAACGAAAAGATCAAATCCGGTGAATTGCGACCAAACGAAAAGCTAAACGAACCCAGAATATGCAAAGATCTTGAAATCAGCCGCACACCTGCGCGTGAAGCACTTATTATGCTGGCAACCGATCACATCATCGATTTCATTCCACGCAAAGGCTTCTACGTGCGCGAAGTCACAGCTGAAGATATGCTCGAATATTATGCACTGATGGGCAATCTCGACGCTTTTGCCGCCAAGCTTGCAATGCCGTATATGGCAGGTCAGGAAATTGTAAAAATGAAGGAGATCGCGGCTAATATTAATGTTGCTATTGAATTCAGCAATTTTGAACGCTATTTAGATCTGCAGCAGGATTTTCACGATATCTACATCAATCGCTGTCAAAACACACCGCTTATCGAGACGATACAGTCATTGCGCTATCGCTATATTCCCATCACTTACAATCAGCAAAAGGTTAATACAAAACAGTACCAACAAATCCTTTTTCAAACAAACGATGAACATCATCATATTATCGAATGCTTTGAAAATAAAGATGCAGATGGCATCGAAAATTATATTCGCGATGTTCACTGGGCAACGGATTATATAGATCTTTTATAGTATCCATCTACTATTCACGATCCATTATTCTCTATTCACTGTTCGCTACCTACTATTCACGGTTCACTAAACTTCATCACTGCTACGATTGCCTCAAATGTTTACGAATGCGAAATGGCACCATTTATATTTTTATCCTTTATCGACAGCCTGTATTATTTCATAAGACGAAAATGCAACAGCTTGTCATGAAGGGGAATGAAGGGGTGACAAAATATAATGAAGCAATTCCCTAAAATAGGTTTTAAATGGAGACAGCCAAGGCTGTCTCCATTTTTAGTTTTAGTCATTCGATACAGCGTCTTTCACCATAATCTAGTTTCTGTACGCTGAATTTAATTTTTATGCGAGCATTTTGCTTCATTTATTTTGCATCATTTAAATGCTGATTCGGCTTATTTAATCAAATTGTGTTCCTGTAAAAAGTCTTTTGCAATCACTGCCGGATCATCGCCATTATCATAACGGTAATTAAGCTCAACCATTTGTTCATTGTCAATTAGACCGCCAAGCTGATTCACGATGTCTATAACTTCAGGGTAACTGTTGACAACATTTTCGCTGAGTACATATGCACCGCTGTAGTCAGGGAAGAATCCTTTGTCGTCCTCTAAAATTTTAAGGTTCATTTCCTGAATTCTTGAATCGGTTGCATAGGCAACGGCAACATCCACTTCACCTGCATTAACAGCGCGATAAACGAGGCCATACTGCATTGGCAATACTTCTTTAAACTCGATGCCATAGGCTTCCGACCAACCCGGATAAGCATCCGGTCTCGTATCAAAGTTTTCATCACCGGCTAAAATCCAGTCTGGTGCATACGGCGCCAATTGTGATGAATTTTCCAATCCATATGTTTCTGCGGTTTCTTCTGTAACGACGAAGACATACGTGTTGTTAAAACCAAATGGTTCTGACCAAGTCATGTTGAATTGATCTTCAAATCCTTTTTTGACGTACTCGAAAGTATCGCGCTGCGGCATGTTTTCACCTTCATAGCGTAGAATACCCGTTAACTGTGTCCCCGTCCAAGTTGGATAGAGGTCGATTTCACCTTGTGTCATCGCTTGATGCAAAACAGATGAGCCGTTAAATTCCGTGTTAATGGTCGTTTCGTAATCCGTTTGATCTTCTACCAGCAATTTTGCCATATTCGCCAAGATCACGACTTCGTTAATGTTTTGCGAAGCAATATTAAGCGTTGCTGATTTCTTCTGACTGCATCCCCCAAGTGCTAAAACCATCAGGCTCATCACCAGCAATAGCACCATCGATTTTCTCAATTTCTTTTTCATGTTAAACTCCTTGTTTTTATATTAGTGGTTGAAATTTACCTTCATCTTTTTGGCAATGCGTTTAGCGCGTTCCTCAGGTGTCGTGTACTTTTGGAACTTTTTAAGCACCATGTCTGTTAAAAGTGCCAGCAACGTTGCTGGCAGTGCCCCTGCAAAAATAATTTCATCGCGGATCAGTGACAGCCCTGAGAATATAAGGCGTCCAAGTCCGCCTCCACCAATGGCAGCCGCAAGTGCTGCCGTGCCAATTATCCATACTGATGCGACGCGGACACCGCTGATAATAACCGGAAGCGCCAGTGGAATCTGCACTTTCATTAAAATTTGAAAATTGGTCATCCCCATGCCCTTTGCCGCTTGAACAGTGGCTTTGTCGACATTCTTAATGCCTGTATAAGTATTTTGGAGTACCGGCAGCATCGCATACATAACAAGTGCACAAATTGCATTGTCGTTGCCGATCCCAAATATGAAGATTAAAAATCCCAAAAGCGCCAAGCTTGGGATTGTTTGAAAAACATTGGCAACTGAAATTACATAAGGTGCGATCTTTTCATTCCGCGTCAAGTAAATACCCAGCGGGTACACGTTACCAACGTAATTGCAAGTGCAATCAATGAAATATAAATATGCTCACCCGTCGCCGTTAAGATGCGCATGTAGTTCTTTGAAACATAGTCAATAAAAGCTTCTATAAAACCTGGATTGTTCATAGGCCACTCCTTCCCAGCATTTGTTGTAATACATTCATGTATTGGTATCCGTTTATTTTGATGTATACAATATGTTGATACATACGATATGTTGATCATCATCCGCAATTATTTTTATTTGGATTGCGCTTTGATTGCGCTTTGATGGTGCTTTAATTACGCTCTGATTGCGCTCTGGATTATTTAATGAGTTTATTGATGGTGTATTTTGCCATGCCCTTTTCAGTGACGATGCCTTGCAGTTCGTTGTCACTGTTGATAATTGGGATTGGCGCTTCCATATCAACCAACATTTCTGCCGCATCTTTCAAATTACCATCTTCGACATAGAGTTTACGGTTGACGCTCAACGTTTCTTTCACGAGTTTTTTGCCTTCGCGCTGCGCCTTTTTAAGTGTTGATAAATACACCGACCCATGCCATTTCCCTTTGGCATCTGTTACTTGCGCCGACTTAACATCTCTATCCTGCATATCTTCCAAAACGTCTGAAATCGCCGCTTTTAAATTCACTTCCATAATGACATCTTCAAGAAGTGCCGTTACCGATGCCTCCCCAGATATTTGTGAAAGTTGGTCACTTCCAATAAATTCTTCAACAAATTTTGTTGCAGGATTATTCAGTAGTTCCTCCGGTGTCCCAATCTGTTCAATTTTGCCACGTCTCATGAGGACGATTCGGTCTGCCAGTTTTAAGGCTTCACTGATATCATGGGTTACAAAAATAATGGTTTTCTTAAGCTTTTTATGGATTGTCAAAAGCTCGTTTTGTAAGTTGTCACGGCTTATTGGGTCTAGTGCACCAAAGGGCTCATCCATCAAAACAACTTCTGGATCGGACGCCAACGCTCTAAGCACGCCAATCCGCTGTTGCTGCCCACCACTCATCTGCGCGGGCAATCTATATTTATACTTTTCTTTTGGAAGCCCTGCCATGTCGAGTAATTCGTCTACACGTGCATCAATTTTCTTTTTGGGCCATCCAAGCAAGAGCGGCACAGTGGCGATATTCTCGGCAACCGTATGATGCGGCATCAAACCGCGTTCTTGAATGACATAACCAATCTGCCGCCTCAATTTAACGGGATTCAGCGTCATGATATCTTTGCCGTTGACGTAAATTTTACCGCCTGTGCATTCCTCCAGCCGGTTAATCATTTTTAAGCTTGTGGTTTTACCACAGCCGCTCGGTCCGATCAGAACCACAAACTCACCCGATTGTATTTCTAAATTTAAGCCGTCAACGGCCAATGTCCCATCGGGATATCGCTTTTCAACATTTTCAAAATAGACCATCTTATGCCTCCTAGTTTGTCTATTTAAGCACATACCTAAAATCTTGGCCAACCATGATGATCAAGTGCTTTTCTGCAATACTTTTTCTATTAAAGCAACATAAACATACAACGAATACACCTTAAGAAAAACAAAAATGTCATATATTTACATCTCATAATTGTATTTTACCAATGGAAGGTGTTTTTGATTGGCCATATTTAATTTTTAGGTTTCTACAGTTAAAGATTATATGTTTTGTGCAGAATGAGATGATTGCCATCTCAAGAAGAAACGCTTCGTGCATTAAGACTCAGAAGTGAGTCTGAAAATCTAGAATAGCCCACTGTATGAAACAGCTTGGGCTAATGGATACTTACCGCGCCGACCTATATACCGGACGCTGTCACCTTAGTTTTAAACCACTGTATAGACTAAAGTGCCTGTTAAATAGACGCATAACATAAATATACTATATATTATATATTTATGTTATAGTATATTGTATATCAACACATATGTCAAATGAACACCCGGAAGGAGCTAACCATGAAAGTATTAATCACCAGTTATGCCGCACTGCTTGAAGGTTCAACAGAATATGCCGTAAACGCGCTGGCGCAGCACCTGCCAGCTGCATCGGTTACAATAAAGCCCTATATTGATTCAAAAACACTCATTCAAGATCTCGACGGTGTCGACGGTCTACTCACTTATTTTATTCCCATTGGCGATGATGTTTTATCCGCTGCACCATCACTTAAAATGGTTTCCATTGGCAGTACCGGTTTTTCCAATATTGATCTTGATTCCGCTACGCGAAACGGTATTCGTGTCAGCAGTATTAAAGAGTACTGTACACAAGAAGTTGCAGATCATACGCTGGCACTAATACTCACACTGGCTCGAAAACTCCCTCTGTATGATCACGCTGTACGCATTGAAAAGCAGTGGGATTTTGCAGCCTTCAAGCCTATCAAGCGCTTAAGCGCCCATACACTTGCCATTTACGGTCTCGGTCGTATTGGTCAAGCCGTTGCTAAACGCGCACTGGCTTTCGGTATGAATGTCATTGCTTATGATCCCTATCTTCCTGAGTCAGTCGCTGCTGCAATGAATGTAAAACTTGTCGACAGTGCCTATATTCAAAAACACGCGACCATTATTTCCAATCACATGAATGCCACAGCAGAAAACACGGATTTCTTTAATGATGCCTATTTCAGTGCCCTTGAAAATCCCGCTATTTTTATCAATGTTTCCAGGGGACAGAGCGTTGACGAGACAGCATTGCTCACAGCCATTGAAAACGGCAATTTATCATATGCAGGTCTGGATGTCTTGAAATCTGAAGATCCCAACCCAGAAACACATCCATTGATTGGTCATGAGCGCATCTTTGTCACGCCGCACGCCGCTTTCTACTCGGAAGAAGCAATCCACGACTGCGATCATATCTCCGTTATGAATCTCATTTATGCGCTGAAAGGTGAACACGACAATGTATTCGCTTATTTAAACGATTTACGTTAGTCTTAATAACATCGTATGGTTCTCTTTTCGCTAAGCATATTAAAATTCTGATTAACCAATAAAACATTGATTAATATACCGCTTTTGCAGCAATTACAACAAAAAGTGAGGTGCCTTCGTATGAGGGCCCTCACTTTTTATATAATACAGCCATGCTTGCGCTTTTTATTTATTTTCATTTCAGGTTTTAGTTCAAACTTTCATGCAGAGATGAGACAATTGCAGCATTCAATTTGAGTCTGTTCACCACAATATGATTTGCACATTCCCGTCACGCATTTAACGTATTTTGGCAGTGGATCATTGTTATCCTAAGAAAGGCTACTATGTCATTTCCCTGTATCACTACTTTTCAAAATAGATTTGATAAATCAGTTGTGCCATTTCGGATCTTATCAAAAACTTTTTAGGCATAAATTCACCCGACGGATAGCCATTCATTATTTTCTGGTCTGAAATACGTTTAACGCTATCTTTTGCCCAATCGGCTATTTGATCTTCATCGGAAAATATCTTTCCTTCACTATCGTCCAATGGCGCTGTCCCTAAATAGTCCAGCGTATGATTCAGCATTACCGCCGCTTCTTCTCTTGTAAGCGCTTGATCAGGCGCAAATGAATGTACCGCAACACCACCGACAATTCCAGCTTGATACATCGCATTTACAGGTTCTGCATACCAACTGTTTGGATTGATATCCTCAAATATAATATGCGCCTCTACCGGTTCAAGCATGAGTACTTTTGCTACGATTGCTGCAAACTCGGCTCTCGTGGCAATGCCGTTTGGATCAAACATGCCATTGCCTTTACCACCGATTATGCCTTTTCCAGCAAGCACCTCTATGGCTTGTTTCGCCCAGTTCGTTTGAATATCCGAGAAAGAATCATCCGACTCGCGAATGAAGTATCTGCTAAAATGGTTTCGCTTGACGGTGATCTTTCCAGTTGCTGCATTGTACGTACCTGCCACTTTTTCGATTTCACCGCTGTCATTCAACAGATAAACGGACACCTTTTCCGGGTCTTCACCCGCTTTTAATATATAGGGCACAGACACTTCAATTGGCACATTAAAGTTGGAAACCTTTTGATCGTTCACATATGCATTCAGGTCAATAATCGATTCGACATCTGCCGGCAGATAAGCCTTTAAGTTTGCCGGCAGTGATTCTCGATCCAGCTTTTCAGCGCTGAGCTTAATGCCGTCGTTGCCAAGTGTGCCAAAGGTATCCTTTTGAATTTCAAAGGATGCTACGGCAGATTCAATGCTGACGCGATCAACCTGTTCAAATGCGCCTGTCAGTTTTGGCAGCGTGATCGCAAGCATTTTAATATCTTCATCAGCCGGTATGTTCAGGATGAGTTTATCTTCTCCTCGTGTGATAGGGCTAAGCGTCACAGTACCTCCGTCTCTTGGAACAGCATTCCCTGCAATGCGTGCCAGTGTCTGTGTCAAATCTAAGCCGGACAAATCGGCATTGGCGCGATTACCCGACCTGCTCACGAAGTCTTTGCTTACATCTATTTTCGCCGCATCTTGAGGTGATAACTGCTGACTGTCATCTGATTGCTGTAACAGCGGATTTTCACTAATAGGTTTCTTTACGTTCGTATCGCTATTTCCCGTATGATTGACTGTCCGAATAGCCCAAACTTCGTAAGCTACATTGTCGACCGTAAAGTCTTTTTCAGTTTTATGATAATAGCCGGCGGTGTCCTTGTTGTTTATCGGGTTATCATTGAGCACGAGTTTTGTCAATCCTCCTGCAATGTCACTGATGGGCTCAATATCGGCAATACGGTTGCTGCCAAGGTATAGTTCAGTCAGTTTCGCCAAACTGCGAATGCCCGAGATCTCCGTTAACCCAAAATTCGTAAGGTTCAAAACCTTAAGGTTTTTCAGTGCATAGACCGCACTGGCATCGCCAAGTACACTCGGTATCGCAACGTCCATATTCAGCACTTCAAGATGTGTCAGATTTCGCAGCGGTTCTAAATCATTCAATGCCAGCTTAATAAATCTAGTCCCGCCGTTTTTATACGCTACATTTCGAATCTGAATGCCCTTTAGGTTTTCAAAGGCTTCCAGTCCCTCAAAGCTCTCAATAACCACTGGTTCGTCTATCCATTCAGAATCCATATTGACGCTGTTTGTCACAATGTATGCTGTCGCCATGGCTTCTTCTTTACTGATTTCATTATCATGATTCGCATTGATTTCACTTGCCAGTAAAATTGTTTTTAAGTTAACATCTGAGATGATTACCGGGGTTAAATCAGATCCCGCCTTTGGTATATAAAGCAGAAAATGCTTGCCGTCACTGACACTGCCCTTTGACACTGTTGCACTAACTGTCGCCGCTTCCCAACCGGTGGTGGTGGGTCTCGTAATGGTTACTTGTCCGGTTGCAGAATCGATTGCGACATAATTGCTGTTTTCAGTCCAAGCAATCGTTGTACCGTTCGCCCCTGCCAACGGCACTGTGAAGTTTTGCGTCACATAATTTGTCGTATCACCGGCTGCCAAATGAGTCGCTATCTCAAGCATCGTCGTATCTGTTTGTACTGCCTTATCGTCTTCATTTATATTACCGCCATCCCCAACTGCGTAAATGACAAGATTTGCTGTTGCGTTGCCCTTTGTCCCCTCACGGTCCGTAACACTTAATGCCAGGTGATGTACTGGGAGGCCGGTGGATTTATCTGTAAATTCAGGGTTTGGCAAAAAGTGCAGCAGATTATCCCAAGTCAGTTCATAGGTTGGTTCAGTTGAAGTAATCTCATCATAGCCGTCCTCATTTAAATCCCAGCTATATTGAACAATTGCATCTCCTGACATATGATCCATATCTGATGACTGGCTTGCATCTAAAATGCATTTGCCATGCTCATACAAAACGTATGGCCCGCCGGCATCGGCATTTGGCGCGTGATTAGGTGCTTTTATGACGAGTTCTTGGCTTGTATGCGCCTTATTGCCTTTATCATCTGTCACTGTCAATGTTACCGTAAATGTTCCTGCAGCAGCATAGGTATGATGAACCTGCTCGCCTTGCGATACAACGCTATCGCCAAAATCCCATGTGTAGAGCACAATCGTATCCGTATCCGCCGCCTTGCTGAGTGAAGCATCCAAAGTTATTGCCGTTCCCACCGTACTTTCGCCTGACGGTATCATCGAAAAGGATGCTGTGAGTGACGTTCCGGATACTTTTTCATGTGGCATCGCAGACACTTCATTTGAATAGCTACTGTCCCCATTGTCGCTTTTCGCCCTAACGGCAAAATAATACGCCTTATTATTATCAAGCCCACTTACCACATATTGAATGGCACCTGTTGTAAATGTAACGGCTGCATTTGTGGTGAAATTAACGACATCCAGTGTATACGTATCTGAATAATTGCCGGCTGACTCACCGCGATAAAGTCTATATGCACTTGCATTATCCACTGTAGACCATGATAGTGCAGTCTGATGACTTCCGACAGAATCCACCTTCAATACCGGCGTTCCCGTCACTACAGGCGCTATGGGGAAATTGGCCGTTTGCCAGCTAAGGTAAGGATAGGTGCTGCTCTGCTTCGTCCAGATGTCAGTAAAAGACCAGCTTGCATAGGTAGACTGCTCAATCATAGCTTCAGTTTCTTTTGCCTCGCCTTTTCCCGTATCAGATTTACCGGTTGTTATCCTGTTGTAATAGCATTGTGTAATGGTGCCGCCACTGTTAATGCCTGCAAAGCCGCCAGTATCTGCCAATCCTTCAACATGGCCAGTTGCATAGCTATTTATAATTGAGCCACCGTTATAGGCGACAAAGCCGCCCATTATTTCACCATCTGCAGATCCTGTAACATCACCTGTTGCATAGCAATTGCTGATTGAACCATTATTATTTCCAATTAGCCCACCTAGCTGCCATCCACCACCAACATTCCCTTTTGCAAAACTTGATACAATCTCTGCACTTCTTTGGACATTTCCTGTGAATGGATAAGTTGAATACTCGCCGCTTTCATTGGCGCCTGTCAAACCGCCACCGCAGTTCTGTGATGTGACGGTTGCATCAGCGTAGCTGTTTTCAATACGTCCTGTTGATTCAAAAGCACTGGTGTTTAAACCAACCAATCCACCTATTTGATTTTTCCCGGTTACACTGCCCTTGGCTGAACAATTTAATATGAGATTCCTATTTTCGCCTGCTAAGAGCCCTGCACCTTGATTATTATGTGTCACAACAACGCTGCCTTCTACATCGCAGTCTGTGATTTTTCCAAGGTTAATACCTGCCAAAATCCCAGCCGTTCCCGTTGCTTTGATATTGGCATCTATTATTTTCAGGTTCTTTACAACACCGTTTGCATCAATGTTAAAAAGCCCCACATTGTATTCATCCGGACGATTCATCGTTAAATTTTTGATGATTTTGCCATTGCCGTCATAAACACCCGAAAAAAGTGTGCTCGCTTTGCCGATAGATGTCATTGCAGAAACATCTTTTAAATCTATATTAGATGTCTGTTTAAAATACATACCTGGGTATTGAGCCACCATTGACAAATCTTCTGCGTTGTCAATTTGATACGGATCTTTTGACGTTCCCGAACCACCTGAAAAAACAACATTTACAGATTTCTTGAATTCTGCTGTCATACTCATGTCTGTACTTATTTTAAATGAATACGTTTCCGCAGTGCTGAGGGTTTCACCACTTCCATTCCGCCATCGCACGAACAAATAGCCTTCATTTGCTTTTGCGCTAACAGTCGGAGCATCGCCTACATTGTAATATGCGGTCACGGTACTTTCACCCGTTTTCGCCGTTGCAGTGCCCCCATAGCTTGGATTGGCATAAACGTCCAGTCGAACGACGCTTGCGGCATACGCTAATCCGTCATAACTGTTAAAATGGCTCAAAATTAGCATTATCGCCAAAAGTACTGCCATATACCTGCTTCTTGAAATATGTCCGAAAGCGCAATATTTATGATCTTTTATTTCGCCCTCAATGATTACATGATTTCTTTGGTTTTTACTTGTATTTCCCATTTATGCTACCTCCCCGCTGATTCTGTATTTATATGACTGCAGGAGTAGTTTAACAAAAAAAGAAGGCGTATTCTGTTCCAATATTGCCAATTTTATATTCAAATGTTTTCTGTTTCCTCATCGTATGTAAAGCGATCCCTTATGGGCGCATACATTCCCGATGAGCTCATTGCGCTGCAATAAAAAAAGCGCATTCCTGCGCTATTTTTTTATAAACAATATCTTTTCGCGATATGCAGTTGGCGTCATGCCCGTTGCCCTTTTAAATGTTTTTGAAAAGTGGCTGTGATTACTAAAACCACATTGCAATGCAACATCAATAACCTTGTTATTTGGATCGTTTAGTAACCGCAGCGCTTTTGAAATTTTGAGTTCTAAAAAATAATCATATGGTGTGATCCCGGTTTTTTCTTTGAATTTTCGGATTAGGCATGACTTACTCATGTTGTGTTCCGATGAAATCTCATCCAATGAGAATTCGCTTTCAAGATGCGCCTTCATGTATTCAATAATGGTTTCAACTTCTGTAGACATCACTGGGGCAGGGGTTACCAGCAATCTCAGCAATTTCACCGCGATAGTGATACAAAGCTGTTCCAGTACCAGCAAATAGCCTGAATGCTGTTGCTCGAATTCTAAAATATACTGCTCTATCAAATCTTTTAGTGTCTCATCCACTGATACGACATCCTGTGTGATCACCATCTCCTTTGATTGATAAACTGCATACATGACTTCATGCAAAAATTCCCTCTCAAATTGAATGTTGACAAATTCGATATCCGTCATGAGCAACTGCGTACCGTGATTTTGCCCCGAATAAACCACCACCATCTGATCCGGCTTGAAATCAATTTTTTTATTTCCAAGCATAAATCCCTCGATATTCGATCGGGCAATGACAAATTCATAATTTGTATGGACGTGTTCTCCCTTTAAAACATGTGTTGCCCGCATTGATTTAAAGATCGTCATTTTGTTGCTTGGATACACCTTTAATTCGCTGTCATCAACAACAAAATGCGGCAGCGGCTGTTTAACAATACTGTTTTCCTTCATGCAATAAGCTCCTGTAAATCCGTTGTCCTCTTCTATTTTACCAAAGGTTATCAGCTGTTAACAGATGAAAAAAGTGCTATTTTCAGCTCGCTTTAAACCCTTTCACCAGCAGTGCCCCAATTGAAATCATCACCAACAATATCCCTGTCACAAAGAGTACGACGGCAATACCTGCCCCTGCCTCATAACCGAACCACTGGTTAAACGCACCCAGCATTTGACCTTGCATTGCCGGTTCAACCCACTGATCCAACAACGGCCCCGTAATGACAAACGAGACGGTCGCCAGACCATATGCCAATTGAAACACTGTGCCAAATACCCGTCCCTGAAGTGCAGTTGGCGTTTTAATCTGTAAAATTGCTTTAAAGGCGACGTTGATCATCGGCAACGGCAGCATCGTCAAGACTAGCATAACGGCGGCGCCCACGATATGCTGCTGAAAGCTTAACCCCGCCATCCCAGTCCCACTAACGATGACGGCACCAATCAGCACATAATGCCTTGGGATCTTCAATTTATTCACACTGGCGAGCAATGCACCTGAAAACGTGGCAATGCTCATAAGCGACAGCATCCAGCCTACGTGTTCAGGGGCTTTCAGCCGCGTCATCACCAACGGCACGATCAGTTCCAGCGGCCCATTCAGCAAAATGTTTACCAAAGCGACGTAGATGACCATTACCAGCAGCGCTTTGCTTTGCTTCAAGAATTTAAATCCTTCAAAACTCTGCCGCCACAATGTTTCACCTTCATCCGACGGCAAGGGTTCAAATGCCGGAAACGTCATGTTGCTCACTGATGCCACCGCTGCTAGAAACGTCAAAAAATCCACGATGAGCACACTTTTGATACCAAACTGTAAAAGCATGATGCCTGCAAGTGCTGGTGCCAGCATGCCCGAAACCGGAAACGTCATCTCCTTGATTCCATTGACCCGGTCGCGGTGTTCGTCAACAATCAGCTGACTGATGACAGCATCAGATGCAGGGCTCTGCAAAGCGCCAAAAGTCCCTTGAATAAATACTGCAAGATAGAGCAACATTAAATGCACATCTCCGCTCAAAACCATCGCCATCAACAGCACTGTGCTAACTGCTTGTCCCATATCTGAAAGAATGATTACTTTTTTGCGGGAAAACCGATCGACGATCGCCCCAAAATAATGGCTCAACAAAAGACCCGGCAGCTCGTTAAAGAAGGGCATCAACAGCAGATCCGTCGCCCGTCCCGTCATCTGGTAAAGCCAAATGCCAATGCCCACACTGGTCATTCGAGAACCCACCATTGAAACGGCCTGTGTTATGAGCAGAACATACAGTGTTTTCATCTGCTGCCTATTTTTATTGTTTGTATTATCTGACATTTTCTTTCCTACTTATCATTATTCTTTTTATACAGTCGATCAATTACAATTTGCCACTCTTCGTACTTTAACTTTTATCATACACGTTTTTCAGTTCATTGGATACAAATCTAAACATGATTTCAAAAAAACGATTGCATTGATACCCTTTAAATGCCGCATTCAAATCAGTAACAATACTGAATCAAAATCTCATCATGAAGCCTACCATTTTAGCATTTTCACACCAATGCCGACCCACCAGATCATTTGGCCAAACGCAAATACCATGGTTGCCGGTTCAGAAAAAATCGGCAGCATTGTCAGGCAGCCTGCAATCCCTGCAATAATTCCCAAAACATTCATCCAAGGTTTGAACATATGTCTTTTCAAGCTCGCAATACTTATAAGAAGCGTCCAAATGCCGCCAACAATTTCATTGTTGCCGCCAATCGCCCCATGTAGCATTTGTGTAATCTGATAAATGGTTTCAGCATTCAGCGCTTTTCCCGCATACATTTGAATGGCCATTTGCATACCGGACTGATAGATCATACCGCTGGCGATTACCAGTGTCGACCATATAATGCCGGCACCGCCAATAAATATTGCCATCCGGCTGTCATCAATAAATTTCAGCATCAAAGCAGTTGTCAACGCCATGAGGACGGCACCAAAGACAATGTAAAGCAACGTGATCCATCCAAATACCAATAACTGATTGTCGGCAATAAAGGCAATTGATTCTGACGGTGTTGCAGACTCAGGCATATGCAGCAGTGTTGCTTGCATAACGATTCCAACGATATAAATCAGCGTTAATCCGATTGCCGCGTAACCACCCCAGCGAAGTGACGGCATTGTATTTTCGTTTTTCATAAAAGACTCCTTTGCATAGATGCTTCTACTTGCATCATTCAATTAAAATTACTGGCAAGGCACTTGCTCTATCAATCGCGTTTTAAGGGATCTGTCCAGTCAGATCACCTATGCAGTCGGCAGTCGTTCCACTTTAATGAGTTTGAGTCCCAATTGGTGAATCTTCCTTAAAAATCCGATAAGCGCTGCCTGATCTCGAAATCTAAGGCGTATATGTGTTTCACCCGATGCCGTATAGATGACGCCCGGCTCCAACACTTCGACTGTCATTTCACTTTCTACAATATTGAACCACGATTGAATAATCATTTCGTAAGCCACACTTTCTGATTGTTTATAATCGTCTGCTGATTTTATCATCTGAACCTCATTTCGAAAAATCTAAGCGGTGTTCCTGTTCGCAATCTATGTTTAAAGCACTTCATGACAAGCATGTGCTCACTTTCCGAAAGCCCTTTCCTTAAAACAGCAAAACACCTGTCGCCTCGTGTGACTATAAACAGTCTACAGGATACAGGTGTTTATTATTAGCTACTAAAGTAGGGTTTTTGTCAATAAGGAAATCACATCATTTAGACAAGTCCTAACTGACGCGCTTTTTGAACAGCTTCTGTGCGTCTGCGCACTTCTAGTTTGCCGTAAATATTTTGTATATAACCTTTCACCGTGCTCAGCGCTATATAAAGCCGGTCGGCAATTTCTTGATTAGAATAACCGTCGGCAATGAGAAACATTACCTCAAGTTCTCTTGCTGTCAACGGCTCTGAAAGCATGCTTGCACTTACGTTTTTTGTATCTTCATCAAGGCTCATGCCAAGCCACTGCCTATAAGCGGACGGCTGTAGCTGAAGGATAAAAGGCCGCACAATTTGCGTCTTTTTGGAAAACGCTTTCAGTGACGACGCAAGCGCTTCTGCTGCCGTCACGGCATTCAGACACTTTAGCAGACGCCACTGCATCAGTTTGAAATGGACTACCGCTTCAAGCGCCAGGTGCTCTTGAGCAATTGCTTCTAAATCGGTACACAGTACAATGACCGCTTCCACGCGCTGCCTCGATAAATCGCTTTCATCATTTAAGACTTCGCAGGCTCTAACAAGTGTCATCATCACAGCAGTCTTTTCAATCAGAATCGCGGCGTTCACATATTGAGATGTTGTTGCGCGACATTGATCGAATAATAAATCTGTATCGACAGTTTCGACAATTTCTGCTGCCCTTTGATGTTTCATCGCCGTCAGCCACGCTTCAACGGCTGATGCCGTATACATATCGGGAATTGGATTGGGAAAAAAGTGCTTTTTCCCAATTTCAAGCTGCTTAAAAGCCTCTTCAAATGCGCCCTGATCTGCATGGAAAATAGCTGTAAAAAAGGCATATTTATATTGAAAGTCCATCAAAGCGCAAACGTTTCCCGCTTTTGCCGCACGCTCTAGCCATTCGCCACATAGCCGTGTTTCACCTCTGCTGTAAGCAATGCGCGCCATTCCCAAATAAAGCGTTGGATATAAAACACTATCATTTTCACCTTCATTTAGCAACTGCTGTATCAGCGTGTCTGCTTTGGCAAGCCTACCAGTCTGGATATAATGCTCCATTAAAACCATCTTAAAATTCTGTACGTTAAGCCATTCGCCATGAATGCCTTCAGCCGAAACGGCATTTTTCAGCTGCTGTTCAGCTCCGACATGATTGCCCTGTCCCCAATTGGCAAATGCCATCATCATGTGGGTGACACCGCTTTTTTTGGCTGACCCAGTTGCCAATGCCTGCTCGCCATACTGCATCAAACTGTCAAAATCACCTGCTGCACCCGCTATAAAGCCTCTTGCCGATGCCAAAAGCGCATGAAAATGCACGTAAGTTTCCCAGTCGGAAACGAGCTGCTTTTCTTTTAATAAAGGTGCAGGCAGTGCTTCAACTAAAGCCGATGCGTTATCAAGCCACTGCTTGCTGTCACCGAGCCTGCCATTGTCAATCAGTGCCCATCCATATGCCAAGGAAAATAAAGGCCGTTCAGCAATAACTGATTCAGGCAATTGATTCGCAAGCGTTAACCATGATGCCGTCTGAAGCATCATATCCATTGGCGCCCACAATCGTTCCAGTTCCATTGCCGCCTTTTGATCACAATTGCCTTTCAAATAATATCGAGAGGCCTCAAGTCCTTGATTTTGAACAGCATACCAGTCCCCAGCAAGACAATTTACCGCTGCTGCATATTGTCGATATACAGCAGGTTCCTTTTCTAAAAAATAACGGATCAAACTGTCGCGAAAAAGATGGTGATAACGATACCAATACTGCACGGCATCCAGTTCAATCACGAATAAATTTTTCTTCATAAGCTGTCGTATAAGCTGCTGCGCATTTGTATGATTCACAGTTTCATTTGGCAAGCCCTTTATAAGCGAATCCAAAAGTGGTGCACAAAACTTTTCAAGTATTGTACTGGTCATTAAAAAAATGGTTTCATCCGCGGTAAGTTTTGCTGCAACTTCCTGTATCAAATAATCCATAATATATCGGTGATTGCCTGAAAACGATTCGATAAACGCTGACGTGTCGCGCTGACTTTGAAGCGAAATGCCAGCGAGTTGAAGCCCTGCAAGCCACCCCTCTGTTCGCTGGTACAGCATCATGACATGCTGTTTTGACAATGCATAAGACGCACCTAAGAACGTCCGCAGATACGCCGCTGTTTCCATTTCGTTCAAGCTTAAATCCGCCTGTCGGATTTCCAGTAATTTTTGGCGCATCCTCAGCGTACTGAGATCAATCATTGGATCTTCCCGCGAAATAAGAACCACGACCAGCTGGCTATTTAGATAAGTTACAAATGCCCGTATTGCATTGTCAATATCAGCATTCTCCACGAGATGATAATCATCAAGTACCAGATAAATTGGCTGTTCAAGCGTCTGAAGAACGCCCACAGCCGCTCTGACAAGGCCTGCATGATCAAAGGAAGATGCATTTAACAGCAGTGACGTCAAAGTGTCGCCTATGCTGGGCTCAATTCGTCGAATGCCCTCTGCTAAATAGTTAAAAAAGAGTATAAAATCACTGTCCCATTCATCCAGCGAATACCATACATACCGTTTTATATGGCTTTCTTTCAACCAGCTGCTAATGAGCGAACTCTTTCCGGAGCCGGCAACTGAAGAAACCAAAACCATCGGTACATTCGCTTCAATGAGCCGTGCTGTCAAATGAGGCCGATTGATATGGGTTGCCAGTGTTTTCGGTCTATTCAATTTCGATTCGATCAGCGCCATTTGCATCCCTATAATCTCCTCAAAATAAGGTTAATGTGTCTGCCTATAAGATTTAAGATTAATATCCCGATTGGACAATTCGTTAATGTGCTGTCTACACCGTGCAGTTTTCACAATGGTGAAGTTTCACAATAGTACCGTTTTTCAGTGGTATCGTTTTCACAACGATACCGTTTCGCCACATTATTTCTTATTATACCACGATCCAAACATGCAAAAATAAAATCTTAATTGCATCAAAATGATGACGGATTAATATACTGCAAACACTTTTGAAACAACTTAAAAATAGTTGCCCTTCATAATAAGGGTGTCAGTAGGCAATCACTTTTAATAAGCCAATACTAAACTAAAAAAGATAATTCAAAAAATAAAAAACAAGGAGTTAAAGATATGAATAATCAAATGACAAATGAAAACACACAAGCTTCTATAAGCACACAAACAATGCAGGCACTTATTTATCAAGACATCAAAGATGTTAAACTCGTCGAGAAAAATGTCCCTGAATGCGGTCCCAATGATGTAATCGTCAGAAATGTCCGCGCAGGTATTTGCGGTACCGATATCACCGGCTATCTCTATGGGGGCGAAAAAGTTCTCATTAATAAAGGCAGTGAATTTGGTCATGAAATGGTTGGTTACGTCTATAAAAAAGGCACCAACGTCAATGATATCGCCGTTGGTGCCAGGGTTTTTGTAGAGCCTGCGCGATGTACGCCAAACCCATATAATGCCGACATGGCCGGTGCATTTTCACAGTTCGTTCGCGTTTATAACGCAAAAGTAAACGACAACCTCTTCCTCTTGCCGGACTCACTTCCCTATTCAGATGCCGTCCTCATTGAACCCTTCAGCGTCGCAACACACGGCAAAAACACCGTCGGCGCCAAACCGGGGGAAAACGTTCTCATTATTGGTGCAGGCACCATTGGGCTCTGTGCACTGAGCAGTCTCATTGCACAAGGCAACAGCCATGTAGCTGTATTGGATATTGACGACAGACGTCTGGCATTAGCTGAGAAAATGGGCGGCACTGGTTTTAACGCCTCAAAAGGTCAGGAAGCGATTGTTGAATTCTTAACATCACATTTCGGTACGATGTTTAATACCAATCACCGCATCAGTATGAATAATGGCGAAATGACGGTTGAAGCCAATCCTGTATTCGACATTGACGCTGTTATCGACTGTGCCGGACGCCCTGAGTATGTGGATCTCTTCATGAAACATGCGAAACAGCATGCCAGACTTTGCTGTATCGCCGTGCACAAAGACGCTGTTCCCATTCGTTTTCACGAAGTAATGAGCACACAGTGTGCCATCATGGGATCTCGCGGTTACGACCGTGCCGATATTGAAGAAGTTATCCAAAACTTAGACAATCACAATTCCAAAGTAACCGAAATTATTTCGCACGTCTTTCCGCTTGAAGATGCTGAAAAAGCTTTTGAAATCGCTTCCGATCCATCGAGCGCCGTTAAAGTCGTCATCAATTTGGATTAAGTTTACCCATCCAGCAGCAGCAATGCATTTTCCAAGTCTCGCCACAATGCATCTGCTGCGCCGTTGGATGAAAAGTGAAGCATCAGCAATCCGTGGATAGCATAGGCACAGGTCGTTGCGGATGCATCCGTTCTTTGACGTGCTTTGACGATCAGTGGCTCTGTTTCTAAAATACGAATCGCGATAAAACAATTATGCATCATCTCAATATGATCCCGTTCATCATCTAAAATCGTAAAATAGAAAAAGGAAAAAATATTGGGATTTTCAATATAAAAAGCCACATACTGTCTAAATAGTTTTTTTAATGCCTCAGGTTCACTGACGTCGGGCATATATCGAATGAGAAATGTATGTAAATCTTTAATAAACGACTGTTTCACATCCCAGAGCAGTGCATCCAAATCTTCATAATAATTGTAGATCGTCGCATAAGAATACCCAGCTCTGTCTGCAACGCTTCTGACTGAAAGTGCACTTGCACCCGATTCGACGACGATGTCTTTTGCCGCTTCGATAAAAAAAGATTTCATTCTTTCTCGCTTGAGGTTTTGAGAACGATTTGTCCGTTTCAGCTCATCATTTATTCTATGCTTCTCTTTCATTTAGTTCCCCTTATTGATCTCTATCGCAGTAAAGCTATGACACACCCCGTCAGAGCGATTTTGAAAAGAACCCTGTCCCTCGGTATATACTTACGGGCCAGGGTTCTTTAGTCAACACAGCTAATGACCGTGAACGTCATGTTCAAATTTGCAGGTACATCATATACGGTTCGTACACGTCATTAAACTGTGAAGTTAAACGTATATTGCTGAACGGATTTTCCGTCTGGTGCAACGATTCTAATCACAGCAGGCTTGAGTGTTGATACGGTAACCGGACATCTGCTGGATGCTTTTTTACCGTTCACTGTCAGGCCGGAAATCATGTCTGACATTGCGATCGGCGTCAGTGTCACACTGGTTTGTCCCAGTGCTATTTTAACATCGTATTTGTATTCATAAGGTACGAACTTGTTTTCGATGACATATTTCAGTCTGCCATCTGCCAAACGGTCATTGACTGTATCAAATCCGGTTTTGTAATTAAAGTCATGCCCGACGAGTTTGGCGTCTTTAAAATAAACATTGCTGAGCTGTGCATTGCTCTTAATATCATATAAGAGATTGCTTTCGATCAGTGGATTTTCACCCGTGTTGTCAACTTCAAGTCTGCTGAATCCTTGTTTGTCGTATTTACCGCTGTAATCGGAAATAATTTGTTTCCCGCTAATGGCAAATGCCGTCCAGTTCAATGTGTCATAGCTATTGCCATCCATGACCATCACAGCACCGTCACCGCGTCTGTCATCCGAAATACTATCTTGGCCAAAGTTGACGAGTTTTTGAATACATTGCTCCCAAACCATCAAATAATCTGAACCTACACCAATTCGATTATGACCTGTGTAGAGCTCCTTAACGGCACTGCCGCCTTCATTGTATTTATCAAAGAGCTGTTGATGCAGCGACAGCAGCAGATCGAGTTTAATCCCTCTTGCGCCAAACTGGTCAGCTACCCAGTAGCGATTGACACCATAGATATCGGATGAGAACAATAAACCAGTTTCTTTGCTGTAAAGCATCATCTGGTCATCGCAGTGACCCGGCAGACGCATCATTTCAAAGGTAACGTTGCCAAGATCTATTTTGTCGCCTTCTTTCATTAGATGCATTTTAGAACCCGTATACGTTCCCGCTTTCGAGCTGACAATATTCTGATTCGCACTGGTATAGTCTTTACCGTAAACATCAATACTCCAATTGCCGCCCATCGGTCCAACGCGGTCACAGATATAGACATCCAGTCCCATGTCATAGGCAGAAGCCATTGCACCCATATGATCCGGATGGTTGTGTCCCAATACAAAGATAAATGGTTTCGTCGCATATTTTGCTTTGATAACGTCAACCAGCGATGTGCTCGTATTGGTTGGTACTAGCCCATCATAGAGAATGCCCATTTTGCTGCCTTCGATGTAGAATGCCGCTGCTTGGAAATTATCAAAGAAACGATAAACTGTCGGGAAGTTTGCAGAACCCTCATGCAGTTTATCAATGGCGAAATCATGCCAAGCCGGTCTGTCGATGCGCCAAATAAAGCGACTCATCGGGCTGTCCTTCATGCCTTCTTTTGTTGCATATGCTTCTACTTCAACGCAGAAATAAATATTGTCATAAGGCAAGTCCTTGTTATTGTTAAGACCGAACATAGGGTCTGTTGAAAAACCTGGAATGTAGTCATACCATGGTCCCCAATTTTCTTCCAGTGTTACGCCCACGCCACGGTCCTGAATAAACAAGCCAAGCAGTTCTTTATGCGAAATATTAAATGCTCTTGTTCGCCAGTGCACGGTTGCACCTTCCGTCGGCGTAAACCATTCAGGACGGCATCTAACGAATTTACGAAGCGATACAGGCATTGACCATACAGGTGAAACGATTTTTTTGTTAAGCGATTCAATCATAATACGCTCTTCTGTATCCGTAATGCCATCCAGTGGATTAATGCTGTCATTGGTTCTGCCGCGCATAATATTCATGCCAAATAAAGTATTTAATGCACTATAGGCTTCCTTGCTCACTTGTTTCACATCACTGAAAAGTGATAGATAATCTGTATCCAGCGGTTCTAGTTTAAAAGCACTGCAAATAATAACCGCTGCATCTTCACGCGTCATAACAGACATTGGATAGAATTTGTCATCAATGCTCGCCGCACTGATCACGCCCATATCCAGTGCGCTTTCAATCGCTTTGACATAATCGCTGTTACCCGTTACATCATAGAAATTACGCACGCGTTCTTTCTTTAAGATATTGCCTTTTTCGTCAATATCCGTCCCATCATCCATCACGGCATTATAATGCGGCCATCCAAAGTAATTGGCAAGGCGGATCATAAAAGCACCTCTGTTAATCGGTCTGTCGACTTCAATGGCATAAGCACCTGCTGTTTGGCTGGTGGTAAATGTAACTTTGTGTACACTGTTGCCTTCTGTAAAAGAAACGGCAACATCATAACCGCCGACACCATCTCTCATAACGATGGTACCGTCCGGATCAACGGAGACAAGGTGTTTATTTTCTGAGCGCCAAGTCCCTTCTGTTTGAATAACGCCGCCAATAACGGCAATAAGTTTAACCGGTTGAATAAATTCAAGACGATAGCGGCTACCGCTCATGTTCGTCGTATTGCCGTCAATGTAAATACCATCTTTTAGCTTTTTCGCATCGCTGTCTGTTGTATGTACGACATCGTCTGCTGCAACCATTGCGGCACTAATGACGTTGCCGGGCATAATTGAGGCAATGCTAATCCCTGCAGCACCTGCTGCGAGGCCTTTTAAAAACGTTCTTCTCGTAATACCATGTGGTTCTTTGGTCTGAATATTCATTTTCTATCCCCCATCAATATTATTTTGAATAAACTAACACGACATATTTTTCAGCCGTTTTCGAAATAAAATACTACATAGTGCAATGCTGATTTCAAAGAGCACCATCATCGGCAGTGCTACCAAAATCTGCGTTGTGATATCCGGCGGCGTTATAATTGCGGCGACCACAAATGTCAACAGAAAGACATACTTTCGATTCTTCTTAAGAAACAGCGGATTTAGCAATCCTATTTTCGTTAACAAAATCGTGACAATCGGCAGTTCAAAGACAATACCGAATGTGATTAACATGCTTAATACGAATGAAAGGTAATTCTGAATAGATACCATCGGCATAATGCTGCCGTCCATGTTAATACCGCCTAAAAATCTCAGTGCCAAGGGCATTACAATCACGTAACAGAAAGCCGCACCTGTTAAAAACAGTAGGACGCCAAATGTCAAGATTGCAAAGAAACCCATCTTCTCCTTAACCGTCAGTCCAGGGCACAAAAATCGCCACAAATTATAACCGATCACTGGAAAAGAAATCACAATGCCGGCAATAACGGCAATCCGAATGTAGGAAAGCATTAACTCCGTTGGTGAAATATAAATAAAACTAAAATTCTCACCCAATGCTCTTAAATGGGTTACAATCCATTCTGCATAATAGAAGCTGACGAAAAATGTGACCGCAAAGACCACGAGACATGCAATAAGCCGTCTTCTAAATTCAGCCAAATGCGTTATTATCGACATTTTATTTTCTGATGCACCTTCATTAAAGAGATTATGCAATTTTTGAAACCGTGGTTTACGCTTTGTTAAAGCGTCACTGCCGGTGTGCTCCATTAAGCATCAATTCCTTCCTTTTTTAAAGAATCGCTTTCTGTATCAACCATGCTCTTTTTAAAATTCCCGATGGTTTGTCCCATCGCCTTGCCAAGCTGTGGCAGCTTTGAAGGACCAAATATTAAAACGGCGATCCCCAATATAACCATTAATTCTGTCGTTCCCAATCTCATGATATGTCTCCTTTCTCAACAACCGTCTCCTTGATGATTTCATCAACCTCTTTGATTTCTTCACCCATGCTGTCGATCTGTTTTTTGACCGTTCCCATCATTGACCCTGCGAGCTTGCCAAGCTCAGGCAACTTAGTCGGTCCAAATATGACCAAAGCAATTAACAATATTAGCATTAGTTCATTTGTTCCAAGCCTCATACAAATCACCTCCTGTTAAAGGCTTATAGCGGTGTTAACACTGTTATATCACGTTGTTCAGATATTTGTACATTTACAATCCTTGTCATTTAGCGGCTTCCAATAACACTTCATTTGAAAATGTCAATTATTGAATATTGATCGCTTGTATTGATAAAATTGTTCATCGCATAAAAAAATGCCGGTATTTTATACCGACATTTTTCTTATTGCTTATATAAAATTTTAGTTGTGCAGCACAGGAACTCATCTTTTTTATTCACTGTGCTCTAGTTCATTTCATCACGAAACAGTGTAATGACGTCATTAACCAACGCCTCGCCGTCTGCGTCTTCGAAACTTTTAACGAGAAGCGGTGATGCAATATCAATCATTTTCTGCTTCTCTACGTCTGAGATGGAACTCACTTCCACGCCACTTTCTATAATGGTTTCAAGCCCCTCACGTTCATAATCCTTTAGTTTGTCTCGCCCAAAGTCTATGGCATCTGATACCGCTGAGGCGATCCACATCCGCTCTGTATCTGAAAGCGCATTATAGTAATCCAAATTGATATAGAAGGAATCAAAGTATACTTTGTGATTGGTGCGTATGACGTTCGTCTGACATTCGTAAATTTTATTGCTCACAATGCTTGGGATTGTATTTTCCTGCGCCTCCACAATGCCTTGCTTAAGCGCCATATATACCTGTTCAATATTAAAAGCACTTGGCTCAGCACCAAGACACCGCCAGAAATCAGATTCAATCCCGTCATTAATGGTACGAATTTTCATACCTTTGAGATCTGCCAACGTCTCTACCGGTTTATTGCTCGTCAGAATTCGATAACGAGACGGCATCATGCCCAGTAAATAGACACCGTCCGCATTATTTTCTGCTTCGATCATTGCCTTGAGCTGTTCATTGTTTGCCAGCGCTTGGTCAATTACCTGCGAACTCGTTCCGAGAATAGAGGGAAGCCATGTAATCACGCGCATAATCCTTGAGGGGCCCATGCCCAGCCGCATTTCAAACGTGCCGTTCGAGATGCCGTTGATGCCATCATTTAAACTTCCCAGAGTATTTTCTCCGTAAATGCTAACGTGCAGTTCACCATTCGAAAGATGTTCAAGGCGTTCTTTGAAATAAACGGCCAACTCATGGGTAACACTGTTCGTCTGCTCTGAATGCGTTAATATAATGACTTTGCCGTTTGGTTCAATATTTTGAACCGTACTCGAATGTTTCGCAATCTCTGTCGGCGCAGAAATAACAAAATGCTTGTATGCAGCTGCACCGACAATTACTCCCACGATCAAAAGAAGCACTTTTAGCATCCGCTTATGACTTTTCATGTGCACCTACCTTTCTCGCCCTAAAGAGACCCGGTGTTTCATGATTATACTTCTTAAAGACGCGAATATAACTCTGAGATGAATTAAACCCTGACTTTGAAGCAATTTCTGAAACCGTCAGTTCGCTGCCAATCAGAAGCGTTTCAGAATATGCAATCCGGTGCTTGTTCAGGTATTCCAAAAAACCTTGTGAGAGATATTCAACAAATAGTCGGGACAAATAGGAACTGTTGATGGCGCAGGCCTCACTGACTTCACTGAGTGAAAGATTGCTGTCGGCAAAATGTTCTTCAATATAGCTTTTCGCATGTGCAATATGCAAAATGTCTTTACCGGTTTCCACTGTTTCAGGTTCACGAACGGTTGGTATTTTCTTTATCGTCATACTGCCGTTGCGCTTCGCCATGCGCATCATCGCATTGGTTTCAGCATCTGTATATGACTGGCGAACCTGCAAAAGCGCATCGTAAATTCTGCCAATGCCCAGACAATAGTATTCGCCCGCCTCGATTCCATGCAAATAATTTTCAAATTGTGTCAGATCGCTTTTCACCGTCACAGACGAATGCTTGGGAGGATACTGATGAATGAGCACAATATCGCCTGTAGAAGTTTCGCAAATACAGCTATAGGCCTTATCATGCCAAAAAGCTCTCAACTGATGCAAAAAGCTGATTTGCATGTACATTGTCAAATAATGATCACCACCGGGTTTCAAGCGCTTTAAAACCATTGCCTGATACCTGCCGTCATCACGATACGGTGTATTAATCTCATCCAAGAATTGATTGACATAGTCGGCATCAACATGCTCGTTCTGTGCTAAATTCATGATAAAGCGGTCTGATACTTCCTGTTCTACACTTGAAAGTGCCCTTTCCAAAAGCGCTTGCTTTTGCAGGTTATCTTCAAAAAACCGCTGTATCGTATCGAGTTCATTCATCGCTTCATGATCTGCCTTGTTTTGCTGATAACCCTTTACCGATTCCATAACTTGTTTAATCGGCTTATAAACATAATTCAGCATATAATAGAAAGCGCCCATCGACAACAGCAGAATACCGATTAAAAACGGCGACATCTGTATGAGCACATCACTCAGCCCAGGATACAAATAGGATTCTTCCATATCAATCAGCCAGTCAAACCCCGTTTTCTGAGAAATGTACCTAAGTTTTAACTTGCCCTGTTCATTAGCCTTTGCAATGGTTGCCTGACTGCTAAGCTTTTCTGAAAAATCAATCGAACTGAGTAACGCTTTTGGATAATTGCAAAACGAATCAAAAACAGGTATATCTTCAAAATAAAGAAAACTATGTGTTGGGTCCATATTTACTTCATCGACTAAATAATTGTACATGCGCTCACGATCAAGGCGAATCGCCATGACTGCCAAATGCTTTTCAGTGGGAAAGCCAGCCATGTAATAGAGTTCACCTTCATACCACCTCAGATAACCATCGCCAAAATAACGATGTTCCTTAAATAAATCATCGGATACATCCTCTATTATATTCTTATCAGAATCCATCGCAATCCCGCAGTTCTTTATGTATAATGTCGCCGTATCAACCCAAGGATTTCGAGCGGCAAACGTATAGAGCGTCAGTGCAATATCAATGGGATAAAATGCATCATCATTACCGCTGATCGCCATGCTCAGCGTCTCATCGCCTTTGAGAATATCTTGAACTTGAACATCCAGCGCCGATATATTCAAATCGACTTCACGGTTTATCGATGCGAGTACCGTGATGTTTTCATCAACGCGTTTGTCTTTATACGCCGCTTGATAGCTGGAATTGACATAATAATAAAACCCTAGGATTATAATAAAAATCAAGACGAACAAAATAAAGATCGCCTTGAAAAAAATGCTGTTGAATTGCATGACTTGTATGAACTTTTGTCTTTGATTGTGTAAGAATGCTCGCACTGCAGCCAATCCCCCCGGTTAAAATGTTCTCCCTTTCCATTTTACTGTGTCCACTGCGCTTTTTCAAGGCACTTCGACAATTGTTGAGAAGGCAACTGCGCTTTATATTTTTGAAAGCATGGCATCACACGCAGCACGGCTGTAAAAGACACCAGCTTTGCAACCCCTTGCGTGCGCTTGTATCGCACCAAGATGATCCAAAGGATTGGATGCGCCGCAATCTTCTCACTAAAAAAAGCGCTCATATGAAGAACGCTTTCATGTTTCATCGGCAAAATCTCTGTAAAGTGATTTTTAAATGGTTTCTAAATAATTTCTTAATCATCACGATGGCATTGCTAAATAATCTCGTTATACACGCATTATTTCAAAACAGACGCCAAAACCTCCGTCATCGTCTTTAACATACTGTCAATCGCTTCACGTGTGACAATGAGCGGCGGCATCAATCGAATGGTAGCCGGCTTTGGTGAATTAATGAGCAAGCCCTTTTCAAGACAGGCAGCAACCACCTCTGCCCCTTTAGGTTCAGGCAGGTCAAAGGCAATGAGCAAGCCCATGCCTCGAACAGATTTTATGCCATAGTCTCCCCCCATTGCATTGAGGCATTCCATGAGATAGGCACCTTGAGCCACTGTATTTTCAACGATTTTCTCCTTTACTATCGTTTCGAGAACTGCCATGCCAACCGCCATGCCCAACGGCTGCGCCGTATAAGTACCACCTTGGTCACCTGCATCAAAAATATTATATGCCGCTTTGGTAAGCATTGCCGAAAGCGGATACCCGCCGCCAATCCCCTTTGCCAGTGTCATGATATCCGGCTCTATGTCATAGTGTTCATAAGCAAACATCTTGCCGGTTCTGCCCATACCCGTCTGTACCTCGTCAAAAATAAGCAGTATGTTATGCGCGTCGCATATTTTTCGAACTGCTTTTACATAAACTGGATCTGCAACATTGACACCACCTTCACCTTGGACGGGTTCCAGCATGATCGCACACGTCTTATCTGTAATTGCAGCCTTGATCGCCTCAATATCATTAAAAGGCACATGAATAAACCCCGATACCTTTGGCGCAAACAGCGGTTCCCAGTAATCCTTGCCCGTGGCAGACATCGTCGCCAGCGTTCTGCCGTGAAAACTGTTGACAGTCGTAATGATTTCATAAGCACCACCAAGATATTTCTGACCGTACTTTCTCGCAAGTTTAATTGCCCCTTCATTGGCTTCCGAGCCGCTTGTGGTGAAAAAAACTTTATCAAAACACGTCAACTCCGTGAGCATTTTCGCGAACGCGATCATTGGCACATTGTAAAAAGCCGGGCTGGCATTGATGAGCTGCCCAGCCTGTTCTATCAGTGCCTTTTCAATGGCTTTTGGTGCATGTCCCAGACATGTCACAGCCCAACCGCCAATGAAATCCAAATAGCACTTGCCTTCTGTATCCCATAAATACATGCCTTCGCCGCGTTCCATAATTACTGCCGGGCGGTTGGTCGTATAGAGTATATGCTGATCTGCTGCGGTCAGCCATTCATTTGTCGTGTGTTTATCAATTGATTGCATAAGTCCTCCCTATGGGTAATTTTGTATTATTATAGCTTTTTATGATTATTTATGCAATCTATTTTTTCATCACTCCCTTTATTTTATCGCTTATTACAAAAAATGCTTCTTGTGTGTTTTTCCATCTAGCATTTTGTTAAAACCCGCTAAAAGCCTTTAAATTAGCATATTGAATTGTTTTTCACTATCAGCGTCAATTAGCGTTCCCCCTGCATTTCAGCCTATTCCAACAATTGCCACATCCCTAATGAAGATCAATCATAAAAAAACGCGAGCATAAATAATTATGCACGCGTTCTAATGCTTAATTGACATTCAAACCAAAAGTAATTCCAGCCATCAGCCGAATCAACACCATAGGCCATTTGATGCGCTTCCAGCAGCGTCTTTACAATGGACAGTCCCAATCCCGTTCCCGATTTGCGGCTCCCGGCATGTTGTGCTCTTTGAAATCGCTCCCATATGACGTCTTTCATTTCATCGGGGATCGGCGTTCCGGGATTGCCGATCGACACGCGGGCGGTTTGTTCGCTTGCTGTTATCTCAACTTTCACAACACCGTAATCTTCCGTGTGATTGATGGCATTGTTCATAAGATTGCCAATGACCTGTCCCATCTTGAGCACATCTACCTGTGTTCGAATTGGTTCATCAGGCGCTTTCAGTTCGATAGTAACCGCATAGGTTTCGGCAATTTTATCAAAGTGCGTCAGTTCTGTTTGAATAAATTCAACGAGATTGACTTCTATTTTCTTAAGCTGAATATAGCCCGCTTGAATCTGAGAGTAGTCAAGAATATCATTAACCATGGTACTCATGCGCGTGGATTCATTAATAATCAGCGTCAAATCCTCTTCACGCTTTTCAGGGTCTTCGCCGTGCAGATCCCTCAGCATTTCTGCATAGCCGCGAATCAATGACAGCGGTGATCGCAGTTCATGCGATACATTGGCAATGACTTCTTTCCGCAAGACATCCACCCGTTGAAGCGCCGTTCCCAAATCTCTGACAGCATTTGAAAGCTGCCCGAGCTCATCTTTCAATTCAACATCCGGCTTTGCCGAAAGATTGCCCTTTGCCAGCTCATCAACAGTGCCCTTAATTTTGTGAATAGGCCTGACGAAGTGCTTGGATAAAATCGCCGATATAACAGCCGCCACAACGATTAGGATGACCGTAAGAATACTTAAATAGTATCGATTTAATTGAAGTACCGTATGCAGTTCATCCATTGTATGATATAGGATCACGGCACAGGCATCCCCATTGTAAAGCACCGGAATGCCTATTTCCAGCGCAATGGGGCTGTCCTCGTTCCGAATAACGCGATTATAGGCAATGCCTTCATATACTTTTTGAAAAGATTCAGAGGCGCGCAGATACGGCAATAGCCAGCTCATTGAGTCAAACGACGACGAATCCATCAACTTGTGGCCTTGACTGTACATCGCCACAATCTCGCCTTCAGCATCCATGAGCATCATCTTGCTGTTCGTCGCTTTACTGAGGGTTATAATTAAATCTTCATCCGTTTTGAGATCTTTCGTCTTTAGTTCGTCAACCAGCGGTTTTAAGCGCAGTTGTACCGTTTCAACGGTTGAATTGACGTAATTTTCTTCAAAGAGAAAAAACTGGACACCCCAAAGAAAGGCCAACATAAAGATGATAAGCCCCATCATAATAGCCCATAGGCGCACCGTAATCTTCGATTGCAGTAAATAAACGATTTTATGAATGATATTCAAATTTGTACCCCACACCCCACACGGTTTTTATATTTTCTCGATACTCTCCCAAATGATCGCGAAGCGATTTTATATGGGTATCCAGCGTTCGCGTATCGCCGCTGTAATCATATCCCCATATGCGATTCAAAAGCTGTTCGCGATGGAGGGCAATATTCACATTTTGCGTCAAGTAAATCAAGAGATCGTATTCTTTTGGCGGCAGCGAGATGACGTCTTCATCAATGCGAACTTGACGTGAAGCAGGATGAATGGCCAGCTTGCCAAAGCATATCTCATCAGATGTTAGGCACCTGTACCGCTTTAGAACGGCATGTACGCGCGCCATCAACTCTTTAGGACTAAACGGCTTGGCAACATAATCATCGGCACCTATTTCAAAACCGTACAGCTTGTCGTACTCTTCATCCCGTGCAGTCAGCATAATAACAGGCACGGCACTTTCCGTGCGAATATCGACCAGCAAGTCGAAGCCATCTTCTCCCGGCATCATGACATCTAAAATAATCATATCAAAAGCATGTGCTTTTAGCATCGTCTTCGCTTCAATGCTGTTTCCTGCTTCAAAACAGTTAAAGCCCTCGCGTTCACCATAATTCAGTATCAGTTTTCTTAAGTAAATATCGTCGTCTACAATCAGTAGATTCGGCATTTTACTGCCTCCTGTTATCGCATTTCATTAAAGGTTTTGTCTGTCAGTGTAACATGTAAATGTGAGAAAAATGTGAAAAAACAATTTAATGGTTCAATCCGGCAATCGGTATGGCGAATAACGTCTCGTGCCAATGTTTCGTGTAGAAAAGCAGGTTTAAAGTGTCATCTCTGCCTGCGCCTGCGCCAGTTTTGCCATGACATCGACGCCAAACGGGCAATTTGCCATACAGTGCCCACACTGAATACAGTCTTCCGCGCGATGCGGCAGCAACTGATAATGCTTCTTTGCCAGCAAATCGCCCGCATGGTACAAGTCTAAAAATTTATTCACTGCGGCAATGTCGATATTCACGGGACACGGCAAGCAGTGGTTGCAATAAACACAAACGCCTTTCATGTCTACCGTCTGGCATTCGGAAATAAAAGCATAGTCTCTATCCGCCGCCGGCGCATCGTCATAACCAGCCGCTAAAATCAAATCCTCTTTTGATCGGACACCAAGCAGACATGATAAGACTCCGGGACGATCCAGCGCATATTGCAGACACTGGTAAACATTCAAAGCACGTCCCAGCGGTGAACGCTGTTCATCCAGCAAGATGCCGCCGCCAAAGGCCTTCATGACTTGAAGGCCAATGCCGCGCTTCTCACATTCTCGGTATAAGCGCTGGCGCTGTTCATAAGCCTCCGCCTTTTCATAATTGCCCATGTCAAGATCGTCAAACGGCAGATTGACAATGGGGTTTAAATCGTACGCCGGATTGACGCTGAACATCACCAGATCGACATCACCTGTTTCGATAAAGCACAGGCATATATCTGCAACATGTGAAGCGACCCCTAAGTATCGTATTGCACCCTCCTGTTTCAGTTGTTTCGCATAGTCAAAGACACCTGAATCAAAGACGCGCTGATAATCTTCTAGATCATCGACATAATGAATAAAGCCAAAATCGATATAATCCGTCTGAAGCCACTGCAGTTGTTCTTCGAAGCCTTGTTTTACTTTTTCTAAATCTCGTGTTCGCTCGTATTGACCATTTGGGAAGATCATCCCCAAATGCATCTGTATAAAAAACTTTTCGCGTCTGCCTGCCAACGCGGTGCCAATATGCTTAAACGGCTCCGGATAAGACATTGCCAAGTCGACGAGATTGACACCCTGTCGTTCTGCCTCATCAAACAGAGGTGTCATTGCCTCTGCCGGTATTTCGTGCATCATGGTTGAACCAATGCCAATGACGCTAATCGCATCCCCTTTTGACGTTTTTCGATATTCCATTCATTTGTCCCCTCTTCAAATCGTCTCACATCCTACAAATCGCTTCCAACAAGTTACTGCCTATAAGATGTATCCTACAAACGTCTTATCCACGTTTCAACCTTCGCCTGAGCACTTTCGACATCGCCACCATTTATCGCCAAACCGCTTTCGACCTTCGCTTTTGGACAGAGTCCGGCGATATCCTTTTCGCTGCGGCCGAGACCACTGCCTTCATGTGTACAAAATGGCATAATCACTTTGTCTGCAAAATCATACTGCTCTAAAAAAGTCCAAACGTGCATGGGCATCGTTCCCCAGTAGTTCGGGTATCCAAGGTAAACCGTATCATAGCCATCAATCGCCTTTAAAGGGTTTTGAAACGCCGGTCGAGCATTTGCGCGAAGGTCTTTTTTGGCTTCCGCTGCACACTCGTGATAATCTGCATCGTATGCATCAACAGGTTCGATGTGAAACAGGTCACCGCCTGTCAACACCTGAATGGTATTGGCAACTTTCTCCGTATTGCCAACCTCTAAATCTTTAATCACACCATTAACATAGTTATTGCCTTTTCGCGAAAAAAAGGCGATTAGTACTTTAGACATATGTATCCCCCTCTTCATAAAATAACTGACGCCTGAGCACATGTTTCAGCGGACAGCGCTTTACGTTGGCAGGCGTCAGTTTATCCTTTTCTCGTTGGTTCGTTTCGCACTGGTTCGTTTCGCGTTGATTCATTTAACCGATACAAATCCGTACGCCTTCCTTATCATCATACCACCTCAAGCCTACTATAGGTCAAGTGTCGATTGCTTTACTGCTGTTCACCATCAGCTTCGATGCTCGCCGTCAGACAATGCCATCCCAGTGTCCCGCATTTGGTTCGCGCAGGCATCTTTGCAATATTTTGAAAAGCCATAGCGTCTTGAAGTGCTTCTTCCGCCTCAGGCGAAATCGTTTCACCACGTGCCATATTAAAGAAGTCATTCGCCAAATTTTTCGCCGAATCCACGTCCATGCCCGTTATGAGATCAATCATAATAGAAATGGATGCTTGGCTGAGCGCACAGCCTGATCCGGTGTAGGATGCCGATTCGATGATGCCGTCCACAACGCGTAGATGCAGCGTCAAATCATCCCCGCAGCTAGGATTATGGCCTCTCTCTGCATGGGTTTCGCCTGATAGCGCATGCCGATTATGCCCGCTTCGATTGTGCATTAAAATAATTTCAGAATACATGTTATGATCTGTCATAGCCAAACACCTTCCTTGCATGATCAATACCCATTATGAGCGCATCAATATCACGCTCTTCCGTAAAAGCTGAAAAACTGGCGCGGCAAGTTCCCGCCTTATCTAAATGATGCATATAAGGCTGACAGCAGTGATGCCCGGCTCTAATGGCAATACCATTCTGATCGAGCAATGTCGCCATATCATGCGGATGAATCCCTTCCACTTCAAAGCTTACCAGCGCGCCGCGCGCCATGTTCAGTTTCGGTCCTAAAACCGTTACCGCCGGATGTTCTGATAGACGCAGCAGGGCATACCGCGTCATCGCTGCTTCACGCTCGGCAATGCGATCAAGTCCTTGCGCATCAATCCATTGAATAGCCGCCTCCAGCCCGACAGCACCACCGACATTCTGCGTTCCCGCTTCAAAGCGCTTTGGAATGGGCGCATAGGTGGTTGACTGTTCTGTCACATAAGCGATCATATCACCACCAGCTAAAAACGGCGTCATTTGTTCGAGTTGTTCGTATTTGGCTGCCAAAACGCCAATCCCCTGTGGTCCATACATTTTATGACCTGAAAAAACAAGGAAGTCAGCGTCGAGTTTCTGCATCGAAACAGGTCTGTGACCAACCGCCTGCGCGGCGTCTACTAAAACCGCCGCACCATGTTGCCGTGCTTTTTTAACAACCGTTTCAACATCATATAGAACGCCCAGCGCATTATCAATGAGTGGCAATGCCACCAAACGCGTCTTAGGGCCAATCACAGCCAGTATCTGCTCAGAAAAATCACCGTGAACACCATCGACATACAGGTATTTCAGTACAGCACCCGCACGCTTTGCTGCAATTTGCATCGGTACGATGATGCTGTGGTGCGAAGAAATGGCCACGACGATTTCATCTCCAGGTCTAAAGGGATAAGCATACGCGACGAGATTGAGTGCTTCCGTCGCATTTTTAGTAAAAATCGCAGCCGCGTCTTTGCCGGCATCTATGAATTTTAAAACAGCCTCCCGTGCATTTTCATAGGTAATCGTCGCACTGGCACTCAGTCCATAAGCCCCGCGGTTAGGACTTGCATTTTCGGTCTCATACCAAGCCGTCATGCGATCAATCACATATTGGGGTTTTTGAGCGGTTGCCGCATGATCCAAATAAATAAGGTCCGGGTGCGCCTTTAAAATTGGAAACGATTCTCGCCACGTCATGACAGCCTCCGATCAATGAGTGCTTCAATCTCATCCCGCAAGTTCACGGTTGCCGCTTCTGCAAGCACCTCTTCAAAAGCAGCTTTGACAACCAGCTTTTTCGCCGCAGCCATGGTCAGCCCACGACTCATCAGATAAAACAATTTTTGCTGATCGACACGGCCAATACTTGCCGCATGTTCGCCGATGACATCATCCTCAGCACAAAGAAGTGCCGGTATGGATTCGGCGTGTACGCGTTCATCTAGCAGCATAACCGTCTCGCGTTCACGCCCAACCGACTTGGCTGCGCCCTGTTCAAACTGCAAATTGCCTCTAAATACTTTTTTGGCATTGCCATCCAGCGCACCTTTTGATTCAATGACCGATTCCGTATTTGCGCCAATGTGATTCATGGTAAAAGAAAGATCCATACGCTGTGCCATACAGCCAAGATAAAGTGAATTTAAGGTTGCACGGCTATGGCGGCCACTCAGTGCAACGCTGTAGTTGACACCTCTAAAACGACTTCCCAACTGCACGTCCACAATGTTGACCTCGCCGCCTTCGGCCACTTCAATAAGTGTTTGATCCAAATACGCATCTTCCGCACCAAGCCGTTGACACTTAAACAATGTAGCCACGGCACCGCGCCCAACGATCAATCGCGTTATCCCCAAATGCTGTCCACGCATTGCCGACTGATTGTCATAATCCATCACCAGCGTCAGCGCACATTGATCGTCCACGACGACGGTATCGCTTGCAATATGATTAAATTGACTGTCTGTATTTGCTAACGCGGTGGTCATGCGAACTACCGGCGTTTCATCCCGTCCTATACGCGCTTTGCTGTGAATATAAGCGTTTTTTGTCGCATGCTGCCTAATCCACGCCAAGATGCTATCATCCAGACGTGACACAAGGCGTTTATCCAGCAGCCATGCCACCTCGCCGTTATGGTTGTTGTTTTGGTCATTGTCGTTGTTTTGAGATATTGCACTTTTAAAAGTTTCATCGCTCTGCGCGTTGTCCTTCACATGAATTTCAGCTTGTCCCTCAACGGCAATCTTCGTTTCTACGTTGTTATCAGTCTGATCAAAGAGGCCTTCCGGCAATGTGATACGATGCCATTTAGGCATTTGACTTTGCGCTGCGTTTATATCTGTTTTTTCTGTCTGTTTTTTAATTTGATCTTGGTTGGCCATTTTATACCTCCTCTCCCACTAACCAATTGTGCCTTCCAGTTCCAGTTCAATGAGCCTGTTTAACTCTACCGCGTATTCCAGCGGCAGTGTTTTCGTAATCGGTTCGACAAAGCCTCTGACAATCATTGCCTTTGCCTCTGCTTCGCTGATGCCCCTACTCATTAAATAGAAGATGGTTTCATCACTGATCCGACCAATTTTCGCCTCATGTCCAATGTCCACACTGTCCGTATGCGCTTCGATGATCGGCAGTGTATCGGATTTCGATCGATTGTCGAGCATAAGCGATTCACAATTGGCAACCGCTTTGCTGTTAACGGCGTTTTTGGCAATACGAAGCAAACTGCGATAAAATGCGTGTCCGCCATCTTTGGAAATGGATTTAGAATTAACCACGGAATGGGTATTCGGTGCCGCATGTACGACTTTTGTGCCCGTATCGAGGTATTGCCCCGTCGAAGCAAATGTGATGCCTGTAAATTCACAGGATGCGCCCTCGCCGCGCAAAATGCTCATGGGATAGAGCATGGAAACACGCGATCCAAACGAACCCGAAACCCATTCGATCTTACCGTTACGCGCCACTGTTGCCCGCTTGGTATTGAGATTGTACATATTGCGCGACCAGTTTTCTATGGTTGAATAGCGCAGCGTTGCATCCTCCGCAACGAATAATTCCACCGCACCCGCATGCAGATTGTTGACACTGTATTTTGGCGCGGAGCAGCCTTCAATAAAGTGAAGTTTAGCACCCTTTTCCAAAATAATCAGCGTATGTTCAAACTGACCTGCTCCCTTAGCATTGAGACGGAAATAGGATTGCAGCGGAAAGTCTACATTCACGCCTTCCGGTACATAGACGAATGAACCACCTGACCACACCGCACCATGCAGTGCAGAAAATTTATGATCCCGATTGGTAATCAATTTCATAAAATGTTCTCGAACAATGGCTTCATGTGTTCGCAGCGCCGTTTCGATATCCGTATAAACAACGCCTTGCGCCAGCAAATCTTCTCGTATCGAATGGTAAACAACTTCTGAATCATATTGAGCACCAACACCGGCAAGACTTCTCTTTTCAGCTTCCGGAATGCCAAGCCGATCAAAAGTCGCCTTGATGTCATCCGGGACATCTGCCCAGTCGTGCTTCATATCGGTATCGGGTTTGACATAGTGAACGATATTTTCAATATCGAGATCTTCAAGATCAGCTCCCCAAGTTGGAACGGGTTTTGATTTATAAATTTCAAGGGATTCCAGCCTGAAATCGAGCATCCATGAGGGCTCTCCCTTTTCTCTTGATATTTCGCGAATCACGGCTTCCGACAGCCCCTTGTCCGTCACAAAACGATGGTGTTCGGGATTAATGACATCGTAGACGCCGCGTTCGATATCTGCAATATATGTTTTTTGTGCCATGGCCGCCTCCTTTACACGGAAGCCCGAAACGCTTCGTAGCCCGATTCTTGAATGGCATTTGCAAGGGCGAGATCGCCTTCTTTAACAATCTTGCCGTCGACGAGAACGTGTACGAAATCCGGTTTAATGTAATCTAAAATTTTATTGTAATGGGTTATCACGAGAATGGCATTATTGGCATTTGCCAGTGACTGAACCTTTTCGTAAACGACGCGAATCGCATCGACGTCCAGTCCCGAATCTGTTTCATCTAAAATAGCGAGCTTCGGCGCCAAGACAGCCATTTGCAAAATTTCACTCTTTTTCTTCTCGCCGCCTGAAAAACCTTCATTCAAATATCGCGCAAGGTATTTTTCATCCATTTCCAATGACTGCATCTCGGCTTTGACAGTCGCGTTAAATCGCCCCATCATCGGCATAATGCCCGAAACTTCTTTTTTCGCCGTCCGCAGAAAATTTTCCACGGTCACACCGGAGACTTCCTGAGGGTACTGAAAAGATAAAAAAAGACCCGCTCTCGCGCGCTCATCTACTTTCATCGCCAATAAGTCTTTGTTCATAAAAAGGGCTTCGCCCCCTGTGACTTCATACGCCGGATGCCCCATGAGCACATTTGCCAGCGTTGATTTTCCGGCGCCATTCGGCCCCATAATCACATGTACTTCGCCTGGTTTGATTTCTAAATTAACACCCTTTAATATTTCTTGATCTCCTACTTTTGCACGAAGACCGCTAACCTTTAAAATGCTTTCACACATCATCTGCCTCGCTTTCGCTCTTCTGTTAATTTTCTATGAACAGCTCTCTATTTGTGCAATTCCTATTGCTTTAGCCACTGTTGCCGCCAGCTGCATCATCACACACCACCTTTAAATCTGCATTTAAAAAAGCTTGTCAAGCAGGTAATCGCAATGGTTTTACAGCTACCTATCATTTATACCTTAGTAAATTAGTCGGAATTGTTTTCGTAATTATGTTAACACACTTTTATCACGTCGTCAACGTCCTAAAATCCCTTCAGCCAGTCAATGTATCGCATCGTACTGCCGGATAAATTAGACGCCATTTTGTTTGCCAAAGAAAAGACGCGCTGTTTTAATGCAAACAGAGCGCCTTTCGTAAACGGCAATAACATACTTCATTTTCGCCATGGCTAAAAATACAATTCAAACGCAACTCAAAATCCAGCTTATCTTCTAGTTTGAATACCTGCTTTCACAGTATTCAACATCATACCGCTTGTTTTGATGGGTATGATGGATAATCAATGTTAGACGAAGAGCAGCAAACTCAGCGCCATAACGGCCATCCCAGCAATAAGGCCATACATCGATAAATGATGTTCGCCATATTCCCTTGCAGACGGCAGCAATTCATCCAAGCTTATGTAAACCATAATCCCTGCAACGGATGCAAAGATAAAACCAAAGACCGCATCATTGAAAAACTTGTAGAGCAATACATAACCAACAAGAGCGCCAATCGGCTCTGATAGGCCGGATAGAAATGATAGGCGAAAGGCCTTGCGACGACTGCCGGTCGCATAGAATATTGGAACGGCTACGGCAATCCCCTCTGGAATATTGTGGATGGCAATCGCAAAGGCAATGGGAATCCCCAGTGACGGATCGCTTAATGCCGCTGTAAACGTGGCAAGTCCCTCAGGAAAATTATGAATCCCAATCGCCAAAGCTGTAAACAGCCCCATACGCATCAAATTGGATTGATGTTCTTCGCTTTTACCATCCATTTCTTCTACCGTATGCACCTCATGTGGATTTTCGACATCGGGAATCAGCTTGTCAATGACAGCAATGATCAGGATCCCAAAGAAAAAACCGCCGACAGTGGCCCACGTTCCCAAACGCACACCCAAAACTGATGTGAGTGCCGCTTGCGCCTTTGAAAAGATCTCAACAAAAGAGACGTAAATCATTACACCTGCTGAGAATCCAAGTGCCACAGATAAAAATTTCGTATTTGTTCGATTGGTCAGCAGTGAAAGCGCACTGCCAATCCCAGTGGATAACCCCGCTAAAAGGGTTAGTGAAAACGCAAAAATAACCGCATTGAAATCCATTGCAACAACTCCTTTATATACCTATTTTGCCGATACTATATATTTCGATGGGGAAGGCGCTTATGTGTTATCTTCCGCATCGTACACCTCACATACAAACAACTTTTGGGCAACCGCACCGCTGAGCGAGGTGTTTCGCCCGCCATACGCCAGTGTCACAATATCACTTATCAAGTCTCTTTCAATGATCGTAAAGCACAAATCAATATAAATAGCCAAGCCGTTTAGGTAAACCAGTAAAGCCTTATCGTCAACAACGCCTTTAAGGCAGTACTGTTTGCCTTTCTTCGCCTTAGAAAGCTTTAATCGACCACATGTGTCCAAATCATCACGGTTCATGTCACTCAGCACCGGAATATAATTGCCATGGGGGCACACTGTCGGCGCCCCTAAAAATGCATACAGTTTATCTGCCAATTTTGAAGAAGTGAGATGTTCCAGCATTTCAGCTTCTTCATGAACCTCTTCCCAAGCATAACCTAACTTTTCCGTCAGGAATGTTTCCCATATGCGATGCGCACGGATAAGTCTTACGGCTTCATCTTTGCCGAGCGCTGTTAATAACGATCCTTTATACGGCTGATAAACCAGAATCTTTTTCTTTTCTAACTTTCGAACCATTTCATTCACCGTTTGGGCAGTATGGGCAAAGTAAGTGACCAACTGATGATTGGTGACCCTATCGCCCTCTGCTTCATCGCTTAATTTATAGATTGCTTTGATATAATCTTCTTCGCCTCTATTTGTCACTTGTTTCGCCTTGATGACAGGTTTGTCCTTGATCGCAGGTTTCTCCTTGATCGCTTGCTGATTGTTCATGGCCTATCCCTCTTAATCTCTATTAAACGCTATTAATCTCTACTGCCCTTGCGATGGTTCCATAAAAAAATCTTGCCCATTATTTCAATTGTCCTTTTCAATATGCGCTTAATGGTACTGTGAATTTTTATGGTTAACCTTAAAATATATTTCAGTATATTATACATTTTTTCACGCTTGTATGTCAATGTGAACAATCGTGTATTTATAATTTATCGTTCCCAAAAACACTTTGTTAAACACCGCCAAACACGATCTTCACACAGATTTAACCTGCTCTTGCGAATGGCGCTAAATGTACTGTGATAAAATGACACGCATAACAAATTGTAATTGGGAGGATATTATGGTAAATGGAAAACCTGCAACTGCACATATTTCCAAGGCAAAACTGGCATTAAATCTCATTTTGCTGTCACTTTTGACCTTCGTCATGTGTGCGATACCAGTTTCGGCAGATGAAATGACGACTGGTTATGTGACCGATGTACCCGGTCGCATCGAAATGAATTTAACAGCACGTTATGATGTTGATGTTAATGACCCCGAAGGTGGTCTGGAAATCGTTACTTACAATCCGGCCAATCATACGGCCTATGCCGTTGATGGCATCAACAGCGTGCTCATCGCCGTACCGATGAATGCGCTTAGTGCCGACAACTTTAATGATCTTAGTGCCAGCGGTTATCAAATCGACCTCGCAGCTGCTGCAGAAGCTGCTGTCAGCGGATTTGAATACGGCGATATCACCAGCGTTGACATTTCACCCGATCATACCAAACTCGCCGTTGCCATTCAAGCAGCCGGTTACAATGATACGGGGCTCGTCGCTGTTTTCCCGATTGACAGCAGTGACGATACTTTAGGAACACCTGTATACTATGCTGTTGGCGTACAGCCGGATATGGTTATCTTTGCCGATAATACAACGGTACTATCCGCTGATGAAGGTGAACCGCGCATGGGCTATGGCACCAATTCAGCCGGCGTCACGGTCATCGATCCAAAGGGCAGCATCTCTGTCATCAGCCTCGCTTCAGGCACCGTTAAAATTGCTGATTTTACTGCTTTTGACGGACAACGAGCTGCATTAGCGGCATCAGGCGTCCTCATGACAAAAGGCCAAGCGCCGTCTGTTGATTTAGAACCTGAATACATGGTCATTAGTGGTGACGGCAAAACAGCTTATATCACCCTGCAAGAAAACAACGCCATTGGCGTATTGGATATTCCTTCTGCCGCCATTACAAAAGTCATGCCGCTCGGATTCAAAGATTACGGTGCGGAAGGCAATGAAATCTACTTGGATGGCAGTGCCCGCAGTTATGAAGGTCTTTACGGCGCCTATATGCCTGACGGCCTCAGCCTCTATGAAACAGGCGGCAAGACATACCTGATTACTGCAAATGAGGGCGACGGCAGAGAATGGTCTTCAACCGTATTCCCAGAAGATCATGAAGATGCCGGTGATCCCAACAGCGATGACACGTCATATTATTCAAATGAAACAAAAATAACCCTTTCAAAAGAAGGCGACTACGAAATAAAAAAAGTCGTCGTCATAGATCCAGAAGTGGTTGATGGTTTGCCAAGCGGCGCAGATGTTATGTTTGGCGGCCGTTCAATGACCATTTTTGAAGTGACGGCCAACAGTCTCGTTCCTGTCTATGACAGCGGCAGTGACTTTGAAGACATCACTTCAAAACTGTATCCGGAATGGTTTAATACTTCCAACAGCAAACTTAAACTCAATGACCGTTCGACTAAAAAAGGACCTGAACCTGAAAATGTCACCATCGGTCAAATCAACGGTCATACGTATGCATTTGTCGTCCTCGAACGCATCGGCGGCATTATGGCTTATGAAATTACGACACCGTCAAACAGCAGCTATGTGAATTATATCAACTCTCGTGATTTTGATGCAGAAGACGGCATCGGCGGCGATTCAGGACCGGAAGGCATTCACTTCATTCCCGCTTCACAAAGTGTCACCGGTACTGCTTTACTGATCGCAGGCTGTGAAGTGACGGGAACAATGCCCGTCTATGAAATAACCGCTTATCCCGGTGATCTTACCGGCAAGCTCGTCATTCTCCATACCAATGATACTCATGGCGGCGACGTTGCCGTTAAAGGCGTTTCAATCGGTACCGCAGGTGTGGCAAAACTCGCAGAGGACTACAAAGCAGCCGGCGCTGAAGTCCTGCTTATTTCAGCAGGCGATGCGACGCAGGGCGACCCGCTCGTGAACCTTAGCAAAGGTGCAACCGCTATTGATTTTATGAATCTCGCACAATACGATCTGATGGTTCCCGGCAACCATGAATTCGACTACGATTACGACAATTTACTCAAACTCAAAGCCAGTGCAGACTTCCCGTTTGTCTCTGCCAATATATTAGACAAAACAACCGGCGAACCCGTCTTTGATGCACATGTCATTTTTGACACGGTCATTGGCAAAGTTGGCGTCTTTGGTCTCACGACGCCGGAAACATTGACGAAAGCCAATCCAGACAACGTCGCTTCACTTTCATTCCCTGAGGGGAAAGCAATGTACGCCATTGCACAAGCCCAAGTTGATGCGCTAAAAGCAGCAGGATGCAGCACGATCATCTGTGTCGCGCACCTCGGTACAGATACCGGCAGCGAGCCTAATACATCAACAGATGTTCTTCAAAATGTTAAGGGAATCAATTTGCTCATCGACGGTCACAGCCACAGCGTTATCGAAGGTAATCTCGTCAGCCAATCCGTACTCACATCTGCGGGAACGCGTCTCGAATACGTCGGCGTCGACGTGCTTGACGGCACTAGCATCATGTCAACGCTCGTATCAGCAGAAGATTACAGTAGCGTCGATCCTGCCATCAATGCCGTTATAAACGCAAAATCCGATGAAATCGATGCACAGCTTGCAGCAAAATTTGCTGTCAGCGAAGTATTGCTCGACGGCAATCGTGCACCGGGCGTTCGAACACAGGAAACAAACCTCGGTGACTTTGCCGCAGATGCTATTTTATGGGCTGCCAATGAGGCTGTCGGCGCAGGAACTGTGGACGCAGCAATCACCAACGGCGGTGGTATCCGCGCAACAATTGAAATCGGTGATATTACCATGAAAGATATGAAGACAGTATTCCCATTCGGCAATACGATCGCCACTGTAAAAGTGACAGGGGCTCAGCTCTTGGAACTCATTGAAGCCGCGACATTCAGCACACCTGAATCCCTCGGCGCATTCCCGCACGTTGCAGGCATTGAATTCACCCTTAACACCGCCATCCCTTATGCCAAGGGTGCACAGTATCCAGACTCGACCTACTTTGCACCGGCTAAGCCCGGCACGCGTGTTACCAATGTCAAAGTTGCCGGAAAAGCACTGGATCTCAACAAAACGTATACCGTCGCAACCAACAACTTTACAGCAAGCGGCGGCGACACTTATTATCTCTTTAAAAACTGTGAAACGTTCAATACCTATGTTGCTTTGGAAGATGCACTCGTCAACTATACAACTGAAATCCTTGGCGGCGTGGTAACAGAAGCAAAATACGGTCAGCCTGCTGGGCGTATCAATATAATCGCAGCGGCGGCACCTGTACAAACCGAAGCTGCTGTACCGACAGCCGCAAGCGGCATGCGCGTCTATACAGTCGTCAGCGGTGACAGCCTCTGGAAAATCGCTTCATCTTCCCTAGGCGACGGCGATCGCTACATGGAAATATTCAACCTTAACAAGACGCTGCTCTCCAACCCGGATATGATTGCGATTGGACAGACATTGACAATTCCAGCAGAATAATCTGTCAATCAACATGATGAATCGTCTTGATGTCGCTTAAATGAAATGATTTACAGCCTTTAAAAAAGGCCATCTTCCAGCGCTAATACGCGAAAAAGATGGCCTTTCTTTCATATGTTTTTCTTTCATATGTTTTCAATTCAAATAACGAGCATGCCCCTAAACCCTCTCGCAGCATAGTATGAATCTGCACCATTGTGATATGTGAATACCGTATTATAACGGCGATCACAAAAGATTGCACCACCCAGCACTCGAATGCGATCAGGGGTTTTAACCCATGAAGATGTTTTTAGATCAAATGTTCCCAGTGTTTGCAGCATGCGATACTGAATCTCTGTCAGTATGGTGATGCCCATTTCATTTGCCATCTCAATGGCACTGCCCTTTGGTTTATTGGCTTTTCGAGCTTCCAATGCCGCCTGATCATAGCAAAGATGCCGACGTTTCGTCGGCGTTTCTGCCGAGCAGTCAAAAAAGACAAACCCGCCTGTGATCTCATCGACGCCGATGACATCCGGTTCACCGCCTGTCGTCTCCATCTGATAGAGCGACCACAGTTTACCAGTGTCTGCTTCTAGTTTCACAGCAACCTCTTCCCATTGAATCGCTGGATGTCTCGACACGTGCTCATTAAAACGCGCTTCTAATTGTTCAAAAAACAAGCGCTGTTCTTCCTTCGATAAAATTGTCATCACAACCTCTTTTCCATACGCTTTATCAATCGACACAATTGTCGCATTATTATTCATACGCGATCTGACCCGTGTTAATCAATTATTTATCGCCAGAAGATTCCGGTATCCCTCTGATTTTTGAAATGAGTTGTTTCAGCGCTTCAATTTCATGCGAATCAAGAACTGATAAAAAGGCTGTGTTGGCTGCTTCCATGCGCTTTCTAACAACTTCTGCTACTGTGGTGCCACTGGGTGTCAAGTAGATGAGAATCGATCGGCGATCCTTTGGATTAGCACGTCTTTCAATCAATCCGGAAGACTCAAGTCTATCAATGATCCCCGTCATCGTGGAACTGTCTAAAACCGCTTTAGTCCCTAACTCAACCGCCGTTATCCCGTCCGCTTCATAGAGAAAACTGAGTATCATTCCCTGAATTGCCGTAATTCCCAAGTCGGCAATCTGTTTTCCCCAGTACTGCGAACCCTTCTGATTCACTTTCGCGAGCTGAAAAAATATGCAATCACTTTCATTCATCTAATGTTCCCACACTTTCTATCTCGTCATCATTGACTGTATGTCAAAACGCCTTCGACGCCTATTTTCGCTATATTTTAACATGTGATCCATCGAACTGCGTCACTGTCGCAGCATTCTTTTCAGCAATGCGGCTTAGCACTGCTCTTTTATCGGTTAAAAACTGGATTTCGCTTTTCCAAGAACGCCTGCATACCTTCTTGACCATCTGCCGTCGTTGAAATGCTCGCAATCATGGCCGCTTCATTTTCCATCTGCGTTTCCAGCGTTGACGTCCAGCCAATGTGCATCAGTTTTTTTACAGCGCCAAATGCCTGTACAGAACCGTTTGTCAGTGCAGATGCCAGCGCTTCTGCTTTTTCCATCAGTTGATCTGCCGGCACCACTTGGTACGCAATCCCCCAATCCAGCGCTTCCTGCGCTGTCAATACGCGATTCGTCGTCGCCAGTTCGATTGCGCGATTCATGCCGACAATTCGCGGCAGAAAATACGTTGACGCTGCATCAGGCGTCAATCCTGCCTTGGTATAGGCCATGGTAAACTTCGCTTTTTCCGATGCAATGATAAAGTCACCCGCACATGCCAAACTCATCCCGGCACCTGCTGCAACACCGTTTACGGCGATAATAACCGGCTTTGCCATACGTACCATTTTGGCTATGGCACTGTGCAAATAGACGGTCACTTCTTTCAGGCAATAAGCTGCACCCTGTTCACTTCCCATAAATGCCTTCAAATCGCCACCTGCCGAAAACATCTTGCCATTTCCCGTGATAATAACCGCCAACACTTCTTCTGACGCATCACAGTCAAGCAGCGCGTAGAGCAAATCCTTTGACAATGCCAAGTCAAATGCATTCGCATCATTTGGCCGATTAAGTGTTACCCATGCAATGCGATTGCGCACTTCTAATACGATGTGCTGATATTCCAGTTGATTCATGATAACGCCTCCCTTTTATACACTTTAACACATGCCCATTGTCATTGCTGCTTTGTCCGTCTCTCATGCTTCATTGTATTTCTTTGCTCGTATCCTTTTTATACGCATACAAGTATCTTGTCTACAAGTATAAATGGCAATTAAAAGCTTGTCAAATCGATGCACAGGTTTAAACGACCGATCGGTCTTCAAATTATTACGGCTTTATAACTGGCACTAGCTGCGAAAACTGTGTGATAGATAAAGCGCGCCAATACCTGAACCCCCGCCGATGAACAGCACTTCTACAGCCCCCAGCCAATGCAGGGCGGTATTGCCGCTAACAGCAGTAAGTGCATAGATGAGATGATGTCCACCTAAGAGCACACAGAGCAGAACGGCAATCAAGGTAAGAATCTCAGCATAGGCAAAATTGCGTTTCTTTAACGTTATGACAATGCCTATATCTACGCCAAGGTTCCATAGTGCTATTTCGGTCTGCCATCCTCTGCTGGCATTCCAGACAGAATACTGATCGGCGAGATCCGGCATAAACATTTGCCAAGTAAAAGCGCCCAATGTCATCAACAGAAACAGCACCAGATAATAATAAAGGTATTTTTCGTTTTTCATGATAGAACCTCCACTCTTAAAACGCTATTCTATTAAACACTATCAAATTACATCATATCATCCCGCAGCGCATCTATAATATTTTCTTTTTTAATCTTGCTGACAGCATACATCATCGTGGTAAAAATAACAAGCAAGACGCTGATAATACTAATGCCAATGCTCGTCCAAGGCCACACAAATGCGATGCTGTCCGCACCACCTATAAACATGCCCTTATAAATAAGCCAAGCAATGAGTATGGCCAATGGTAGGCCTATAAGCAATGCATTCAAACCATAAAAGACACATTCATAACGCATCATACGATTGAAATCGCGATCAGACATGCCAACTGACCGCAGCATGGCAAATTCTCGCCGACGCAATTTAATATTGGTAGCAATCGTATTAAAAACATTTGCCGCAGCAATGAATGAAATCATGACAATAAACGTGTACGCAAACACATTGGCAATAAAAATATAGTTTCGGCTCTCTTCTAGCATTTCAGATGTATTTACAATTATATACGAATCTGCTGTTCCCATATGCTGCAGCATCTTTTCCATTTCCGACATCGAAAGCGACGGATTTTCCGACTGAAAGGTTAAGCCTTTCACGATAATTGTATCTGGTGAAGCAAATGACGCAGCACTTTCATATGGCACAATGATCTGAAAAAAGTACGGTTCGGGCTCAAAAGACTTTATGGCAGGCGGCATATCCGGCGGCGTTATGTCAACACAAGTTATCTTTGCGGTCTTGACATACGCCGTCTCAGAAGCATCATTTAATGCCGATTGCATCATTATCTCCAGTGATGTATCTGCGAACAGGTCTTTTAGCTGACCGGCATTGTCTGCCGAATCGCTGCCAGCCTGTATTTTGGCGACAGCGACCCATTTTGCATTTTCACCAGTATATGCTGCCTCAGATAGTCCCAAGTCATGAATAATTCTCAGATAGGCAGCCTCATCAAGACATTGAAACTCAAATGACAACGGCACTGGTCCATCTGTCGAACCACTTTCTGAAGCTTCCCAGTAAGCATCCGAGAGCATCCCACTTTGGACTGTACAGTTTTGCTGTATAACAATCTGATAAGAACTGTCTGTGACACCTTCAGCCGTTTTCAGATTCTCATAAAGCTGTAACATTTCTTTATCATTCACGTTCTGTACACCTAAACCAATGTCGTAACTCGTTACGGCTTTTGCTTGTGCAGTCGCCTGCTGCAGATCGATGACAAAAGCACTGGTTGATATAAACAGCACAATACTCAACACCAGTGACAATACAATACTACGATACCGCTTCTTATTTCGCTTAAAATTTTTCAGCGCCAGTGTCCCTTCAAGACCATAAAGCCTTTGCATCCATTTAGATGTCTTCACATCATTGGGTACTACCTTCACTTCATTTGTCTGGCGTATACAGGTCATCACTGGTGTACTGGCTGCTTTTCTCGCCGGCAAATATGCTGAAATCAGGATTGTTGCCATACTGACCACAGCAGCGGCAACCACCGCTAATGATGACACATGTAAGGTTAGTGAAACATCACTGTAAAGTATATTACTAAAATTATTCGCCACGGCAGCAATTACAAGGCTAATACTACCAATTCCGACAGCCGCCCCAATTGGAATGCCAACTGCACCAATACATAGCCCTTCAAAGAGAACCGAACTACGCAGCTGCTTTGCCGTAGCACCCACAGAGGCTAGGATACCAAATTGCTGCATGCGTTCGTTAAGTGAAATATCAAATGAATTATAAATCAGAAAAATCGAACCAATCATGATAATGGCAATGACAATCGTACCAATTGAAACCAGCAGCGATACAAACAGTCTATCTCCCGGATCTTTGGATCGCCCCATAAACCTGAGGACATTGTTGTTAAAGACAACTGCATGTCCTGCCGTCATACCGTTTGTAAACGCATACACCTCTCTTGGCTTTTTTAGCATGACAAACAAACTGAAATCATCTGTCATCGTCGAATCTTCTACCGTAGTTATAAGCGTATATCCCGCTGCGTTATCAGGTTCAAAAACAGGCGTTTGACAAATGCCAACGACTGTATATGTCTTTTTCACCTCAGGAATCAATGTCTCGCTGGCGGCAATGTAGGAATCATTTTGGTCAAGTTTTTCAGAATCGTGTACGCGCTTCCCGATTTCAAGAGAGAAAGTATCTCCTAATGCATACTGCTTGCCGCCAGCTTTAATGGCGCGTCCGGATATGATTACCTCATTGCTGTTTTCTGGCCACCTACCCGAAAGCAGTCTGACCGGCAGCTTATCAAAAGCTTTATCATCGAAACCTGCAATGAAAAAATAGGGGCTGATGTCCTCTTTGTCATTTTGAAACGCCGCATAGCCTATATTTGTAAATGCTGCCGTATCTGCCACTGCATCATTATTAATAATTTCGTTTAAGAAGACAGCGTCCGCATCCAGAAATGCAACATGCCAATCGCCGTATTTCTGTGTCGCACCATCTGTCATATAATGCAACAATGAAACGCCAAAAGTAATGACACCAGTAACCATCGCAGCAGACAGTACAACGCCAATAATCGTTACAATCGTACGCGTTCGACTTCTTTTCATTCCCTGCATTGCAACTTTATTAAAAATATTCATCGCCGCACCTTCTCATCACGTACGACTTTTCCATCTGATATACCAATAATACGGTCTGCCTGCAAAGCAATATTTTCATCATGTGTAACAATAATGAGGGTTTGATTGTACTTTTTATTGCTCTCTTTCAGTAATTTTATAATTTCATGCCCATTTCGACTATCCAGACTTCCTGTAGGTTCATCTGCCAGCATCACTGCCGGCGCATTCATCAGCGCCCGCCCTATCGAAACGCGCTGCTGCTGTCCCCCAGAGAGCTGATTAGGCAAATGTGTTCTTCGATCTTGAAGACCCAGCATGTTAAGAAGATCATTTAATCGTTCTTCGTTGACCTTTCTTCGATCCATAAGAATTGGCAGCGTTATGTTTTCAACAACATTCAACGTTGGTATAAGATTGTGAAACTGATAAATCAGTCCAACCTGTCGCCTGCGAAAAATAGCGAGCTTCTCATTATTCTGGGCATACACATCCTGTTCATCCAAATACACGTTGCCGCTCGATGGTACGTCCACACCTGCAATCATATGAAGCAGTGTCGATTTGCCTGAACCCGATGAACCGACAATAGCTGTAAAAGACCCCTTTTCGATAGCTATCGAGACGTGGTCAAGTGCGGCAACCCGATTTTCACCTTTACCATATACTTTGCATAAGCCTTCTGTTCTTAAAAATGCCATTCTGTAAGTTTCCTTTCTCGTATTGTTACTTGAGGAAATGATGACTTTTCCTCACTTTTTATCATAGAATTTTAAACTTACATCTCGGTGACTTTAAGATGACAGATTCGTCACTTTGTAAAGCGTATGACAAATACAGCACCACCCTGAAAATGATTTTTCGCAGCGATCATACCGCCGTGTTTTGTTATTACCAATTTTGACAGCGCCAGTCCGATGCCATAGCCGGAAGCATTCGCGTTTTTTCCACGATAAAATCGGTCAAATAAGTTGGGCAAATCTTCATTGTTAAAACCACCTCCACTGTCATGTATCGTCAATTCAAGAAACAAGGGGTTATCTTCACAAGTGATTTCAATATGACCATGGTCGCCTACACTTTCAATGCAATTTTTCAATATATTCTGAACGGCTTCCGACAGCCATCCAAAATCGCCATTGACAGTTGCTGTTTCCGGCACATCCATCTTTAAGACGATACCGTGGATTTCCATTGCTATTAGAAAGGGTTGAAGTGCCGAATCCAGCAATGCTCTAACCCTAATTGACTCGTTTTTCAGCGTCACAATGTCTGCATCCAATCTGGAAATTTTCAGTAGAAAATCAAGCAGCCAGTTCATCTGTATGAATAATGTCTTTATTTCACGCACCAGTTTTTTACGTTCATTTTCATCGGGATTATCCTCAAGCAATGACAAGATGAGGCTTACAGAGGTAAGTGGCGTGCGAAGCTGGTGTGCAATATCTGCCAGCGAATCTGCAAGATATGTCTTTTCGCCTCTTAACGCATTATTTTGTTCACGTATTCGCAGTGTCATTTTCCTGATCTCACTTTGAAGAATGGAAAGTTCACCTTCATCCGTCTCATCAATATAAAGACGGTTTTCGTTGTGCAGCACGAGATCAATTTGATCGGCAATTTGTGCTATCTTTTTGTAACGCGCTTTTGTAAACACAAAAAAAATCACCCCAAAGACAACGGTATAGACGACGGCAAGCATGCCGGCTGTCATACTGACGGCAAAGCCCATGCTCACTGCACTAACGGCTATTATGAAAAATAAAACGGCAAACTGGCGGATTTCTCTATTCCGAAACATGCGTTTCCCCCAATCGGTACCCCATCCCACGAACCGTTAGAATAATCTGCGGTTTTGCCGGTTCAGCTTCAATTTTCTCCCGAAGCCGTTTGATATAGACAGTCAGTGTATTGTCATTGACGAACTCACCTGCTGCGTCCCACAATTCATCAAGCAGCTTATGTCTTGTTATAATTACTTTTGGATTATTAATAAACACCAGCAGCAATCGATACTCTAAAGCTGAAAGCAGCACTTCTGCTCCGTCTTTTCTGACAACGCCACTTGTCGTGTCCACATTAAGACCGCAAACTTCAATAACTGCCGGTGAACGACCTCGTTTCCTCAGTGCCGCCTTAATGCGGGCAATCAGCTCGCGCGGCCGAAAAGGTTTAATGATATAATCATCCGCCCCCATGTTTAGGCCCGTCACAACACTGGCTTCATCCCCAGATGCCGTCAAAAAAATGACAGGAATATCCCACGCAGTTTTAATTTCTGTGCAGACAGCAAATCCATTCCCATCAGGAAGTGCAACGTCGACCAATGCTAGGTCAAATCGA
>JASUSA010000066.1 GCA_030446305.1 Clostridiales bacterium | reverse complement strand
ACCGGCGACTATGAATTGCTGCTCGTTAATTCAGGCGGCATGGGCGGCGACCCCGATTATCTGCGCAGCATCTACGGCAACGCATCTGCCAATACTGCTGCACTCAGCGCTTCTACCTTAAAAGGCTATCATAATGAGACCGTCGCAGAGCTTGCAATCGAACAAGCCCACACGCTGGATGAAAATCGGCGCATGACGATTATCCATGAAATGCAGTCGCTGATCGCCGCTGATGTGCCAATGATCATGCTCTATACAAACCAAGACAATTTTGTCTATCGGGCTTCTGAGTACGACGGCTGGTATGCCCGATTCGATCACAGTAAATTAGATCATAATAAACTATCCTATGTGGTGACAACACCTTAATGTGGCAAAAAATAGTCGGGACGCTCATCGTCGTCTTGGTCCTCAACTTTTTCCTGCCAAGAATAATGCCCGGCGATCCTTTTAATTTTATTTCTGTTGAAGAAGGCAGTGTAACGGTCACGTTAACAGAAGATCAAATCGCACACTACCACGCTTACTACGGCATGGACAAACCGATGCCGGAACAATTTATCACCTATATCAGCCGTACATTAAGCGGCGATTTGGGCATTAGCATTTATTACAACCGTCCCGTCTCTGAAATGATCGGCGAACGGCTGATCTGGACACTGCTGCTGGTCATTGCCGCTTTAGGCATCAGCAGTCTTTTCGGATCAGCTCTCGGCCTGATCTCCGCTTATCATGCACGCGAGTCAAGTATTCTGGACGATTTACTGCTTCGAATGATGACCATTTTATCAGAGATTCCCGATTTTATCATCGGCTTGGCGCTGCTTATCTATTTTGGCGCCCATCTCAAATGGTTTCCACTGGCAGGGGCGACAACCGCATTTGCCGTATATGATTCAGCATTTGACGCCTTTCTCGATTATACGCATCACGCCGCCCTGCCGTGTCTAACACTTTCTCTGTCCAGCATTGGCGATTTTTATCTATTGAGCCGTCAAAGTGCCGTCAGTGTTTTAACGGAACCCTACATTCTCACTGCAAGGGCTAAGGGGCTGAGGAAAAGGCGTTTAATTTTTCACCATGTCCTTGCCAATGCCATTTCGCCCATTCTCGCCAGAATCTTTATGAAGATGGGTGGGATGCTCAGCGGCGCGGTTCTCGTTGAAGTCGTCTTTGCCTATCCCGGCATTGGCAAGCTGATGCGCGAAGCCGTCAGTATGCGAGATTATGTATTAATTCAGGGCATTTTTTTCTATGTTGCCGTTTTGATTCTCATTTTTAATACCGCAGCGGATATGATTTTCAAAAAAATGAAACAGCGAGGTTTTCATGAAAAGCTATAAAATCTATCTGGCCGTTATCATCATCGCCTTTGCTGTGTATACCCTCTTTGGCGGCACCGCCCATCAAGCCGTTTCAGGTGCCTCACTTGAAGCCCCTTCGCTGACGCACCCCCTTGGCACAGACGATCTCGGGATTGATATCTTTGCTCAGCTCATACACGGCGGCGGTTACAGCATCTTCCTCGGCATTTTCAGTGCCGGTGCAGCGACGTTTATCGGCAGCATCGTCGGGATCATATCCGGTTATATCGGTGGGAAAACCGACCACTTTCTAATGGCCGTCTGTGACATCGTCACCGGCATGCCGCAAATGATCCTTTTGATCTTGCTGGGCGCATTTCTCGGCGCAAGTTATCTATCCATGATTCTCGTCCTCGCCATGCTCTCTTGGCCACAAACGGCCAGAACTGTTCGCGCACGCGTCCTATTCATTAAAGAACATGACTATATTCGGTACTCAAAACAGATGGGTACACCACTTTACACCATTATCATAAGACATTTCCTGCCGCCTTTAAAGCCGCTGCTGACACTGGCCTTTATCAAAATGATGAGCCGAAGCATTATGATGGAAGCAAGTTTAGCCTATTTAGGGCTTGGTGATCCCACCTCGAAAAGCTGGGGGATGATGCTGAATAAAGCCATGGCATTTCCGGGCATTTACTTCACACCTTATTGGAAGTGGTGGTTAACGGCACCACTCATCGCGCTTGTTTGTTTGATATTGTCATTAATGCTCCTGAGCAAAGAAATTGAGGTATAGCATATGCAACCACCATTATTAACCATTAACGCCCTATCCATCCGCTACCACAAACAGCCTGTCAATGCGGTTCACCCGTTCAACCTGCAGGTTATTCCCGGTGAAACCATTGGCATTGTAGGCGAATCCGGCAGCGGCAAATCAAGTATTGCCCATGCGATTATGGGGCTCCTGTTTGATAAGGCAACGATTGAAGGCACCATTGCATTTGACGGGAAAACCTTGACGCAACCGGATTGGCAAGCCCTTCGCTGGCGTCAGATCGCACTGGTCTTTCAAAACGCCTCCAACGTTTTAAACCCAATGATGAAATTGGCGGATCAAGTCGCTGAGCCCATCACGACCCATTTGGGGCTTTCGAAGAGCAGCGCCAGACAGCGTGCATTTCAATTGCTTCAGGATGTCGGGCTCGATTCGACTTGGTGGCGAGCTTATCCGAGTCAAATTTCCGGCGGTATGCGCCAAAAAGTATTAATCGCAATGGCATTGGCCTGCCAGCCAAAGCTGCTCATTGTAGATGAACCCACCATGTCACTTGACCCAGCTGCTAAACACCAAGTAGTCGCCTTAATTCAGGCACTTCAAGAAAAATATCATTTTGGCCTCATTGTGATTTCACATGAGATGAAAATCATTCAGCACATGTGTTCAAAAGTTTATGTATTTTATAAAGGGCATCACCTTGAATATGGTGCGCTTGACGACGTTCTGGAAAATCCGCGGCACCCCTATACCAAGGGACTGATTGGCGCTTCATGGGAACTGGATGCACACCGCGATATTTGGGGAATTCCCGCATCCATTCGCGCGCCCGTTGCTTCAGGATGTCCCTTCTATGAAAGGTGTTTTCAAGCGAAACCCTCTTGCACGCAATACGATATCAAACCACTGACCATTGAACAGGGACACAGCGTCGCGTGCCAGCGCGGCGGCATTGCCACCCTCTTAAAGGTTCAGGCGCTTCAAAAGAAATTCCAGATCCGTCATCATGTAATCAACGCGGTATCAAATGTGAGCTTTGAGGTCAAGGAAGGTGAAGTTTTAGCCATTATCGGGACTTCCGGATCGGGCAAGTCAACGCTGGCACATCTAATTGCCGGCTATGAAACGAAAGATGCCGGCAGTATCACATTTGAAAACAGTCCCGCTGCACCTGAGGCTCTGATGCGCCGTCAAGGCGGCCTCCAACTCGTCACACAAGATCCGGCCGCCGCCTTGAACAGCTGCTGGCGTATTCGTGATGTTCTCAACGAACCATTGAAGTGGTCGTTAAATATGTGCGGAAAAAAAAGACATCGCCTGATGCGTCACGTACTACATGACGTTCAGCTGCCTTCGAATGAATCGTTTTTAGAAAAACAAGTGCATGCGCTAAGTGGCGGTGAAAAACAGCGTCTCGTACTGGCAAGGGCACTTACAATGTCCCCTAAGCTCTTTATTGCCGACGAAATCACGGCCATGCTGGATCCATCCAACGCTGCCAATATTGTGAAACTGCTGAAAGCCATGCAAAACAGCCACGGCTTTTCCATGATTTTTATCACACACGATCTTTACTTGGCACGCAAAATTGCAGATACCGCCCTGGTTCTTGAACACGGCAAAGTCGCCGACTACGGACCGGGCCCCGATGTCTTGACGGCACGGCAAGACATGCTTCGGCATAGCCCTTCAAACACACTGTCTTCGATAAGCTGACGGTGATGATTCGTAAACGCTTTTAAAACAAGTTGAAAAATAAGCACTTGAATCAAACCCAACCATCATGGCAATTTCCGTAAGCGGCAAAGTCGTTTCACGCATTAGAATAACGGCTCGCTTCAATCGGTAGCCCATTAAGTACTGTGTAAACGTCATGCCAACGTCTTTTTTAAACTGTCTGGAAAGGTATGAAGGCTGAACGCACAATTGCTCAGCAACAGCATTCAGTGTCAATCCCCCAGTGTATTGATGATGAATCAGCTGGAGTACCCTATGCGTAATCAATGTCGTTTGATTACGGGATACAGGCACGAGCAATTTTATATATGCCGAAAGATACGTCTGTGCAAAAATGGTTTGATTGGTGTAATGCGTCTGTTTTAGAAAAGTGGTCATTGCAATGTGATGCATTTGAAAAATACGTTGTTTATAATTTGGAAACGCCTCGGCGAGTTCATATGTAAAAGCCGTCATAAAGTAGACAAACCTGCCTTGAATGGTATCACTGGACGACATCCCCTCATAAGCCTGCTTTAAATGTGAAAGTACATGATCGTACTGCTTTTTCGCCTCATCCAATTCCCGATTGGACAGCGCCCTGACAATCTCACGTACATGATCCTGCAAAGGCTGCTCACACGTTTCTTCATGGATTTCGCATAGAACAGCATCGCGGCAAAAAGTGGCCGCTGATTTTGACCGCGTCGTATAACGATGCTGGATCGCGGTGGGTTCCAGCATTTTTAGCAACTGTGCCCCCGCCGTTTGGATCACTTCATGAGACACCTGCTTAAATCGCTTTGCATCAATGATGCGATGACATTTTTCACAACAAATAATCTCTGAATGCGCTGCTGTATACAGCATTTCAGAAAAAACGATTTCACTGCCGTCGGCGGTCATTTTAGGACGCCAAATAATGACATAACAGTGTGGATAAATCGCGTGAATAATAAAACTGTCCACGGTTTTAACTTGTTGAAACATCATTGCCACATCAATGACAATTCGGCGATTGGTTCTCTCATCGTAGGGCAAGTCCCCATATGATTCTTCACCATGGTATTCAAATAGTCGTATCCCCGTCAATTGTTGAAATGTCTGATACGTTCTTAACATTAAATGCCTGCCTTTTTTACCAAGCGCCTTCGTTGGCAATCAAATACTTTGACAATAAGTCGATAAACGCAGTTGATAAACATAGTCGATAAATGATAACTATTTTCATTAACAGGTTCATTATACACAACTTCCCCTGCATTTGTCAAAACAATCCAGCCCTTTTTATTGATTGCATGGCCGAATCATATAACTTGATCTAATAATTTAATCTTATGACTTAATCGCATGACTTAATCGCATGACTTAATCGCATGACTTAATCGCATGAGGAAATTTGTCTCATTCAATTCCGAAATCAAAAAAACCACCTTTCTCTCGAATTAACTGTCAGAACAGTTTCGCGTGAAAAGCGGTTTATTGCATTTTTATTGCATTGAAGTTTACCCTGTTTGAATCTATCTCAATGAGCGCTATCTCAATGAGCGGCTATCTTAATGAGCGGCTATCTTGGGATCTAGCTAAGACTAAAGCACGATTTTAAAAATAAGCCAGATAATCGCAAGCGGCACCAAAATGGCGATAATAATGCCAAAGACCAGACCGACGATGCTAAAGACCAGACCAATAATGCCACCGATCACACCGAGCACCAAACTCAGTGCGCCTGCAATAATACTGAGAATGCCACCGACCAAACCGCCGACACCGCCGGCAACAGCACCTAATGCACCGCCGGCAAAGCCAAGTGCACCGCCAATTAATTTAAACGGCCAAGCAATCATCGCTCCTAATGGTATAAAATAGGCCACAATACCAGAGAGGATAGCAATTGGAATAATTTTTTCGGCGGAGTAGCCTCTATGATAAAGCATCATGGATACCAATGCGATTACAACAACAGCTAAAAACATAATACAGCCTCCTATAATAACAATCGTCTGTACAACTGAAAAACTTAAGCCTTTTTTATAAAGTCCTCTATAAGATCTTTTATAGGTTTATCATACCGCCAAAAAGTGTAAAACGCATTAGGCCAAGATTAGAATCGCGTAAGAAAGCACGCGTAAGAAAGCAAAAAAGAAAAGCCATCCCATGACTATACGTCACGAGACGGCTTTCCTATATGTTAGTATAATGAAAGGCAATTAATTTTCAATGACCTTAGCGGCATTGATTTTTTTGATCTCTTCAATAACGATTGGCAATACTTTTTGTACTTCGCCAACGATACCGAGGTCTGCAATTTCAAAGATTGGTGCATCTTTATCTTTGTTGATTGCAATGATGAGATCTGATTCTTCCATACCGGCAACGTGCTGAATAGCGCCTGAGATACCACAAGCAATGTACAGGTTAGGACGAACCGTTTTACCCGTTTGACCAACTTGTCGATCATGTGGCATCCAGCCGATGTCAACAGCAGCACGTGAAGCAGATACCAAACCATTGAGTTCTTTTGCAAGGCCGTCTAAGATTTCAAAGCCATCTGCAGAACCGATGCCGCGACCACCTGAGACGAGTACAGTCGCTTCTTGGATATCCATTTTTGTGCCAACTTCTTTTTCAAATGATACAACTTCAACAAATTGATTGTTTTTCTCAAGTGCAATTTTAGCATTGACAACTTCGCCTTTTCTGCCTGGTTCTCTTTCCATTTTTGTCATAACGCCTGGGCGTACTGTTGACATTTGTGGACGGTGTTCAGGTGAAACGATGGTTGCCATGATATTACCGCCAAATGCAGGTCGCGTCATCATTAAAAGTCTGTCTTCGCTGATATCAAGCGATGTACAGTCTGCTGTAAGACCAGTTTGAAGTCTTGCAGATACTCTTGGCGCCAAGTCTCTGCCGATTGAAGTTGCACCAAAGAGGACAACTTCTGGTTTTTCTTCATTGATCGCTTTGACGACAACTTGCGTATATGGCTCTGTTGTATAGAGTTCTAACGCTTTGTTATCATAAAGCATAACTTTATCAGCGCCGTATTCAATTAACAACTGCGCATGTTTACTGATATCTGATCCCGGAACGACTGCTGTTACACCAACACCTAATTCGTCCGCAATTTTTCTGCCTTTTCCCAATAATTCAAGCGAAACATTCTGGATTTCGTTGAAGCGTTGTTCAACGAATACTAATACACCTTTGTAATCATTAATACTCATGACACGCCTCCTTATATAATGAATTTTTCTTGTAACTTATCAACGAGCGCCGTAGCAACTTCCTTCGGTGTGCCTTCAATCACTTTACCAGCTTGTTTAACACCTTTTGTGAAGGATTTTTTAACTTTAGTAGGCGAACCTTTTAAGCCCATTTTTTCAGGAGCCGCATCAATATCTGAGAATGACCATGTTTCGATTTCAAGCGAACGATTGGCATCGACAACACCTGCAACGCTCATATAGCGCGCTTCGTTAAGTTCTGCAAGCGCGGTAATGAGGCAAGGGTATTTAACTTTAATCGTTTGGAATCCATCTTCAAATGTACGTTTAACAATGGCATGATCGCCCTTGTGATCAAATTTTGATACATAAGAAATTTGAGGCAAGCTAAGATGTTCTGCGATTTGCGGACCAACTTGTGCTGTATCGCCGTCAATTGCCTGACGACCTGTAATAACGAGGTCATATTCAAGCTTTTTAAGTGCAGAAGCAATAGTCGTAGAAGTTGCGAGTGTATCTGCGCCTGCGAAAACTCTATCTGTTAAAAGGATCACGCGGTCAGCGCCCATTGCATAAGCTTCTTGCAATGCAATTTTCGCTTGTGGCGGGCCCATGGTAATAACAGTAATGTGTGCACCGAACTCATCTTTTAATCTGAGTGCAGCTTCAAGACCTGCCTTGTCATCAGGGTTGATAATACTAGGCACGCCATCTCTAATCAAAGTACCTGTTTTTGGATCCAATTTTACTTCATTGGTATCTGGTACTTGCTTTATACAAACAACGATCTTCATCTTATATCCCTCCATTACTTCAATTCACTGGCAGAAATGACCATGCGTTGAACTTCACTGGTACCTTCGTAGATTTCAGTGATTTTAGCGTCTCTCATCATTCTTTCAACCGGATACTCACGGGTGTAGCCGTAACCGCCGAAGAGTTGAACTGCTTTTGTCGTTACTTCCATAGCAACTTCAGCAGCCATCAATTTCGCCATAGCGGCATCTTGAGCATAAGGTTGTTTTAACTGCTTTTTGTACGCAGCTGAATAAACCATAAAACGAGCTGCCTCGATCTTAGTTTTCATATCTGCGATTTGGAATTGAGTATTTTGGAAAGCTGCGATTGATCTACCGAATTGTTTTCTCTCTTTTACATATTTGACTGCTTCATTGTAAGCGCCTTGTGCAATACCGAGTGCTTGTGCGGCAATACCGATACGGCCACCGTCAAGTGTCATCATTGCAATCTTGAAGCCCTTGCCTTCGCTTCCAAGAAGATTTTCTGCTGGCACTTTACAGTCTTCGAAGATGAGCTCACAAGTACTAGAACCTCTGATCCCCATTTTCTTTTCTTTTTTACCGACACTGAAGCCTTCAAATTCTTTTTCAACGATAAATGCGCTGATTCCTTTAAGACCTTTTGCGCGGTCTGTCATCGCCATAACGATGTAGACGTCTGCATAACCTGCATTGGTAATAAAGATTTTGCTGCCGTTTAAGATGTAATAGTCGCCATCTCTTACAGCTGTTGTTTGTTGACCGGCTGCATCTGTTCCGGCATTTGGTTCTGTTAAGCCGAATGCGCCTAATTTTTCACCTTTTGCAAGCGGTATCAGATATTTCTTTTTCTGTTCTTCTGTACCGAATTCATAAATAGGTGATGCACATAATGATGTATGTGCCGATACGACAACTGATGTTGTCGCGCATGCGCAAGCGAGTTCTTCAACGAAGTTGATGTACTGCCAGTAAGTACCGCCAGCGCCACCGTACTCGCGTGGATAAGGAATACCCAGCATGCCAAGTTTTGTCATTTTTTTCACAGTTTCCACAGGAAACTCTTCGTTTTCATCGACCTCTGCTGCAATTGGTTCAACTTCGTTCTCTGTAAACTTTCTGAACAAATCGCGCATCATCAGGTCTTCGTTTGATAAAATAAACTGCATTTGTCTCCCTCCATTTGTTAAAGTTTTAACTTTTTAGAGCAAAAAAATAAATCATCCCCATGCAATAATTGTACCACTTCCCCCTTATCTTTGTAAGAGGGGAAAATGACTTTTTTGCAAAAAATCATGTTTTTTTGTAAGAACATAAACTGAACGCCAGTCTTTCCAGCGCTCAGAACATTTACCATAGTTTCATTTTCACACTATGAACCAACCTGTGGCTTCACCTCTTAAACCGTTCAATTTTCAAAGTCTTCAAAGGTTTACCATTCGATTTTTAGATCATTTTTATCACAATTTTATGTCACTTCCGCGCCATTTCCAGTCAATATCGCCTGTCACATCCTGTAAAATCTGAAAAAAATAAGCATCCCCGCTATGATTACGCCAAGCAACGTATAGCGCCATGGATTGACAAAGCGTTTGGGAATACCATAATGTCCTCGCGTTTCATATGGCCGCTTGATACTCAGATCATCGTTAAAAATATAATAGGATTCCTTTGGCTGGTCAATAATTTCCTTAACGGTACCGCTCAGCAGCGCAGATGCCGTTTCGCCGTCTTTCAGCGGCACTTGCAGCCACCAGCTATGTTCTGTCGCTTTATCGGCATCATAAGCCGACGTTTGATGCGAAAACCATTTAACATCGCGGCCGCTGTCGGTCATTAGCAGCATACCGCCAGTTGAGCTTTCTGTCTTTTCGACAACCCGCGTATGAATCTGCCAGTGGCGCAAGCGCGCCTCTCGTTCATAGAGCGCTTCCGCATGATCAGCACTTGCCACCGTTACCCATTTATACAAGTTATCCACTGTGTTATGATGTACGGAACGCTTTGATTCGATGCTCATAAAAGCACCTTCTTCAGCAGCGCTTCAAGGCCAATGGCAATAACAATTGTTACCATTGCCCATGCAAACACAATTTCAGTCTGTAAATTGATTTTTGCCATTTGAATGCTCTTACCAATTGACCCCTGTGTCTGACCCAGAACCTCTGAAGCAATCATTACTTTTAATCCTAAGGACGTCACAGCAATCACAGCCGCTTTTAAATACGGTTTGACAGATGGCAATACCAAATAACGCAGCTGTTTTAACGGCGATAGCGCGTATACGGCAAAGACTTCCCTGTATTCAAGCGATATCGCATCATAGCCTTCTAAAACGTTCGCATAGACAATGGGCATGGTAATGAGCAGTGTGACAAAAATTGGCGCGATGGCACTGGACAGCCAAATAATGACATAGACAATTACCACAATTGTCGGCAGTGTCTGCATAATGCGGATGAATGGCGCCAAAAATCCTCGAAGTGCCGTGTAGTAACCAGAGGCAATGCCCAAGACAGTGCCCCCAGCCAAACTAATCCCAACGCAGATCAGTGTTCGAAATATGGTTGAAAACACAGTGAGATAAAATGCTGATGTCGACAACAGATGCATCATTTCTTTCAGAACACTGATCGGTGATGGCATGATATAATGCTTGCCAATCATCACAGACAGTATCCACCACGTGACAAGAAGGGCTATCGCTGATAGCCCTCGATATCCCCAGTGTCGTCCACCTTGAAAATTATTGTCCGTATTGATAGAAAGCTTCATCCGGCATCGCGCCTCCAATCGCTTCAGGTGATGCCTCATAGAGAATGCTAAACATTTTTTCCAGTGCAGCTTTTGAATCGGCAATGGAATCCTGGCGGATATTTAGTCCAGGCATTGCTTTGATCACAACCGGTCCAGGTATGCCCAAGTCGAGTTCCTGCATATAAGCAGCTGCATCTTCCGGATTGTCATTAACCCAAGCACACGATTCTCCAAGTTGTGCAATAAAGGCTTCAACGATTTCCGGGTGCGATTCAATAAGCGCGTTGCGAACGAGCAGCCCAGCTTGCGGAAAACCGCCTGTCATCCCGCTGGCAGCTTCATATTCTTTCTGAAAGTCAAACAACACGCTAAACGCGACGTCTTTTGTACGGACGACTGACAGAACGGGTTCAGGCATAATAATAATGGAAGCTTTCCCTGATAAGAACGTTGGTGCAATCTCAGAGGCGCCGCTTAGATACTCTATATTGATATCTGTGTCAGGGTCAATGCCATTTGATGTCGCAAGGTATCTAAAAATTAAATCTGGTACAAGGCCTTGTCCGATCATGTAGACCGTTTTACCTTTAATCGCATCCCAGCCCTCAATCGCTTCCGTTGTCACCATGTAAAGGTTGCCGTGTGTATTAATGCTGACCAGTGAATAAGGAACACCTTTTTGATAGAAATTTGCTGCAAGATTCGTTGGCGCAATGGCAAAATCCGTCTTCTCGCCCATGAGATCGGCCGCGAGCAGGTCCGTTGTATTTAGGCTCTCATAAGTAACCGTCACATTATCCCCGATTTGAGGCTGATCGTGAATCATTTTTAACATGGCAATCGTGGTTGCCCCTTCCGGTGCCACAGCTCTTAAAGCTATTGGTTCCGCTGCTGGCGCCGGTGTTTCTGCTGCGGGGGTTTCTGTCGCAGGTGTTTCAGTTGCAGGTGTTTCTGTCGCAGGTGTTTCCTGTGCTGTTGCCGATTCCGGTGCGGGTTCATTTGCTTGTGACTGGCATCCCGCAGCCAATGACATCATCAATATGGCCATGATGATTAACAGTTGTTTTTTCATGATGTCCTTTCCTCCCAAAACTTTTCTATTTCATTGCGAATGGTTTGTTTAGCAGTTTCTGTAAGATTGCGCGGCGTTTCAATCACAATGCGTTTGACAATGTCCGCCGGTGCACCATCCATTAGATAAATGGTATCCGACATGGCAATTGCTTCATCGGGATCGTGCGTAACCAATAAAACACTTTGTCCTTGGACACGCCAAAGCGTCAGCATATCTTCAATTAACTGTTTTCTTAAAAACTGATCAATGGATTTAAAAGGTTCATCTAAGAGTATGAGTTCGGGCTCATACGCAAAAGCCCTCGCCATGGCAACCCGCTGGCGCATGCCGCCACTGATTTCCGAGGGAAACAGTAGTTGGCTGTCTGCCAACCGCATCATTGCGAGAAGTGCCGTACACGCCTCTTCTGTAAGGCTGTCATTCACGAGCTTTACGTTTTCTGCAACCGTTAACCACGGTAACAGACGATCCTCTTGAAATACATAGCTCAGTCTGGTGTAAGAGCGCTCTATCATGCCGGTGTCTGCTGTGAGTAATCCCGCAATAAGCTTTAACAGCGTCGTTTTACCGCTTCCGGATGGGCCAATAATGCTCACGATTTCGCGTTTTGATATCGTTAAGTCAACGCCTTCCAAGACGCTTCGATGATCAAAAGCTTTTCCGAGCCCGCTGATCTTAAGCATATCGGTACCCTCCCTTTCTCTTACTATACCCGATTTTAGCATAAAAAAAGACGCACAACAACTTGCATGCGCCTCTAATTATATCATTCTCAAATATTTTATCTATTATTTCGTCATTTTTTGTCAATCTTATTTCACTGCTGCCATGCCGTGTCAATTGCTTGCCGCAAAGTAATAAAGTGCTGCGCTTGCAATTTGCTTTTGATTGCAAATTGGCCTCTATCAATCCATTGCGAATGATCGTAGTCATCGCGTATAATCACGTGTTATCGCGTATGAACGCATTAATAGCTGACAGCATTTGAAAACGTATCACTTTCCAATTTAATGAGTTCTAACTTCAGGTATTTTCTCGAATGTTCTTCTTCAATTGCATTTTTATTAATGATAAAACCGCTCTTTTCAATCAGCTTTTCGATTTCTTCAAGCGTATACTTTGCACCGAGTTTTTTGCATTTATGCCGATAATGCCAGCCTGAAAAAGGCGTGTGACCCGCCTCAATGATCAAACACGATAAGTGAACAAAACCATTGCGCTTTAAAACGCGACCGGCTTCAGACAAAATATCGTTTGGTGCCGCATGGCGATTAATGGGTTCATCGACAATCAGAAGGTCGACGACACCGTCGCAGACTTCACTGGACAGCGCGTATGCATCGAAGCACTTAATCAGTTTTGCTTCTTTATAAAGTTCAATTTTCGGATCTCGCCAACGCATTTCCAAACGCATCACCCCTTATGCAAGTTTAGGCTTATGGTAACACTCGAGCAGGCGTATTTCAAGAAACAAGCCTTTAAATTATTACGACAATTTCTTAATAAAAAGGCGTAGATTCTGTAACAATCTACGCCTTGAAAGCGAGGTCAACTGCTTTCATTTTTTTGTATTCCCACCCATGCGATTTTTAAAAATCATTTCAAAGGATACGCGCTGTCATTCAGTCCTTCTATTAAAGATTTTCAGGATTCTTTCTAAAGTAAACGCGTTCTGCCGAAGCTTTTGTCTTATCGATTTCAAAATTAATTTCTCGCATGTGTTCCAATATGAAATCCGCTTTTTCCGGCGGTACATTATAATAGAGGAATAAATCTTCAAATTTGCGAAGCGTCCTGTGCATCATGCGATTGATTTGAATAAAATTCTCAATGTTATGGCTTTTGGATGCATTTCGGAACTGATCAAAATCGATTTCAATAATATCAATAACGTCCTGCTCTCGTTCAAACTCTCTCAGTGCAAGCGGATAAGGCTTGATTCTCTCCAAAAAATAGCGCCCTTTCTTATTGACATTGTAACAATAGGCAACATCAATTTCGCCGACCTGAAATAACACGAAACACATTTTAGAATTGATCACTTGGACATCTGCCCCCATCTGCCTAAGCCGCATCGTGTGTTCCATCACCTCTGCATTCATGAGTTTTCTCATAAGCCCATCCTCTCCTAAACGTAAAATACAATTAAATAAATACTAGAAATGATGATAGAGATGATCATCAGCGGAAAACCCACTTTCAGATAATCGACGAAGGATAGTTTCTGTCCGTGACGTGATATCATCCCCGATACAATGACATTTGCCGATGCGCCGACGAGTGTGCCGTTGCCGCCCAGGCACGCACCAAGTGCCAATGCCCACCACAAAGGTCCAACATTTATTGTAGACATCGCCGCAAGGCTTTTAATCAGTGGAATCATTGTCGCAACAAATGGAATGTTATCGAGGAAGGACGATGCAATAGCTGATACCCACAAAATGACCATAGCCGTCATCATGAGATTGCCCTCTGTGAAACTCAGCAGTTTTGCTGCGAGAAACTCCATGACGCCGACGCCTTCAAGTGCCCCCACTAGAATGAAAAGGGATAAAAAGAAGAAAATTGTCGGCCATTCAATCTCCAAAAAGACGTCTTCAACGTCAACACCGCTGATTAATAACAGCAGCGCTCCAAAGAACAAGGCAATTGTCGCCGATTCATAACCAAGCGACTGATGCAATAAAAAGCCGATGATCGTCATAAACAGTACGATAACACTCTTCTTTAATAATAACATATCCTTGATGGCAAGATGCTCGTTCATCTGCAGAATTTTTAATTTATCTTTGTCTTCGCAATGATAATGCTTGCCATAAATCCACTTAAACAGCAGCATTGTAATCACAAAAATAACGATAACCACAGGTGCAAGGTTGACGAGAAAATCCAAAAATCCAAGTCCGGTCGCACTGCCGATCATGATATTGGGCGGATCACCGATTAATGTCGCCGTCCCGCCAATATTGGCAATTAAAATTTCCGGCACCAGAAAAGGGATTGGATTCAGCCTCAAGGTGTCTGTAATAACAAGCGTTACTGGGACGATCAAGAGAATGGTCGTCACGTTGTCCAGCAGCGCTGATGCCAATGCCGTTATCGCGGCAAATGACAATAAGATCCGCCATGGATCTCCTTTCGATAGCTTGGCAGCCTTGATGGCGATATACTCAAATATACCGCTTTTTTTCATGATATTCACGATGATCATCATCCCCACTAGAAGACCAATCGTATTAAAATCAATGTGCTCAATGGCTTGCTCTTGGCTTTCGACATTCAAGATGAGCATAAGAAAAGCGCCCACCATTGCAACCGCCGTACGGTTGAGCTTTTCGGACATGATAATCACATAGGTGATCGTAAACACGCCCACTGCAATTGCTAACTGATTCTGTAACACACCACACACTTCCCAAATAAAATTTGTCTACTGTTCGAAAATATAGACATCTTTTATCTTACGCCTATCATGTTTAAAAATCAAGTGTTTCAGAATATTTGGCGAATTATTACCAGTTTCATTCGTATTCTTAACATAAGTGCACATAAATTTTACAATTCGTCACAATGAATACACATAGTCGGGCTATAATAGGAACACAGGGCTTATAATACTATTTTTTGCTATTTCCATCCCCTGCGATATCACCTATAATGATATTAAAACTTTTATCCTTTAAGCAATCACTTACGATTAAGCAGAATCTGCTGTTAAAGGCAATTGCAGCCTTTATAATGGCAGCTTTATCATCATTAAGGAAATTGTTCATTCATTATTGACGATCTATTATGTCTATACAGGAGTTAAATATGTCATCGAGGCACTTCTTTAAAATTGCAGCACTATGTCTTCTTTTAAGTGGTTGTCAATCACAGCAGACGCTGCCGCAGCTTGAAGCTTCCCCTATTAGTCCGCCTGCTGTTCAGCAGCCGGAAGCCGAAATGAAAATGCCGCCATCTATGGCGACGACATCTGATTTAACAGAAGACGATTATATGCGCTCGACGACAATTTACAGTTATATTGAAAACTATAGCGATACATTGGTCATGGGTGCTGTTAACAAGGCTATCGAGAAACAAATCAGCGATATTCGAACCATCATTTATACCAATCTCAGAATCAAAAATGCGAACGATCGCTTTGCCGCTAATCATTCAGATGAAGCTAATCCCGGCGATCCGTTAACCAATGAAGAGCGTCCTGATAATCTTCAAACAGCAGCGGAAAAGCAGACAAATCCCGTCAATCTTTCGCTGGAGGGAACGGCGCTCTATGTCGATACGAATATTTTAAGCTATCGTATAAAGGGCGTCACAGATGACGATTCGCTCATGTCGCAACAGCAATTTTTGAATTTCGATCTGCCATCCGGTCAACGCATCCATCTATTTGATATGCTGACAGAAGAAACCATTTACAATGCCTTTGCGGATGCCTACCAGCTACAGTATCAGTCGCCAATGAATACGCGTATTTTTGATTACTGGCAAATTGACAATGCCTTTCATTTTAATGACATGGATGAAATTGAGATCATTGCACCGCCTTATTACCTTTCGTATGAACAGACGGAACCCTTTGCCATTACCATCCCCGTTCCGCCTTACGGTGAGCACACACTGCCGCATATTGCAGCCGTCATTGATTACACGGTTCAGACCGATTACAGCGATGCCTTTAATTTAAATTATATTTATCCTGTCGTGCTCGGCGAAAACAATCAATTCATGCAAATCAACAACGCCATTAAATCACGTGTTGAAACGGCAATGAATTATAATATTGCACTGGCAATTGAAGACCATGCCGCTCAGGAAAATGACCCTATTGATCTTCGGCCGTACTACTACGCTGCAAATTATCGAACCTATACCAATACGCAGCGCTATCTGAGCATTGGCCTGAATTTCTATCAGTACACGGGTGGTGCACATGGTCTTTCAACGGCGACCTATTTTAATTATGATTTAACCTCAGGCGCCGCGCTTCGTCTCAGCGATCTCTTTGAAGCTGATTTTGATTATCAGACTTACATCAATGATATTATCTACACGGCCATTGATACTTTGGAAACAGAAGATAACGTCTATGCATTCGAAGGAATCTCTGAAGATCAAAAATTTTACTTAGACGGCAACTGGATTGTCATCTATTTTGAGCCTTATGAAATTGCACCTTATGCAGCAGGTGCCCCAACATTTAAAATTCCATTGCCAAATTCAGACATGTAAAAAAGACTGTCAATTCAGACATGTAAAAAAGACTTGACATTCGGTATAAACATGATAAACTCATTTTATTAGAGGGAGTAACTGCCTATTTGGGAATCTAAGTCGTCATTACGGCGAATGCCCGGCTTAGATGATATGAATGTATTCTGTGAGACTCTACAATGAAAATTGTAGGGTCTTTTTTATTGCATTTAATATGGATTGGCGCAAATTTATGTGATGAGGAGTTGTAAATTATGGAAGCTTTTTTAATGCATTTTTTAGGCAATATGCCCACGATTGCCGTTATTCTGGTTGGCGTTATCAGTCTTTTTAGTTTGGGAAAGGGTGCCGATATTTTAGTGGATCATGCCGTGTCTGTATCACAGCATTTTAACATTCCCAAAGCCATTATTGGTGCAACTATCATTTCACTTGGGACAACGCTTCCTGAGGCCTCCGTGTCTGTTTTAGCCGCTGTTCAGGGCGTTCCGGATTTGGCGCTTGGCAATGCTATCGGTTCTATTATCGTCGATACTGGCCTCATCGTTGGAATTGTTTCACAAATCTCACCTTTACCTATTGATATCAATGCCATACGTTTCCAAAGCTGGACACAACTTGCCGTCGGTGTGCTCATCGTCGTTTTCAGCTTGCCTTTCTGGCATCCCGGAAGCGTCGGCAATATTTCTCAGTGGATGGGAATCGTCATGCTGCTCATGCTGGCCGCTTATCTATATCGTTCAATGAAGCAAAGCGGTTCCACAGCCTATCAAGCAGAAGAAATTGTAACGTCGGAGAACATCATTCTGGACTTTGTGCTCATCGTCGTCGGCATTGCCATCGTCATCATCGCCTCAAAAGTACTGATTCCATCAGTCGAGGTTTTGGCGCTTCGCGCCGGTATTCCGCAAAGTGTTATTGCCGCAACACTCGTCGCTTTTGGTACCAGTTTGCCGGAACTTACCACTGCGATTAAGTCTGTTACAAAAGGCCATAGCGATTTAGCGCTCGGCAATATAATGGGCGCCGATATCCTCAATGTTCTCTTCGTCGTTGGTGCCGCAGCTACCGTCACAAAGGAAGGTCTTGTCGTTCCTAGCAACTTCTACAGTATCCATCTGCCGTTTTTAATGATTATTCTCGTGTTGTTTCGAATCTTTACACTTAACAGTGGAGACCGAATCTCACGAATGGAAGGCATGGTTTTGCTCGTCTGTTATATCATTTATCTCGCCTTCAATTACGGCCCTGCACTGCTGGCATAATAAACAGTTGATCAATTATCTTTCTGCAACATGCTGTTTATCAATATCAATATAAATACCAATGTAAGTGCAAATATAAATGCCAATATAAGTAATAAAAATTTCTAAAATAAAAAGGAACGGCTGTACATTTAGCAATTGAGATGTACGACCGTTCCCTTTTTTATCATTTTCC
>JASUSA010000008.1 GCA_030446305.1 Clostridiales bacterium | reverse complement strand
AAAATATTAATTGCAGATGATGAGGCCGGCATCGTCAGTGCTGTCAGCTACGCCTTAACGCGGGAAGGTTATACCGTGGAAGCGGCATTTAATGGGCGCGAGGCACTGGCGTTGGCGGAACATTTTAAACCGGATGTACTGATACTCGATATCATGATGCCGGAACTTAGCGGATTAGAGGTTTGCAAAGCATTGGATGGCAATTCGTCGGCGGGGATTATTTTGCTGACAGCAAAAGATGATATTGTTGATAAAGTGCTGGGTTTGGCATTTGGTGCAGATGATTACTTGACAAAACCATTTGATATGCGTGAACTGATGGCGCGCGTCAAGGCGCTGATCAGGCGACTTGGCAAAGAAGCGATCGCAGTACAGTATCAATACGATGCGATCTGTGTCATGCCATCCAGGCGCGAAGCGCTTGTCGGTGGAATCCCCCTGCCATTGACACCAAAGGAATTCGACCTATTGGCAATATTGGTGGCACATCCCGGCAGGGTTTATGAACGCGAAACGCTGCTCGATATGATATGGGAAATGGCATATGAAGGCGGTACAAGAACAGTTGATATCCACATTCAAAGACTCAGAAAAAAATTGGGACCGGCATACGAACATTTGATTCAAACCGTTTATGGCGTTGGCTATAAAATTGGAGGCTGATGTGAAACATAGCATCAAAATGAAAACGGGATTTTTTTTGGCAACGGTTCTTCTGGTTGCGATTACGGTTTTAAGCGCTTTGGTGCTCTTTAATATTCGGAATTATCAACGGCAGGAATTTGAGCGCGCCTTGATGAATCGGGGCGAAATTGCCAATGACTATATTAAGCAGACTTATTTGATGGAATCAATTGTCGATCCCGAGACTTTTATCCATACGAGGGCGGAAGCACTTGTGAAACGGTTTGATCTCATCAGTGGCCTTCGGGTTGTTCTCTATGATATGAAGGGTGAGATTGTTGCGGATTCGAGAGCATATATGCCGACTGTAGCGGTTGACAAGATGATGCCATATGCATTGGAAGGGCAAAATGTCTATGTGCAGCGAGGCAATACAGTCAATTTTTTAACGCCGCTCAGCAATACAAATCAGCAAATTGGCATCTTGCGATACGATGATGATGTTACGGCAATGAATGCCTTTTTTGGGCTGATGACAAAGCGATTAATGCTGATGGCGGGAATTGTCTTTGTGGTGATGTTTATTGGTGCCGTCGTATTTAGCCATCCTCTGACAAAAGGGCTGACGCTGTTGACAGCTTCTGCGGCGGCGATTGAAAGTGGGCGACAGGAGGAAGTGAAACGTTTGGAACGAACCGATGAATTGGGTGAACTCAGTGATGCGATTTGGCATATGGGTGAAACCATTGCACGGCAAATGGCATCGCTTCAAACGGAACAGGAAAAGCTGCGCTGTGCGGTTCAAGACTTAGAGGTGATGGGACAGCACCAAAAACGTTTTATTGGCAACGTGACACATGAATTTAGAACGCCTTTGACAGTGATTAAAGCGTATGCCGATTTGATTCAAATGTATGAAACCGACATGGCACTGCACGGTGAAGCGGCTGAACATATACAAAGAGAAGTGAATCGGCTGTCGGAAATGGTTAACCGCATTTTGCGATTAACGGCAATGGATCAGTATGATTTTCAGTTAAAATGCGAAACCTTTGATTTGGCAGAATGCCTTGCAGATGCTGTACAACAGGTTCAAGGCAAAGTGCTGCACCGCGGTCTGACAATGGTACAAAACCTTGAAACGCTGTTCGTTTGCGCTGACAGAGAAGCGGTTATGCAAATCGCTGTCAACCTTCTTGATAATGCAATTAAATACAATCAGCCAAATGGCGCCATCACTTTAAGCTGCCGCAATGCAGATCGAATGGTGTGTTTTGAAATTGCAGACACGGGGATTGGGATTCCGGCATCAGAGAAAAATGCAATTTTTGAACCCTTTTACCGCATTGATCAGAGTCGTACAGGCGGTGAGGACAGCAGTGGTTTAGGCTTGGCATTGGTCAAGGGGCTCGTTGAAAAATCAGGCGGGATGATTGCCGTTGAAGACGAAGCAACAGGTGGTACGCGTTTTATTGTGCATTTGCCGAGGCAATTGCCGTAATTGTGACAGGGCACTTTGCAGTTAAGCAGACATTGTTTACAGAATGGATACATTTGTTTATTGTATTGAAAAAACGGAAGTGTATGCTGAGAGCATCACTTCGTTAGGAGACGATGATGATTAAGTTTAGTCGAAGGACAAGAAATCGGCGATTTTGGCAAACCGCTGTTTTATCAACTGCAGTGGCGATGGCAATCATCGGTTTGCTGACGGCGTGTCAAACAGATGCGTATCATCGGGAAACGGTTTCAGAAGATGGTGAAACCCTTGTTATGCTGACACCTATTGATGAAACAGCCGCCTTCGATAATCGTGTGGAAAGATTTGACTTTCAAAAAATTGAACGTTATGAAGGCATGCGTGGTGAAGGGTGGCTGGACGATGATACGATTTTGGTGACAAGGCCAAATGAGGTGATACCGCCAGTGGTTGCGTTTAATGCTGTTCAGACCGTGCGCAGTCTTTATACTTTCCGGCTAAAAGATGCAAGGCTGAAACAGCTTTCGACCCCCTCAGCTTTTATATGGGCACCGACGATTTCACCTGACAGGCGGTATATCTTTTATGCGAAAGTTGTCGATGGTGTCACCATGGGTGAAATGTCTGATGTGGACGGAAGTGTAAAAGTAACAGTAGATGAGCCAATGGGATATGGGCAGGCGGAGTGGCTTAGCAATGAAGCGGTCATCGTGCCCTATGGCGAAGATGGCGTTTGTATAATCAATGCAGATCAAACAGTGGATTTTGTGGATGGTATCGGGAGCATGCAGACGCAGCGCGCTGTGAAAGTTGGTGACAATATCTATTATGTTGGAACGGATCGAACCCTAAAGGCCTATGATTTATCAAGGGGAATCCGCTCGACGATTGCCGATTCTGTACTGGGATTTGAATTATCGCCCAATCGGGATGCCTTTGCGGTTGAACGCCGTGTCGATAATGAGACGGTGTCGCTCGTTCGAATGAACTTAACCGGCGACGAAAACGAAGTGCTGGCTGAAGGCAGCGCGATTTTTGGTATTGAGTGGTCGCCTCAGCAAGACAAATTGGCGTATATCGTCATATCAAAAGATGAACAAAAGACGGGCCTGCATATTCTTCATTTGAATAAGATGACGGATTTGTTCGTCTCCAGAGAATTTGTGGATGTTCTAGACGGTGTAAAATGGAGTCCGTCAGGCGACAAACTGCTGGCGAGCATTGGAGAAATTGAAGCCATGAAAGCGGTGGATGTTTCTTATGTCATTTATCTCAAGTGAGCAGCGCCGCTGAAAGGAGAGACATATGTTTAAACAATCATTGAACCATAAGACGGGGATGCGGAGAGGACAGCGCATGCGGATGCTTTTATTGACATTTTTGATTGTAATCCTCGCCGCCGTTTCATTAGTTGGGTGCAAGGATACAACCGGTCAGGATGATGCACAGAAAAATGTGCCAACAAGTGAACAAAATGACAATACGGCAGGTCAGGATGCCGTTGACGAAGGACCAAAAGAATCAGACGCAAAAGAAGGTGAAGCGGCAGAGGAGACGCCGGTAAATGCTGATAATGAGGCTGCAGAAACCAAAGATGATAAATTCACAACCTATATTAGCCTTTTGGGAATGGATTCTGAAACATTGGCGCAAACGCTGAATGAAACACCAACCAAAACAGATGAAGGCGGCCTGGTATTTGAAAACGAAGGCATTCGCGTCTGGTTTAATGATGAGGCAGTTAGCCAAGTGTTTATGACGTCACCTGATGTCGATCTGAATGGTGTTAAAATCGGTGATTCAATTGATGACTTTAAATCGGTATTTGGCGAGCCAATCAGTGATAACAACGGCGATATGCATTTTCAATATGGCGATGTTTTCCTATCCGTTAACTACGATGTGACAACACAGCAAACAGTGGCACTTTATATTTTAAAAGAAGATTTCTAGCATGGCGAATGACAATGGCCAATTGGTGATCCCGTTTTCGCGTTATGCGGCAGTGCTAAAACTTTTGAATGATATAGACGCCGCCAATTAGCAGCGCGAGTCCAGCAAGTCGCATAGGATTTAAAGCATGAACGGCATTGCCGAAGAGACCAAAGTGATCGAAGAGAATTGAGAGCAGCACCTGACCGAAAATTACCATGCTGAACATATTGGCGAAACCAATTTTCTGCGGTGCGATGATGGACATAAATATATAAAAGGCGCCAAAGAGTCCACCGGTGAAAAGCCACCAAGGCATGCCGGTAAACATCGTTTGCGTATCGATCACATAACGCTTGTTGATGACGGAGGCAAAAAAGATAACGGCTAGACTAACGGTGCCCACCGCAAAGCTGATAAGCGATGATAGCACAGGGCTGCCAATGCTTTGTCGCAATTGGCTGTTAATGCCTACTTGAATAGCGACAGCAGTACCGGCAACAAAGGATAAAAGATAGTAAAGGTATGACATGACTTCCTCCCTTAAAATTTGAATTACGATTTATTGGTATGTGCATAACATGCAGCGGTATATTTGAATGATACCGCTGCATGCTGCATTTTGGCGGCATTTCATTATCATAGCAGAGCAGCAGGCGCGTTTCAAGCCAAAATGTAAAAAAGTTGTAAACGCGCGATGGATGCTTTTAGCAGTAGAACAAGTGGGTATGAAAGGAGTATCTGTAAATTGTAAAGGGAGGCATGACCTATGAATAATCTGCAATCGCAGCTTGAACACCGCACGATACGTCAATTCAAGCAGGCGCCAATTCCAGAACCTATTTTTGAACAGCTGATGGAAGTTGCCAGACGCACGGCAACCTCTAATGGCATGCAGCAATATTCGATTATTCGCGTAACAGATCCAGAACTGAAGCAGTCGATTGCTGAAATTTGTCATCAGAAATATGTGGCGAGTGCGCCGGAACTACTGATTTTTATCGCAGACCAGCACCGCAATGCTCAAATCGCGAAAGAAAAGGCCGGCTCAACGTTTTATGCAGCTGATATGGATCGTTTTTTTCAGGGCGTTACAGACGCATGCCTTGCAGCACAGAACGTCGTCAATGCAGCAGAACGCATTGAACTGGGTGCCATGTTCCTCGGCAGCATTCTCAACGATGCTGAAAAAATGTGTGCATTATTGAAACTGCCCCCATTGACATTCCCGGTTGTTGGGCTTGGATTGGGCTATCCGGATCAGTCGCCTCAGCTTAAGCCGAGAATGGCCAATACACTTAAAATATTTGAAAATAGCTATCAGTCATTTGATCGCTATTTGACTGAAATCGCCGATTATGACGAAGAAATGCAAACTTATTATGATCTGCGAAACGCCAATAAGCGCGTTGACAGTTTTAGCGATCAGGTGGTTGCAAAACTGCAAGCGGTTATTGATAAGCGTCAAGAGATCATGACGATTGCGAAAAAACAAGGTTTTACCGATTAGCTTTTATGAAATACCCCATTAATGTTTGAAGAAAATGGTATCATTTAAATGCAAAAATGTTCCTTTGACGCCTTACAGCCAACTGCCGGAAAAATAATGAAAATGATTGAACAAAGGCAGATGACAATTGGGCATACAAGGAACTTTTTTGATTCTATCAATGTAAATCAATATAACAGTCGAGCGTGCGATGCCATTCAACCGTATCACAGACGCCTGGGTCTGTCGCTTCGTTAAAAAGCAGATCGACAAGGTATCTGGGGCGCTTGCCGCCAATCGTCATGGATTTAATGCATGAAACGCAGTAAACACAAACATCATCAGCGGGCATGGCCTGTGCACGGCGTTGCATGTGTGCGTGAACGGTATCTAGCGCCGCCTTGGGATAGAGATCATCACCACAGCAGATGGAATGCGTACCGTGATATGCTGTTTCTCGAATGACGATATTCATTTTAGACAACAGGCTTCTAACCGCTGCGTGAACTTCCGGTTTTTCGCGAACGGGACAGGGATCATGTACTGAAACGGTTAAACCACTGTGATCTGGCAGCGGGAACGCGGAATCTGCATCAATGATCTCCCACAGCGAGCGCGTTGTGATTCCGTCATATAAAGAGCGAAAACGTCGATCACATCCGGCGCAGACGTTGATGATATGGCTGCCGCGCGGGAGTGCCGGATCATGATGGCAGCAGATATCGTGCCATTTTACGATTGCTTTGCGCTCATGCGTGCTAATCGCGTCTGGCGCATCATTGACAGCGTTTAATGTCTCGAAAATTTTTTGCGCCAAGTGCGGCTTGTAAAGCATCAAGGCACATCCGGGATTAAAATAGTTCATGTATTCTCTCCTCGATAGCGTTATTGCAGGAATGGCTATGTTTGCTGCAATTAGTTTAACACTTCTGTCAAAGCAATGCGCGCGGTTTTTGGCAATGGCACTTTGACAATGCCCCGTTGACAATGCCGTTTGAACAGTGATTAGGCAAAGAGCAGGCTGAGCAATGGAATCGTAAAGATCGAAAAAAGCGTCGAGACAAAGGTGATCTGAGAAGCAAACATGGAATCGCCCTTGTAAGTATCAGCCAGAATGGATGTTGTGCTGCCTGCCGGCATACCGGTCATAATAACGCATATATTGACGAGCAATGGATCAAGCTGAAACGGCATTAGTGCAAAATAGACCAATACGGGAAAAACGATAAGCCGAATAACCGTAAAGAAAATAACGGCTGGTGAAAAAAGCGTTTTTAGATCTGCATCTGACAAAATTGCACCGATGACGATCATCGATACGGGGATGCTGCACTGACTGATGCGCTTGATCGTGGCTGTCATAAAGAATGGCAGTGAGACAGGTAGGAGCATGAGGACAAAACCAACAAAAATAGCGATAATACAGGGGTGCTTGATCACCTTGCGATAAGCATCGCGTTTCTTGACATCTGTAAAGAGCGATAGTCCCGCTGTCCACATGGTGATGCGGATGGGAATTTGAAAGATGGATGTGTAGAGTACACCGGTGCTGCCATAGAGCGATTCGGCAATGGGAATGCCAATGAAGCTTGAATTGGAAGTAATGAGACCATAGGAAAGAACACTTTTTTTGCCTTCGTCAAATCTTGCAAAAATGACTTTGCTGATATTGATGGCAAAAATCTGAATAAGCATCGAAAGGACGACGGCTTGGACACAGCTCATTAAGAAAGATGCGCTGATATCATCCGTACCAATAAAGGATTGGACGATGCTGCAGGGCAATATGATAAAAATGAGCAGGTTTGAAAGTGATTTGCGTGCGTGCTGATCTACAATGCCGATGCGTTTCGTCAGGACGCCTACTGCAATTAGAGAAAAGAGCATCAGCTGTAAGTTAATCATATTTGCGAAAAATGACATGACCCTTCTCCTTCTGTTTTACATATATGTCAGTATATCATTTGTATAACAATTGCGTAACAAGAAAATTTGCATCATTACCTTCGGTTTGATCCTTTACTGCAATAGGTTAAGTTTTCGCATTATGAAAATAGTACCTATTGCAGTAAAAGGATTAGCATATGAATGATGCAAATTTTAAACACAAGAAAATTTGCATCATTACCTTATGCAAATATTGACGATTTTCTACGGCATTTCAGGAGGCGGTACGGATGTGTGATTATTATGCTGATTCTGTGCGACTACTTTTAATGTATACTTTTTTCAATTAAATACGTGGTAAAATGATAGCGTAGTTTATTTTATAAACGGATTATTAGCATATAAAAGGAGGAAAATACAATGGGGTATGCATGGACGACAATTACGGTTAGAGACTTGGAAAAGTCATTGGCATTTTACACAGAGATTGCCGGCTTAAAGCTGGAAAGGCGTTTTTCGCCAACAGAAGGTGTAACCATTGCTTTTTTAACAGATGGTGAAAGCAGCACGGAATTAGAACTCATGTGCCATGACGGAGAAGAGGCCATAGAACACAAACCCTTTATCTCAATCGGCTTTACATGTACATCGATCACCGATACAATTACGCGATTGCGTGAACGTGGTGATACATTTGATGAAACCGTTTATTCACCGATGCCGTCACTTAAATTTATCTTTGCCAATGACCCTGACGGCTTGCGCGTTCAGTTGATTGAGCAACTCTCGTAAAGGTATTTAACATTAGCTGAAAACAGTGACCGATGATAATTGCTGGTAGCGGCTGGAGATTACTCGTATCACTCATCATCACCAATAATCACTTAAAAAAAGTGCTTGCCTATCATTGATCGGCGAGCGCTTTTTTATGAAAGCTTTGCCTTTAATCTTCGATTTTTGGCTCATGAGATTTGAAAGAAATCTGCTTAGAATCAGCCAAAAAGGTATATAAACAAAAAGAGGCAATTAGCGTCAACGACATCATGTGTTCTAAAGGAATGGGGCATTTTACATTGATGGATATGGCGGCTGTGCCGGGGCGAATACATATTGAGAAAGGCAATTTATGAAGAATTTTTACAAATCAAACAGGCTTTCGCAGCGCTCAAAATGGATGACACTGGTGATTGCACTTGTGGTGACATTTGCCGCTAATGCGGCTATTGTGTACATTCACAGTGTTATATACCGTGAGACGATGGCCAAATACAATCATCAGCAAAATACGGCGCTGAAAGTCAGCGAGCTTTTTATGAAGGAGAGCTTTCAAACGGTTTATGATGATATGGGATTACTAAAAACGTCGTATTCCATGATGAACTATCTGGATACGGATCGCTCAAAAGAATCGCGCGATGAACTCGAGAACATGTTTTACCGATACGCCGGTGGTCGTAAAGGGTTGTCGCAGATACGAATTCTCGACATGGATGGCAATGAACTCGTGCGCGTTAATCGCAGGAAAGCAGACCAAGTGGTTGAACGCGTTGTGCCGAAAGATCTCCAAAATAAATCTGATCGCTATTACTATCAAAGTGCGCTGGATTTAACAGCGGGCGAGATGTACATTTCGGATTTTGATCTCAATATTGAAAATGGGGTTATTGTCGTTCCTTATGAACCGACGATAAGATTTGCAAGAAAAGTTTATGATGGCTTTGGCAACGAAGCGGGTATTTTGGTACTTAATTTTGATGGAGATCGATTTTTCTCTATTATCAGCAAGTACAAAGAGCTCAATTTGGAACAATTTGATATTGGGTTAGCAGACGCTAATAATTACTGGTCATTCATGGGTGAGAATTTAGAGCGCATGAGTGATTTGTACCAAACGACGCTTGGCTTTAGCGTTGAATCCATCTTGTCTTCAATTGAAGCGCACAAAAGGGCATCCGTGGATGAACCGATTACATGGAAAGAAGATAATGTTCTGTATATGTATGAAGAATTGCCTATTTTTAAAGAAACGCAATATGTTTTTGATTTTCCTGAAAATGCGTGGTATTTACTGACGGCGCTTGATATTAACAAGGCGCTTGACCATGAAAACCTGTTTTTAAATCATTTTTACAGTGTACTCGTGATACTGGATCTCTTGGTTTTTATCATTGCGTTTAGTCTGGTCCTTTTATTTAGTACGAAAACGCAGCAAAATATGATGCTGCTGGTATCGGCCTATATTTCCAATAACTCTCACGACGGGATTGTTATTTTAGATGAAAAGCTAACCATTCAATATTGCAACAATATCTTTGAAGAAATTTTTGGTTTTAAATCAGATGAAATTCTTGGAAAACCCATCCAATCGTTTTTCAGTGACAATCGGATTGCACTATCAAAAGATGCACAGACGGATTTATGGGATGGCAATGTATGGAATCGCACAAAACGCGGACACATGATTCGAAAGCACTTGCTGATAAAGGCCGTGCGAAACCGCCATAATGAAATTCGGTATTACATTGGCATTTATGCCAATCCAAAGTTGAATTCAAACTTGCAGATGTCATCAGCGAATAAAGACATTACGAGTTCATTTATTTCGGATGATGAAATTGAACACGTGGGAAGGTATCTTGATGAACGGTTTCAGAACAGTTCAAAATACATGGTCGTTGCTTTGCAGGTAAAAGACCGATTGGGTGCAATGCTTGAAGCCAACCAATCGATTCAAGGTAATTTTGTCAGGAAGAGCAGTACGATACTCAACACCATGATGCCGGAAAATACATTTGTCATACCGCACTCGAACCTCATGGTTTTGGCTTCGGAAATTGGGGATTCAGAGAAGGATACAGAAGAACATATTACAGAGATCATTCAGCGGATGGAACAGCTATTGAGAAAAGCACTTTTTGATATGAATCTCGGCAGTTTCAGTGTTAAATTTAATGCAGGTGTCGCATGCAGAAGTGATGATTTCGCAAGTGGCAGTACCATCGTGGGTAATTCACTGATTGCACTGGAAGCGCTGCTTAAGCTAAAACGCAGCAACTACCTCGTCTATACGGATCAGATTTATCATTATATAAAAGAAGACATGAGTATTCGCAAGGCGCTGATACACGCATTTGAAGAAGATGAGTATTATGTTCTCTATCAGCCGCAGGTGGATTTTGAAACAAATGAAATCGAGGGTGTTGAAGCGCTAGTCAGATGGCAGAGTGCTGAACTCGGCACTGTTTCGCCGAGTAAGTTTATACCGCTTCTAGAAGACACGAAGGAAATTCTGAGACTTGGAAAGCGCGTGCTTGAGAAAGTAATTGACGACTTGGTTCACCTTCATCCAAGGCGGCCTGACGGGAAGCCTTTGAGGGTTTCTATTAATTTGTCCAGTATTGAATTTACCAACAGTGCCGTTATTATGTCGCTAATCGAGATGATTCGAAATGCTTCGCTGACGGATTATCAATTTTGCTTTGAAATCATTGAGACGACATTGATGGATAATATTGCCGTTGCCAACATGGTTATTGAACAACTGCATCTGGCAGGGATTCAGATCGCAATTGACGATTTTGGATCCGGCTACTCATCATTGGCCTATTTAAAAGAAATCAATGCCGATGAGCTCAAAATTGACAGATTGTTTATTAAGGATTATCCGGACGCAGATGACGGCAAGATCATTAAAGCCATTATTCGCATGGGGCGGGAAATTGGCATTCGCATTGTGGTAGAAGGTGTTGAGACAGAGATGCAGTATCGATTTGTCAAGGGGACAGAGGCGGATCTTTACCAAGGTTTTTATATGTCTAAGCCAGTGCCCCTCGATACATTGTTTTCAACGGCTCACGATGAGCGTGAAGACAAACCATTGCGCATAAAATCAACATAGTGTTCCAATTGCGACTGTACTTGGTTCGTATGGTCTACATCAAAAATAGCATAAAAATTTTGAAATAAATGGGTAATCAACCGATGAAAAAACGGTTTGTCAAAATCAGGACGCAGTTCGCCGCGGGCAATTGCATCGTCAATCAGCTTTGAGAGTGCTGCATTGCCATCAGATCCTATATGACGAATGGCGCGTTCATAAATGGGATTGCCCTTTTCTTTTGTCAGTTGCATAGAAAGCAGATGGTGCTGCGGATGTTCGCCGGCAAAAGCGATCCCCAACTGTGCCTGATAAAGAAATCGGTCAAAGATGTCCAGCGATTCATATGCAGGTGCATTGTTGGCGGTTTGATCATTGATAAAGGCCCATTTTTGGTGATTGGCTTCATCGAGCAGTGCGAGATAGAGTGCTTCCTTATTTTCAAAATGATAGTAGAAGACGCCTTTGCTGATGCCGGACGCCTTGATAATTTGATTGAGGGAGGCGCTTTCAAAATCCGTTGTGGAAAATTCTGAAAGTGCTGCTGCCATAAGCTGTTCGCGTTTTGTAAATGTTTTTTCTGTCATTAATTGCTCCTGTTTTTTTGTTGGTTTTTTGAAGGCGGTTATAACGGGAAACGCTTTAAGCTGTGAGCGTTAATAGAAGGTTTTGTCTTTTTTATGTTGTTGATAGCGAATGAAAAAGATAATTGCGACAATACAGACTGCCAGACCGAGCAATGCCGGTACAAGTATTGATAAGCCTGAGCTCCCGCCTTCTATAATGCTCCATATAATTTTTAGGAAGGCAATCAGCACAACGATGAAAAGGCCGGTTTTAAGACTGCGCTGCCAAAATGCATAGGCGAGTGCCGACATTGTAATGGGCACCATCATACTGACTGCAATTTTTACAAGTGTCCAGTTGGAGGTCAAATACTGCTGCTCCATGGTTAGAAAAGCGGCAACTGTTTCTGACGTTGATTCTGGCTTTGGAAACCAGAACATGCTGGTGAGCAGTAAAAAGACAGTTGCCGCAATACCGGCGCCGTTTCTTCGATAGGCAAAGAAGCAAAAAGGCAACATGAAAAGCGGCCTAATATACCAGCTGAGCACATTGTGATGTCGAGCAAATGCCCATGAAAACAGCGTGCTGGATGTTGCCATAAGCACGATAAATGCAATAGAGAGCAGTGTGAAAATAAGGGTATATTTATTTTTTTTGAGCATGGGAACCTCTTTCTTCTTATTCTTCTTCTTAATTATTATTATTATTATTATTAGACCACGTGGTCTAATAATAGAGTAACATAGTCTTGAAATAGATACAAGAAGATTTAAAAAAAAGTTATTGACATATGCCCAAAAGTATCATACAATTTGTTTAGAGCATATGACCGAAACGGAGGTGATGATATGCCAAGAAGAGATGGAACAGGACCAAATGGCGAAGGCCCAATGACCGGAAAGGCGATGGGCAACTGCAATGGCGAAAATAATCAAAGTGGATTTGGGCGCGGCAGACGATGCGGCGGCAGAGGCAAAGGCAACGGCATGGGTAGAGGCTGGCGCAGTGCTGGCCGTCAGGGCAAAACAACAGGCGATATGTAATTTCCTCATTTAAAAACCGCTGTCAGGGTGTGAAAATGTTTAAGTGTTCTCGTTTTCACAGTAGCGACCCTGCAGCGGTTTTTTTGTTAAATTGCCAAAGGAAGACGATTGACGCAATTGGCAATTTAAGATTGTACAGACGATAGACCATTTACAATGTTGTCGGGTAGTTCGCCTGTTAGCGCCTTGTAAATATTGAGCCAGTTTCGCTGATGCGCGCCTTTGAAAAAGCGCATGGTAACACCACCGATATGTGGGGAGACGATGAGTCTGTCTGCATATGGCGCCGGCAGCTGAAAGAGGATATGGTCTTTGGGAACGGGAATTGGTGAAATTGTATCCAGTCCCGCGCCTGCAATGGTTCCAGAGAGAATAGCATCGTAGAGCGCTTGGTTGTTTACAATTTCGCCTCTTGCTGTGTTAATGAGAAAAGCATCTGACTTCATATTGTTTAAGAAAGAAGCATTTACCATATTTCGAGTCGTATCGTTAAGCGGGCAGAGAATGACAATAAAGTCACATGTTGAAACCAGTTCATGCTGGGATAGATACGCGATGGCATATTGCGCTTCGACCGCTGCCGTTTTGCGTGTTGGCGTATAGTAAAACTGCTGGCAGCCAAAGGGGGTTAATCGCTCGGCAGCAGCTTTGGCAATATCGCCAAAACCGATGTATCCAACACGACAGTCTGCCATCTCGCGGATTCCTTCAATCATGAGGCGTTCTTTCATCGCGAGCTGTCCGCCGTTTCGAACCGTACGATCGCCAAGGACGAATTGCCTGAGTAGTGCGAGCATGAGCAGAATCGTTTGCTCTGCAACGGCAGCGGCATTTGCGCCTTTCTGATTACAGACGTATATACCGCGTTTTCTGGCAGTTTCGATGTCGATGCCATTATAACCGACGCCTTCTGACTGGATAATTTTTAAATTTGGCATGTGATTGATGAGACCGCTGGGAAGTTGAACCGTAGGATCAACGGCAATGGCATCTGCATCGCTGCCCGCTGCTAACAGATCAGACAATGAGGCATCACGGGGCTGATAAACGATGTCGAATGCGTTAAGATAGTCTGCATGCGGCATATACCGGCGATAACGATCTTCGTTGCCAATGATGAGCACTTTCATAGGACCTCCTTAATGATAGCCATGCGATGGCTGTCGAAACCTATTTATGTTTAATATAGTATCGTACTTTGCATTGAAGGTGAACCCTTAAAGCGATATAATTTAAGCACACATGCAATGCGTGGCAGCATGTGACATGATCATACAGCAGTTTCGGGAAGTGGCAAAGCACTGCTGTAGAACTAATGGAGGAAGATATGAAGAAAAACGAATTGCTTTATCAAAAACTAACAGCGCAGCCTCATCAACCGCTTGGCTTTTTCCCAACGCCGCTGTATAAGCTGGAAAAATTATCGAACGTACTCGGCGTTAACATTTATATAAAACGCGACGATTTTACAGGCGCCAATACATTTGGCGGCAATAAAATTCGTAAACTTGAATATTTAATGGGCGACGCAGTGATGAAGGGCTGTGACACGGTGATTACCTTTGGCGCAACGCAGTCCAACCATGCTATGCAAACGGCGACAGCAGCGCGTATCTGCGGTCTGAATCCCATTTTATACTTAGTTGATCTCGTTGAAAGTGAATCGCCTGAGATGCGTGCCAATTTACTGCTGGATAAAATCTTTGGTGCGGAACTTCACATAGAACCTTCCAATGGAGAGGATATGTCAATTGGGGTTGAACGATCTCGCGCAGCGGCAGATGAAAAGATAGCGGCACTTGAAGCGGATGGCCGAAAAGCCTATGTGATCCCAACAGGGGGCGCAACGCCGGTTGGCAGCAGCGCTTATGTCGGCGGTTATTTGGAAATGCAGCAGCAGATGCGTGCCATGGGACAAAACATTGATTATATCTTTTTAGCATCAGGAACGGGAGGGACGCTGGCGGGGCTCAGTGCGGCCAATCACTATCTAGGTGAAGAAACTAAAATTATCGGCATTGCCGTTGGCGTCAAAAATGATGACTACTGCAAAACAGTGGCTTCGCTTGCCACAATGGCACTTGAACACATTGGCATAGATCACACCGTACCGGAAGAAGCCATTTTTGTCGACGATCATTATTACGCGCCAGGTTATGAAAAACCAAGTGAAAAAGGCAATGAAGCCATTCGTCGATTGGCCCGTGCAGAGGGTATTTTGACAGATCCGGTTTATTCAGGCAAGGCGCTCTCGGGTTTGATTGACTATGTGGAGAGCGGCAAGATTGAACCGGGTTCAAATGTGGTGTTTCTGCATACCGGCGGCGCGACGGCATTGTTTGCAGAACCTGAAATTATTGGCACTTTAACAGAGAAATGATACAATAGACTAATCTTTAAGCAGTAATGCTTATCAACAATCGCATTGATTTTTTAATCAGAAGATGCATTTACATCTGGGAGGTGACATCATGCGAAGCGATGTTGGACTTGTGCTGGAAGGCGGCGGTATGCGCGGACTCTACACATGCGGCGTATTGGATGGCTTGCTTGCACAACAAATGATGTTTCCATATGTGATCGGCGTTTCAGCCGGCGCGTGCAATGCTGTATCGTATATAGCGGGGCAAAAGGGAAGAAATTTTATTGTGAATACTGCTTATGTCAATGACTGGCGTTACATGAGCCTTCGAAATCTCCTGCGCGAGAAATCCTATTTTGGTATGGATTTTATCTTTGATGAAATTCCAAACCAGCATGTTTATTTTGACTATCAGGCCTTTGATGCGGCAGACTGCCGTTTTATCGTTGGGACAACGGATTGTCAGACAGGTGCGCCGGTATATTTTGAAAAAGAGGATTTTAAAGAAGGGTTTGACATCCTCAAAGCATCTTCATCGCTGCCCATGATCGCACCGATGGTTGAAATCCAAGGCAAAAGCCTCTTGGACGGCGGTGTTGCAGATCCGATCCCGCTTGAAAAATCCATAAGGGACGGCAATCAAAAACACGTGGTCGTATTGACGCGCGATGCAGCTTATCAAAAGAAACCACAGGCTTTTCAAAGCTTGATAAAAGCAAAGTACCGTCATTACCCAAATTTGGTCAGCGCAATGATGCGGCGCCATGAGCGCTATAACGAAACACTGGCATTAATAGACCGCATGTCTGCAGAGGGATCTGTATACGTTATAAGGCCGGAGGAGCTGGTAAAGGTAGATCGGCTTGAAAAAAACGTCGAAAAGCTGAAAGCGCTTTATCAGCAGGGCGAAAATGATTTTAACCGACATTTGTCGGCACTTCAGCATTTCATAAAATAGTATAATTAGCATACGAAGCAACGCCTGATCGTCGGCGTTCATTACAAATGAGGAGACTAAAATGAATTGGATCAATACGGTAATCTTTGACCTTGACGGCACGCTGCTCAACACACTTGAAGATCTGGCAGACAGTGTTAACGCAGCGCTGACGGCAGAGGGATTTCCCGTACGAACCCTAGAAGAAATCAGAACGTTTGTCGGCAATGGTGCTGAACGGCTTATTCGTCGCAGTGTTGGCGGCAACGCAGATGAAATGACGGTTCAAAAGGTTTTAGGTGTTTACAAAGCTCATTATGACCGCAACTGTCAAAACAAGACGGCACTTTATCCCGGCATTTCAGAATTGCTTGAAAGATTAAAAGCAGAGGGTTACAAAATGGCCATTGTGACCAATAAGCATCAAGAAGCGGTGAAGCCGCTTTACGAAGCTTATTTTGAAGAACTGATTGATGTTGCCATTGGTCAGCAGGAAGCATACCGTAAAAAACCCGATCCCGATGCTGTTTTTTTAGCGGTTCAGGCGCTGGATGCCGATCGGGAACGCGCTGTCTATATTGGTGATTCAGAAGTGGATTTGGAAACTGCGAATCGCGCCAGCCTGCCGTGTTTCCTCGTGACATGGGGATTTAGAGATCGTTCAGCGCTTGAAGCTGCCGGCGGTACACATTTTGCCGATTCACCTGAAACACTTTTTGACCTTTTAAATCAGTATGAACCCGGCTGAAATGCACTAGGAAGCGATTCTGTGACTGCAATTTGAAGCGCGTGAACATAGTCTGTTAAATCTTCTGGCAGCAGAACAGCTTTACGCGTGACATAGCCGATGGTCATTTCGCAGCCGTCGACGAGCGGGACAACACAGAGCCGATAACGATAAGGATCTCTGGCAAGGCAGCCGGTTCCGATATTGTAACCGTTGGTTTCTGTTAGCAGTTTGTCCATCGTGGCGCGGTCATTTAAGTAAATAATTTTTTCAGCATATTTAAGATGATTGCCCTCTTCAGTAAATGTTTGAGGAAGATCATCTTTTTTGTAAGTATAGCGTGGATAAGGTTTTAGCATTTCGAGTGTAATCGTATGCATTCCTGCGAGTGGGTGCTCTGTATTCAAATAAACGTGCTGCACCGTTTTGCCCAGTTCATGAAAGGTGAGCGCTTTGCGTTTCATGGTGCGTTCAAGAAATAGGCGGTTGGTCTCTGTTAACGCAATAATGCCGAGATCGCTGATGCCTTCAGCAACATCTGAGATGACCGTGGTGCTCTTGTCTTCTCTAAAATTGATTTCATAGCGTTTTGACGAATCCAATCGCTGGATCAAACTGGCGAGTGCTTCAACGGCAAAAGTATAATGCTGAGAGGTAATGCTGAACCGGCGCAAATGAGGTGCTTTTTTCGCGTTAAAATGTGCGGTCATTGCTGAAGCCTGCTCCAGCAGCATACTTGCATAAAAGAGAACATCGCGTCCGGCTTCAGTAAAGGTAATGCCTTTGTTGTTTCGGTTGAGAATATGGATGCCGAGTTCCAGTTCCAGTTCGCTGATCGACTTGGAGATTGTTGGCTGCGTAACGAAAAGCGCCTTTGCAGCGCGGTTGATGGTCTGATGTTCTGAAATAGCGACGATATAGCGGCACTGTTGTAAAGTCATTAGGGACCTCCGTTCAAGATGCTGAAAAGGTACTGCGGAAGATCGAGTGGCACAAATGCGCAATCAAAACCGCAATCAAAACCGCAATCAAAACCGCAATCAAAACTGTCATCAAAACTGTTACCAAAAGGGGTATTAAAAGGAAAACACCTTGTTATAGAAAATAATTATAACAAATTATAAAAAATGATTGCTGTACTTTCTTAGTAGCATCTATTAATATGAATGTAAGTCAATCATATGTTTAAAGACAGTGCTTGTCAAATAGGAAAAACAATTAAATAATGAAATCATATCATTTAAATTTCAATTCTTTTTCTGCGATATGCATTGTTTTCAGAAGACGGGAAACAATATGTTGTCGTGAAAAATCAACGAAAAGCAATGTTGTGAATTTCTTGAAAATTATTATAGTAAATTTGAATAACGAAATGGCGATTTGTTTTGATCCTATAAACGGAAATGCGATTTTTTACGACGATAGGAGGCAATGATGATTAGAGAAGCGAGGGAATACGACCTGCCGGCAATTAAGGCTATTTACAATGAGGCAATTCTCAATACGACAGTGGTCTTTGATATTGAGCCAAAGACAGATGCTGTCATGATGGCGTGGTATAAGGCGCATACAGGTTATCATAAGATATTCGTTTATGATGAAGGTGATGGTGCCCTTGGCTTTGCGGCGCTATCAAGGTACAGAGAACATCAGGCTTTTGCTGCAACCGTTGAACTTTCTATTTATGTGACGCAAGCAAAGCGCGGTGCAGGCATTGGTAAAAAGCTGATGGCATATACCATCGCATATGCGAGACAATGTGAAGCGATTCACACCATCGTTTCGGTTATTACATCGACCAATGAGGGCAGTATTCGCTTTCATTTGGATTTTGGCTTTAAACATTGCGGACGTATTGAAGATGCCGGTTATAAATTTGACACTTACTTGGGGATTGATAATCTTCAATTAATCGTCTAGGAGGCTGTCAATGGTTTCTGATAGAGGCAAAATCAGACGAATGGGGATATTGGCGATTTCGGCAACATTTTGCTGTGCACTTTGGGGAAGCGCATTCCCTGCTGTCAAATGGGGATATGCACTTTCCGGCATGACGGACGGCAGTGTATGGCAATACATTTATTATGCAGGGCTTCGATTTGTTTTGGCAGGTGCACTGTTATGGTTGATGACCGTTCGCAGAACGGGGCTGCCAAAACGGTGCGATTGGAAACCTATTATATGGATCAGCCTCTTTCAAACCGTCTTGCAGTACACTTTTTTTTACATTGGCGTTTCAAAGACATCGGGGACAGGTGCTTCTATTGTCGCAGGCGGCAATGTCTTTGTCGCCGTGATTATTTCATCGCTTGTTTTTCACAATGAGCAATTGACGTTGCAAAAGACAGTGGGTTGTTTGCTTGGCTTTTTCGGCATACTGTGGGTACATTTGCAGGATGTCGACGCGTTCGCGGGCATGCATTGGTTAGGGGAAGGACTTGTCTTTATGGCGACTGTTTCCTATGCGATTTCGACAAATCTTATGAAGCGGTTTGCCGGTGATTCGAATCCGGTGCTGCTGGCAACATACCAATTTATCGTCGGCGGTTTGACAATGCTGTTTGTCGGCAATATCTTCGGCGGCGCGATTCATTTGCCCACTGTGCAAAGCCTTGGCGTGTTAGTATATTTGAGTGGCGTTTCAGCAGCTGCTTATGCAATATGGAGCTTGCTGCTCAATGTGTATCCCGTTTCCAGTGTTGCTGTCTTTGGTTTTACGACGCCGGTCTTTGGTGTTATTTTTTCAAATGTTTTATTGGCGGAATCCGCAATGTTTGACACCGCTTCGGTATTGACGGCACTGCTGCTGATAGCCGTTGGCATTTTAATTGTCAACAGGCGGGAAAGTGACTGAGCGCAGTCCGCTTTTTCAATTTTAAGTAGCAAGACGCTCTGGGGTGTGATATGATGTACAGATCAAAAGCAACCCCTTGGAGATTGAAACGTGTACGAATTAAGTATAGACGGTAAGCTGAGATACGCTTCAATCAAAATTGAACAGGTAACCCATGTGATGCCCGGCATTCTTTTTTTGCCGCACTGGCATCATCATTTGGAATTTTATCGGATGATTGAAGGTGAGATGGTGCTCACGGTTATTGACGAAGCAATTCGCGTTAAGCCGGGAGATATTGTTGTCGTCAATTCAAACGAGGTGCACAGTGCGGAAAAAACGACGCCATCTGTGCGCTTTGCACTGTATCAGATTGATTTGTTTGCGTTGACGGATAATCTAGCCGATATACAGCAGAAATTCTTAAACAATATGTTCCATCAGCAACATTATTTTTTAAGAAGAGATCCGGTAATTCGAGCGCGTGCAGTGCCTTTTTTAGAGGTGATGGATGCAGCGTGGCAAGTCGGGGACATCCCTGCTTTAGAAAATGCAGGCAGGCTGTTGCTTATAGAATTACTTAGACAAGTTAAAACAAAGCATTCGGATCAAGGTGCGTATAAGACGTATAAGCACACACTGAGTCAGCTAAAACCGACGGTATCACTGATGACATATCGCTATCAGGAACGCATCACGCTGGATATTTTGGCAGAGATGACAAAAATCAGTGCGATTCACTATTCAAGACTGTTTAAGGGCGTTATGCATTATACGCCCATTGATTTTTTAAACCAAGTACGGATTGCAAAAGCACGTGAGCTGCTGCTGGAAACAGATCTCAGCATTGGTGAAATTGCCAATCAAGCGGGTCTCAGAGACAGCAATTATTTCAGTCGTTTTTTTAAGCATTATAGCCAGATGACGCCAACTGCTTTTCGCAAAAAGTATCAAATTCTTTAAAAAGGTGAACATTTTAAAGTAAAAAGGCATACAACTTAAAATTAGGCATTGTAAAATCCCGAACAATGTGAAATAATGTGTTTGAAAAAATACAATTAAATGAGGCGATGCTGCCTCAAATCGTTTTCACATGAAAGGATACGTGCAATGAGCATCTATTCGGAAAAGGCAAAGGGGCGCTCTCTTTCAGATGTCGTTTTTCAAAAATTGAGAAATGATATTGTCAATGGTCTCTATCCAAAGGGCTATAAGCTCAATGAGATCAAGATCGCGAAAGAGATGGACATCAGTAGGACGCCGGTTAGAGAAGCGCTAAAGCAACTGGAGCTGGAAGGACTGATTGACAGTATTCCCAATAGGGGCGCTGTTGTCGTCGGTATATCAGATCAGGATGTTAAAGATTTATGCGCGATGCGGCAGAGTATTGAAGATGTTGCGATTAGATTTGCAATTGACAGAATGTCAACAGATGACGTCGAAAAACTGGAAGATATTTATGATCTGATGGCGTTTTATACAAAGAAGGCAGATGTTGATAAGGTTTTTGATCTGAACACTTCTTTCCATGAAACCATCTATCAAACATTAAACAGTCCTCAGCTGGAATCGCTTTTAAAACACTTTCAAGACTTATTGAGCATTTCCAGATACCAGTCATTAAATCGAGAAGGCCGTATTCAAGCGACCTTAGATGAACATGGTCGGATATTAGATGCCATTAAATCGGGCAATGCAGAACTTGCAGCGACGGAAGTGACCAATCATCACAGTAAACTTGAGTATATTTTTAAATAAGAATCGCCCCGTTTGCTTTTAACGGGGCGTTGTCTATTTTTTTGACGATGCGATCGAAGCAGAAAGGCAATTTATGATGAAGAAACAGATAAATGAGATTCCTGAAACAGGAAGCGCGAGCACAACTGAAGACACAGTGGCGCAAATAGACAGAGGTGAAAAGGAAAAAATGCGTGCTATTGTGTATATGCTTATTTCAGCCTTTTGCTTTGCGCTTATGAGTATTTCGGTAAAGCTGGCGGGAAACGAGGTGCCAATATTTGAAAAGGTCTTTTTCAGAAACTTCTTTTCAATTTTTTTTGCCTACTATATTGTCCGAAAAAATAAAGTTCGACCGCTGGGTAATATGAAAAGCCTGCCGCTTCTTGTTGGAAGAAGTATTTGCGGTGTCGTCGGTGTTGTGACAATGTTTTATGCGCTAGAGCGCATGGATGTAGCCACAGCGAGTACCATTCAGAAACTATCGCAGTTCTGGGTACTGATTTTTGCTGTTTTCCTATTAAAAGAAAAGATACGCACATCGCAAATTGTTTATATGCTCATGGCACTGGCCGGCGTATTTATTGTTTCAAAGCCGTCGGCGCCGGAAGTGTTGATCCCGACAATTGTCGTGTTTCTCTCTTCTATTTTTGCGGGACTGGCTTATACCTTTGTCAGCAAACTTCGCACTTATGAAGAACCTGCCACTGTGGTATTTTTCTTTTCATTTTTTTCAACAGTTGTAATGATTGTGCCGACTGTTTTAAATTTTAAGTGGCTGACGCCACGAGAATTTTTCTTTCTGCTAATGACAGGCCTAAGCGCCATGGGCGGTCAAGTATTTTTAACAAGCGCCTACCATCATGCAAAAGCTTCTGAAGTCTCCATTTATGCCTATGCCAATATTATTTTCAGCGCTGTTTTGGCATTGTTCATATGGGGGACTTACCCGGATTTGTTGAGCACAGTGGGCATTATCATCATCGTGGGCGCAAGTTATCTAAACTATAAAGATGTTAAAAATGCATCTGCTGTCGATGAAGCCAATGCGATTTCATAAACTTTTTTGAGACCGTTCGCGTTGAAAGAACTTTAACATAAAAATGTAAGCCGGCATTATAACCAACGATGCCGGCTTTACTTCTGCAAATAGATGAAGGCACACACATGCCTGCAATTGTGACGTTAACTTAATATCCGGCTAAAGTGATTCTGCGTGACTTCTGAAAGCCCTGATGATAAGGTATTACTATATTATTTTCAAGGGGTGATGAGATGGGAATTTTGAAGCGGTTTGACACCTATAGAGGGCTTCCTCAAGCGGTTTATGTGATTTTTATCGCACAAATTATCAATCGCTTTGGTGATTTTGTCAGACCTTTTCTGACTTTTTTTCTAACGTCGCAATTTAACTATAGTATCACCTATACCGGTACCATCGTCATGATGACAACACTGGTTGCGATTCCGGGCAGTTTTATTGGCGGAAAGGCGGCCGATCACTGGGGACGTAAGCGAACGTATTTGGTTGCGCAGGCATTGGCGGGGATTTCGCTGTTTATTTGTACATTTGTCTATGATCAGCCGGTGATGATTGGACTCATTATGGCATCTGCATTTTTCAATGGCGCTGTTCGTCCGATTATTGGTGCTATTTTGGCAGACGTTCTGTCGCCGGAAGATAGACAGCGCGGTTTTTCACTTTCTTATTTAGGGATTAATATTGGCGTGGCGCTTGGCCCGATCGTTGCCGGGTTCCTCTTTAATCACTTGTTGTTTATGGTCTTCTTGGGCGATGCGATTACATCGTTTGTCGCAGTTGTTCTCGTTGGACGACTGGTTTCAGAATCCATGCCGGATCAGTCGACGACGGCAGCGTATTCCGAGTCTGAGCAGCACGAAGAAGGCAGTATTTTTACTGTGCTGATGAAGCGGCCGCTGCTCATGCTCTTTTTGGTTTTCAATATATTCTTCAGCGCGAGTTATGTTCAAACCGGTTTTTCACTTCCGCTGATGATGGATGCACTGTATGGTGAAAGCGGTGCGCCGATTTTTGGATCGCTTATGAGTTTAAATGCGATTACCGTTATTCTGCTTACCATAGCAGCAACGCGGTTTTCTCAACATTTTAGGCCCATAACCAATATGGCGTTCAGCGGTTTGACCTATGTGGTGGGATTTGGCATGATCGGCATGATACGATCGCTGCCGTTTTTTTATCTGTCGACCGTTATTTGGACGCTTGGTGAAATTATCAATGCAGTTAACTTTGGCGTATACATTACCAATCATACACCGCAGAACTTTAGAGCACGGTTTAATGCGGTGACGAACTTGAGCTTTTCCATTGGGGCTATCTTGGGAACGGCACTCATCGGCCGTTATATCGATTACAAGGATATTTACAGTGTCTGGTGGCTGGTCGGTGCATTTGCCGTCGTGGGAACGATGGGCATGGCGGGAATCAGTTATGTGGAAGGGCGGCAAAAGGCACGCTAATGAGGCAATATGGCGGCTTATTGATTAGCGCTGTGATATTTTGTGTATAATGAAGGTGGACGCTAGAGAGAGAGTGCGTTCGCCTTTTTTTAATGAAAAGACATTTGGCGCGGGGTCGTTATTGGGATTTGATTGCGAGAAGGAGGTGCTGAAGTGGCAGCATTATCAGGTATTCATCAAATCGGGACAGCAAATCAAACCAATCAAGTGAATGAAAAAAATGCAGAGACAGCGCAAAAAAAGGAATCCATGACAGATGCGAATACGTCATTGCGCTCTGCATCAATACCGACGGCATCAAATGCAGTAACGAGTACAGCCGTTGATGGCGAATCGACAGTGACGGTTCTTTCCGATGGCGATTTGCTTGAGCTGAGCGCAAAAGGTGTTTCGATGGTCATGACGATGGCCGCATCTGATGGTACGACAGAAAATGCATCCGAGACTGAAACGTTGGTGTCTGCGACGGCGAGCAAGACGCAGGAAAACAATCAGCGTACGATTGCGACGGTTAGCGCAAGTGATGATGAGGATGACGATACATCAGATTTATCGAATTACTCAGAATATGAATTGAGCCAGATGCTCTCAGAGGGAACCATATCAGTTGGGGCGTACAATGCTGAAATCAAGAAGAGACAACAGGTTGAACAGCAATTGGATCAGGCAAATGCGCAGAACGGAATTGAAGCGGATCGCATCATGAGTGAATAATAGAATGGCAAGATAGGAGAGGCCCTGAATATGGGGCCTGTTTGTTTTTTGTTTAAGTCCTACAGAGGGCAGTGCATGAAATAGATTTATAATTGAATGGTGTCGGTTATCGTTTGACAGTTAGTGGACAAAGGCCTATAATCTTATTGTGATGAATGCGCATCCAGCGCTGCATAAAACTCGAGGATAGGCGAAAATCAATACGGGACAAAACGGAACGTGTGATCAATACTTAGCCGCTTTGCCTGAATCACAAGCCCCGCCTGACGGTGCTTTTTTTATGCTCATTTCAGGGCATACTGTCTTGATTTTACCGTAGTATCAATCGTGATACTGACTTCGATGTGATTTTGTTTTGGGTTGTAGCGTCAATCACAAGGTTAAATAAAAAGTGGAGGCATTCGTATGAAACAGTTTAGATCGCTAAAAATTGTAAGTCTTGTCTTAGTGTGTTTATTGATGATGGGCATTGCATCTTTTGCTGAGGGCGGCAACGGTGGGGGTGGCGGTGATAATCCGCTGACGCTGGAATCCGTTGATGTTGAAAACGGACTTGATGCCGTTGGCGTTAATGAAATTATCTATCTTAATTTCTCAAATAACGTTGTTAACTTAAGTGTAAAAGATGCGAATGCAGCGTGTTTCTCAATGGTTGATTCGACGGGGGCGCCCGCTAATTTCCTCACGTTCTTCGGTGACGACCAAGTGAACCGAGATATACGCAATACCATTGAAATAAGGCCGTTTGGCGCATGGACGCCGGGAGAGACGTATACACTTAATATCTCAAAAGAGCTAGCCGCTAAAAATGGAAATGCTTTAGGTGAAGATCAACAAGTCACCTTTACGATTGTCTCTGAAGAAACTGCGGCGGAAGCTGCACCGGCAGAAGCGGCACCAGCTGAGACCGCTGAAAGTACACCTGAAAGTACACCTGAAAGTACGCCTGAAAGTACGTCTGGAAGCATGGATGCACCTGCAGCGGATTCCAGCGATACTGCAGCAGCCGATGAAGTAACAGACCAGAATGCACCTGATGAAAGTGCGGCAGTTGAACCGGCAAATGATACCGCTGTAGATCAAAGCGGAGGGATTTCGAGAAATACGATTCTCGTTGTTATCGTCGGTTTAATCGTTGTTGTGGGGGTCGTTTGGGTTGTCAAATCGAAATAGTCTGACAAATCATCGTAAAACACGATTGCGAATGATCAGCGTTTGCATAGCATTGCTGCCTTTTGCAGCAATGCTCGCGGCACTGTTCCTCGGACGTTATCCGATATCGTTTATAGAAGTGCTGCAGCGATTGTGGCTGGGGATAACCACCTGGCATTATGATGTACAGGATGTGGTGGCAGGTGTAATTTTTCAGATACGTTTGCCGCGCGCTATTCTTGGCTTTTTCGTTGGTGGCGCACTGGCTGTAAGCGGTGCGGTGCTGCAGGGAATCTTTCGAAATCCACTTGTTGATGCAGGCATGCTTGGCGTGAGCAATGGTGCCAGTTTTGGTGCGGTGTTGGGATTTATCTTTTTCAATGGCCGTTATGGCGCTGTTATTTTGCTGGCGTTTTCATTTGGTTTGCTCGCTGTATGGATGAGCTATCGAATTGCATCGGCTTATCGGTCAACGCCTACCATTATGCTCGTATTGGGTGGTGTCATTGTATCATCGGTGTTTTCAGCGCTTGTTTCTTTCGGTAAATACATAGCCGATCCTTATGATGAGCTACCGGGTATTGTTTTTTGGCTGATGGGAAGTTTGGCGAATACAGGATACCGGGAGTTGATGATCGCTATTTTTCCAATTAGCATCAGTTTTTTTGTTATTTACCTGATGCGCTGGCGGATGAATGTACTGTCGCTGGGAGATTTAGAAGCTTTTTCACTGGGCGTAAATATTCGGCGTACAAAGGGCATTCTGATTGCGTGCAGTGCGCTTATGACGGCTGCCGCAGTAGCTGTTTCGGGTACGATCGGATGGATTGGACTCGTTATGCCGCATATGATTCGAATGCTTATTGGTTCAGATTATCGAACGCTGTTGCCGCTTTCTTTTGCGCTTGGCGGCGGCTTTCTGGTCATCGTTGATATCTTTGCCAGAAGTATTTCATCTGCAGAGATGCCTATCGGTATTATTACAGCGCTTGTTGGCGCGCCGTTCTACGTATTCCTCTTGAGAAGGACAAAGGGGCGAAATTGGTAAGGGGGAAGCGCATGACGTTGAGCATCAAGCATTTGAGCTTTCAGTATGGACACCAAATCATATTGGACGATATATCAACAGCAGTTGAACAGGGTGAACTCGTCTGCCTGTTAGGGCCAAACGGCAGCGGCAAGACGACAATGCTCAACTGTATTAGCGGTTTTGAAGGCAGTTTTGACGGCTCCATAGAAATTGAAGGGATGCCCGTAAGTGAGATGCGCGATGCCGAACGCGCAAGGCACATTGCCTATATGCCGCAAAAGGATGAAGTTAATTTTCCGTTTGCAGCGCGAGAAGTTGTATTAATGGGACGAACACCTTATTTGGGACGTTTTGACGTACCTGGGGACAAAGACCGTGCACTGGCAGTGGCGGTTTTAAAGGCCCTTGACATCCATCATCTTGCAGACCAAATGTATCATACACTCAGTGGCGGTGAAAGGCAATTGGTACGCATTGCCAGAGGTCTTGTCCAAGGCGCTGTTTTTCAATTGCTGGATGAGCCGACTGCATCACTGGATTTAAAAAATGAAATGATGGTGCTTGAGCATATCAGCGAGATGATGCTGACATCATCGCATGGCATCGTTATGTCAACGCATGATCCGAATCATGCATTTTACTTTGCACAAAGAGGCGTGAAAACGCGGGCGGTACTGCTCGAAGCGGGGACTGTCGTTTCAGAAGGGGCGCCGGAAACCGTTCTGACCGTTGACAACATCAGACGTGTTTATCGATTGGGAACGCAGGTATTACATTTTACAGCAGAAGAGGCTGAAAAACCGCAATCACATATTGTGCCCATTCGCACGGAAAGAGGCATCTAAATGAAAAGAAAACTTGCAATATTGGGACTGATTCTCCTTTTGGCAGTATCGGGATGTGCCGCAAAACCTGAGGCACAGCATACAGATAACGCAGCAGACAACCCTGCCGTTGTAACGGTAACAGATAGTGCAGGCAGAACACTTACCTTGCCAAAAAATCCTGAGCACATTGCTGCATTATATGCCGTGTCTGGTCACATGGTGAGCATGCTCGACCGCGGTGATCGAATTGTCGCCGTAAACAACGGTTTAAAGCGTGATGTTTTACTGAATGAACTGGTGCCGACGATAGGCGATGCCGTAATGGCGGTAAGCAGTGGTCAGATTAATATGGAAACGCTGCTCGATCAGTCTATAGATGTTGCTTTAATATCAATGAGCATTTACTATGATGACAAGCAAACCGAACAACTTGATAAATTCGGTATTCCTTATTTTGTTGTAGATTTTCAAAATATGGCCGAAGAAAAAGAAGTCGTGACCATGTTGGGAAAATTGTTGGATGCCGAAGATGAAGCAGCGGCATATACAACTTTTTACGATCGTATTGTCACACTGGTTGAGACGCATTTAGAGACGCTGACAGAGGACGAGAAAGTGCGTGTCTACCATTCGATCAATGAGGCTAACTGTACAGTTGCCAGTGACACGCTGCCGGCAGATTGGATGAAAGTTGCAGGCGGCGTAAATGTTTCCCTTGGTGCGGATCTTGAAAAAGACGGTGATAAATATTACACGAATTTAGAGCAAATCATTCTTTGGAATCCGGCGGTTATTTACTGTAATGAAAGCGGCGTCTCCGAGTACATCCTGACGAATCCGCAATGGCAGTTTATCGATGCCGTGAAAAATCGCGAAGTCAAGCAAATGCCGATTGGCATAAGCCGATGGGGGCATAAAACATCTATTGAAACGCCGCTTGCGATTTTATGGGTTGCAAATGATTTATATCCGGATCGCTTTGCAGATGTTGATTTGCAGGATGAGGTTCGGCAATTTTATGAAACGCTGTTTGAATTCAATTTAACAGACGACATGTATCAAGCCATTATGCGTGGCGAAACGATGCGGTTGCCTAAGGATTATCAGGAGGGACAGTTATGAAGTTCTTTCTCTGCCTGGACGATACGGACAATGTCGATTCGATTGGAACAGGTGAATTGGTTGAACGTATTAAACGGGAAATTGCTGCACAGGGCATTGGAAAATGCCATCATATTACCAGGCACCAATTGCTAATTCATGAAGATATTCCCTATACTTCGCACAATAGTTCCATGTGTCTCGAAGGTGAAGCGCCAAGATGTTCCATGCGCCTGATACAAGATATCAGCATAGACATCATTCGAAAATTCAGAGCCGCCGGTTCAGATCCTGGATTTTGCATGATCGGGAATCCGACGATTAATGAAAAAAATATGCTCATCCATTTTGGACAGCGCGCAACGACAGAAGTGCTGACAAAACAGGCGGCATATGACCTCGCGTACTATCTGGGCATACACCTCTCCGAACATGGCGGTACAGGGGATGGAATCATTGGTGCAATGGCAGGTGTTGGGCTAAGACTTTCCGGCAATCACGGCGAGGCAAAGGGCCTTTTGAAGCATGTTGAAAACCAACGCTTCACAGCAAAAGCACTGCAAACTGCCAATGAGATTGAATTAATTGAGACGACGAAGGGGGCATCAGTGCCTGAAACGGCTGAAATTCTCATTTATCAGCCGACAAAAGTGATTTTAAAAGATCATCGTTTTACCCTTCTCGTCGATGAAACACCGCAAGGCTATGTTGCACTGGACAAGCGCGTGATCAGGCAGACGCAAATGGGTGCCGGTTTTATTGAGCGATTTGACTATAATCTCTTGAAAGGGTATAAGCTGCAGGCGCCAAAAAAAGCGTGTCAAACATTTGTAAAAGATATGGACGAAGAATGTATTGACGCTGTTTCAGGCGTTTGCTGGAATTGCAAGTACAGGCGGTGGTCTCAGGATGGCATGACTTGCTTAAAGGATGTCATTTAGCCGAGTCGTAAGCGCTGATTTCGGCATTGTCGCAAGCTTTCAACTGAACAGATTTTTAGGTTGACTTTGTCTGGCAGTGGCGTATAATGTTTTTATGGGGCATATGCCCAATATTTAAAAGTGGGTGATATTAATGAGTGAGAATTGTTCACATCAATGTGATTCGTGTACAGAAAATTGTGATTCGAGGGAAAGCAAGCCGCATGATTTTTCAGCGCCGCTGCATCAGGCAAGTCGCGTCAAAAAAGTTATCGGTGTCGTTAGCGGCAAGGGCGGCGTCGGCAAAAGCCTTGTGACGTCAATGCTTGCTGTAACCATGCAACGTAGAGGTCATAAAGCGGCTATTCTAGATGCCGATATTACAGGGCCATCTATTCCAAAAGCTTTTGGTATAAAAGAAAAGGCGCTTGGCACACCTGAAGGCATTTATCCGATTTCGACGAAAACGGGTATTGATATTATGAGCATTAATTTACTGCTTGAAAATGAAAGTGATCCGGTTGTATGGCGCGGCCCGATCATTGCAAATATGGTTAAACAATTTTGGTCAGAAGTTATTTGGGAAGATGTCGATTACATGTTTATTGACATGCCGCCGGGCACGGGTGATGTGCCGCTGACGGTTTTCCAGTCAATTAAAGTAGATGGGATCATCGTTGTTACATCGCCGCAGGCACTCGTTGGCATGATTGTAGAGAAGGCGGTTAACATGGCCAATCACATGTCGATTCCAATTTTGGGCATTGTAGAAAACATGTCTTATTTTGAATGCGGCAGCTGTGGTGCGAAACATCAAATATTTGGCGAATCGAAGTTGGAACAAATGGCAAGTCAGTATGCGCTTCCCGTTTTGGAGAAATTGCCAATTGATTCCGCTTTTGCACAAATTTGCGACAGGGGTATGATTGAACTCTTTAAGGGCAATTGGTTCGAAAATACGGCTGAAAAATTGGAAGCACTATCATAAAAAGTATATGGGGTGTTGAACCGCAATGTTCAGTGCCATTATAAAAGACCTTATCAAAAATGATAGGGTCTTTTTTGCGAGGTGCGATTGCAGCATACATTTAGACAATAGAATCTTACAAAAAATATCACATTATGTGATATTTTTTTATTTGTGTGATAGCCTGTGATGAAAATGGGTATCAATTGGATTAAATAATTGGCTTATTTGTATAGCTTTAATACAGGAATCATAACGTACAAGGGAATGATGCCATTTCCTTGTATGAAAAATAGCAGAACGATTGGAGAATGGGATGCGATTTTCTGAACAATTAAAGTACTTTCGAAAACAAAAGGGGTTAAGCCAAGTGCAGTTGGCACATGCACTGTCCATTACGCAGCCTGCGATTGCAAATTATGAAAGCGGGTCGCGGATGCCCTCTATAAAGCTGCTCCAAAAAATGGCGCTCATCTTCGATGTATCCATGCATGAACTTGTATCAGAGGATGAAATTGCCGTAGATATGCAGATGCTTCTGCGCGAGCAATCCGAAATATTGAAGGTCAGTCCTGACACATTTTATAAAATGCAGGCCGAAAAATTGATGGTACATCTTTTAAATGGCCACCTATCCGATATTGTTCATTTTATTGCCATGCTACATTATTACGACATAACGACAATTATAATTTGCGAACACATTCTCAAAGTGGTTCTATATCGTATTGGTGCACTATGGGCGAGCGGCGAAATCGATGTCTTTCAGGAGCATTTTATGACAGAGGCTATTCATTTAGGACTTCAGCAGCTGTATGCGAAACGGCAGCCATACAAGGAAGCGGGATTTACCACATTTGTCGGCGTGACAGCCCCGCAGGAACTGCATGATATGGGACTTCGGATGATGCATCACGAACTGATGCAGGCTGGGTGGACGACTTATTATCTGGGAACTCAAACGGATACGTCTGAAGTCATTGCAGCTGTTACAAAATGGGAACCACACGTGCTGGGAATCTCGTGTACGATGCCTCAGCATCTGAGTGGCGTCTATGAGATGATACACGCCATTCGATTAATGCCCAAGAGCCAGCAGCCACTTATCCTTGTGAGCGGACAAGCGCTTGAATCCCTGATGGCAGATGAAGTGAAAAGAGAAGCGGACTTGTATGCCGAAAGCATGGAAGAAGCGATTTATAAATTGTCAACATTGAAAAGAGGTATTTATGCGTAATGTAAACGATCAGGACAACCATCGAGAACAAACAGATCAAAAAGCTGAGCAGGGCAGGATGCACCTTCTCGGTAAAATTGCAGGGTATTTTATTCATAACACACATATGACGTATCTATTCATCGTCTTATTGCTGGTGCTAGGGATTAGCAGTGCCTATTTGTTGCCAAAAGAATCCTTGCCGGAAATTGTCTTTCCGACGCTGATGATTCAAACACCTTATCCGGGTGCCGGCGCATTGGATGTAGAGCAGCTTGTAACCGATCCGATTGAGACGGCATTATCGGGAATGGATGAGATTGATGAGATAACTTCACAATCATCGGAAGGACTTTCATATGTTGTCATTACCTTCTTGGAAAGTGTGGATATTCAAAAGAAAGAACTTGAAGCGGACAGCCTTCTGGGCGAGGTTAATTTACCTGATGGCGCAGAGAAGCCAGACGCGGTTATTTTTAAAACCAGTGAACTGCCGTTGATGACATTCAGTGTCAGTGGGCCCTATCGTATTTCGACGCTTTCACAAATTGCATCCGATATTGCTGATGAGGTGAATGCGATGCCCGCTGTAGATGATGTGACCTTATCGGGCGATGTGGCAGAGGAAATACACGTCGTCGTAGATGAAAATAAACTCAGAAGCAGTGGCTTTACATTTGATCAGGTTATGAATGCACTTGCTGGGAGCAATGTTGACTTGCCGGTTGGAACGGTTGAACGCGGTGGTCAGTTGACGACTGTCAGCATTGATAATCGCATTTCGGATATTGAGGCAATGAAAAACATCATTGTTTCAGGAAATGGCGGTCAGGCTGTTTACCTTGGTGAACTGGCAGATATTCATTATGATATCAAAACGCAGCGGCTGATTAATCGAACCTATTTTAAATCTGATACAAGCGATGTCGCTAAGGAAAGCGTGTATATGACCGTGTACCGCAAAAAGGGAGCGGATGTTATCGGAACCAGTTCTAGTGTTAAAACCATGATTGAAGCAGGGCGCGGCCGACTTTATCCGAAAGATGTCGCGGTTGAAATTGTCTATGACAACGCCGTGAATGTCAATCGTGATTTAAGCAATATCCAACTGAGCGCAGGCTCCGGTTTGCTGGTGGTCATCATGGTGCTGTTCTTGTTTATTGGCCTAAAAGAATCACTGATTGTAGCAATTACAATGCCGCTGTCGCTGCTTCTGACATTGGGACTATTAAGCTATCTCGGCATATCGCTCAATACCTTTGCAATTCTGGGGCTCATTGTAGCGTTGGGCCTGCTGGTGGACAACGCCATAATCGTCATGGAAAATATGGATCGATTGTATCGAATGGGCTATACACCTTACCGTGCAGCGCTTGATGGTGTGGCACAGGTAGCGCTGCCCATACTTGCGTCTACGATGACAACCGTTGCCGCTTTTTTCCCGCTTTCGATTTTGCCCGGCATTATGGGAGCCTTTGTCAATACGATCCCAAGAACGATTATCTTGGCGTTGCTGTCATCGCTGCTCATTTCAATTACGGTGACGCCGTCGATTTACCTCGTGATGCTGAAACGTTCAAAGAAGCGGCTGGCATCAATTAAAACCGGTCGTATAAAGAAACTGTTGGCGCTGGCTTTTATGATGCTGGTGAGTTTTATTGCCTTTTATGATTCCGAGGGGACGAAATGGCTACCGATTGCGGCATCAGCTTTTTTTGGTACTTTAATGGCCTTGAAACTTTGGCGCCTCGGCAGTTCGTCAATGGAAACATCACGTCTTGTGAAAGGATATGAAAAGATTCTCTCATGGCTGATTACATCGCCTTGGCGGCAGCTTTCACTTATTTTGGTGGGCATTGTCGTACTCGTTGGCACTGCTGCTTTTATACCGCTGGGGATATTAAAAGTAAACTTTTTTCCTCAGGCGGAACCGAATAGTCTGACGGTAACGGTTGATACACCAGGGGGAATGACACTTGATGAGACGGGACGCGTGACTTCTGCTGTAGAACGTGTTTTGATTGAAGAACCTGCTGTTGCAGTGTTTAATACCGCGATCGGCGGTATTGCATCTGCAGATACGGCGACGATTAATGTGACGTTCTTTGATAAATCGTTGATGACAGATAACGGTTTTACAGTGCTAAAGCGTTTGGAACGCGCTTTTGCAGCAATCCCGGATGCCAAGATAGAAATTGCAGTGGCTGCACAGGGAGGGCCGCCATCCGGCAAGCCTATTGCCATCGAACTCGCTGCAGAGGATTATGAAGCGGGAAAAAATGTGGCCGATCAATATTTGGCAATTTTAAGAGGGATAGACGGTGTTTACAATGCCGCTGTCTCTGTAACAGACAGTGGCCCGCGAACGGTGATGAAGATTGATCCGATCGCGGCGAATCAATACGGACTATCTGTCGGTGAAGTGGCAAGACAGCTAAATCGCGTGTTGAACGGTGCTGTTGCAACAACGCTTAAAGAAGGACAGACGTTGATTGATGTGCGCGTGATTGACACGGCCATTCACAATACAAATGCAGTTGATCTCGATTCGATTTATATTGCAATGCAGAATGGGACGAAGCTGCCGCTTGCCGCTGTAGCCTCTTATCATTTTGAACAAGGTGTTTCTGCCATTGCCCATCAGGATGGCGAACGCATTATTACTGTGACCGCAGATGTCATGGATGGTTACAATGCATCTGAAATTACAAGTGAACTGGATCAAAAGCTTTCAGGCATTCAAATGCCGGATGGCGTCACTGTTAGATTATCCGGTGAAGTGACGCAGATACAGGACAGTTTTAAAGATTTGATGCGTTCCATGATTCTCGCTATCCTATTGGTCTTTGTCATTTTAACGGTGCAGTTCAAATCAGTAAAGCAGCCATTTGCCATTCTCACAACGGTGCCAATGGCCTTTATCGGTGTTTTTACGGGACTCGTTATCACGGGGAATGAATTTGGCTTTTACGCTTTTATGGGATTGGTTGCACTTGTTGGAATTGCCGTCAATGATGCAATCGTGCTCATTGATTTTATGAATGGCTTGAGACAAGAAGGGGTGAGTTTAGATGAGGCTGTTGTCGAAGCGGGAAAAATAAGATTTAATCCTGTATTGGCAACGACGATGACGACCATTGGCGGCGTACTGCCGTTAGCTTTTAGGGAAGTTTATTATGCACAATTCAGTTTTACACTCGTCTTTGGACTGCTTGTGACGACGATTATGACGCTCTATTTTATTCCGGTGACGTATCACCTAATTGAGCGGCGTTCAGATAAAAAGGAGGCACATGATGAAATATAATATTTGGCGTATGGGATGGCTGTTGTTGCTGTTGGTAAGTCTAACGGCATGTCAAAGTAATTTGGCGGATGAAAATCCGGTTGACAATCGGATCGCCGTAACTTCGGGAACAGCGGAAACAACTGTTTTTGCCGATGGGTTCAAAACCATTGGCGCTGTAAGACCAGCCGATGTGCTTACCGTAACACCGGCGCTCAGCGGCACGATTAAAGAAGTCTTTGTAGAAAACGGTGCCTATGTTGAAGCAGGCGATATTCTGTATATACTAGATGATTCAACGGCGAAAGCCAATTATGAAGCGACGGTTTCCGGGTTGAAAACGACGCGGGACAACCTGTCGATACAGCTCAAGGACGCAGAAAAACAATTGGCTGATATTGAAGCACTTTATGCAGTGGGTGCAGCAACAGATTCGACTCGCTCGTCAGCACAATCCCAGGTTTCATCACTTTCAAGACAATATGACAATGCGGCTACCGCGTACAGAGAACAGGTTCGTATTTTAAGTGCGGGCATCACGGATTACACCGTAAAGAGTCCAGCGGAAGGCATCGTCAATGGTTTTGAGTTAAATGCCGGTGAACGCGTAACGTCGCAAACAGCCGTTCAAATTATCCAAACTGGCGGTATGCTAATCGAGACGTCACTGACTTATGATCAGCTCAAACGCCTTGACACCATTGACAGAAGCGTTGTTACCATTGATGGAACAGCATATGATGCCAATGTAGAGACACTGAGTTTTCTTCAAAATGAAGTGACGAAAATGTATGACATAACACTGACACTTCCGGATGTGAATGATTTGCTCCTAGATGGCATAGCCTGTGAAGTTGCGTTTATGGAAGCACCGCGATCTGCAATGACACTTCCGCTGTCGGCAATTAAACATATTGGCGAAGATCAGTATGCCTTTTATATTGAAGATCATACAGCCGTTAGGGTGCCAATTGAAATTGGCAGCTTGTCGGGTGAACGCATTGAGGTAATAAACTTGCCAACGGATAAAATTTGGATTATGAGAGGTGTCGACCAAATACAGGACGGCATGGGCGTTAAGACGACAGAATAATTTTGGAAGCATTTTAGCATGGCGATAGCATTTGACAGTCCAGGGCATTCGCGTTATAATCAGGTTGCAAAAATGATGATAACGTTTGCAATAACAGTGTTTTCAGCAGTATTTTAACGATGCTGCAATCGAATGCCGTGCAGCGTAACAACGGAATGTGCTTTGAAATGGAGGAAAAAATGCCGTATACTTGTGCCGTGTGTGCAAAGACCAGCTGTCTAAATGAAGATAAATCCGATATGCCCGCAAATTGTCCAATGCGAGATCAGACGACGCTTTTAAAAAGCCTTGATCTCTATGAAAAAGAAGGCTTGAAATCATTTTATAAAGCGAGTGCCGAAATAGAATCAGAGGGGTACTGCGAGTGGCCGCGCGTTCGTGAGACCATCAATTTCTGCAAGAAGATGGGCTATAAACGCTTGGGCATTGCCTTTTGCCTTGGCTTGAAGCAAGAAGCAAAAACATATGAAGCGATGCTGCGCAAAGAAGGATTTGAAGTACACAGTGTCATTTGCAAGACAGGCGGTATTCCAAAGGAACACATGGGACTTGCCGATTCTCAAAAAGTACGCCCCGGCACCTATGAGACCATGTGTAATCCCATTGCACAAGCGCTTTATCTAAATGAAATGGCAACGGAACTCAATATTATCATCGGCTTGTGCGTTGGCCACGATTCGCTGTTTTATAAGCATTCTGATGCAATGGTGACGACGCTGGTGGCAAAAGATCGCGTTTTGGCGCATAATCCAGCAGGTGCGCTTTATTGCGCACACAGTTATTACCGCAATAAATAATAAATTGTCATATTTCGAGCGGCAATCGTGTTGACGATTTATGATAACGAAAAAGCATAGACGATAAGGTGATAAGCGGCTCTTATTAAAAATAGAGAAAGCTTATCTTTTTTTTTGAAAAAGAATGTTTTACAAGGCGGCGGTTTCTGGTTATAATAGGGATGTAATAAGAATGGCAGTATAAATATGCATGAGATTAATATAATTACTTCTTTAATATGCATATAAGTTAAGGAATATTAATTAATTATGCATGAAGAAGCTGCGTGTTTGTATGAAAACACATATTTTGAGATTTTGTGATATTGATTAATACTTGGGGAGCTTTCATGAACCTAATATGAATAGCCATGTTAAGGAGATGTATGATGAATAAACCAACGGTATCAAAACACTTTGAATCAAGAAAACCCTCTGCTGTGCGCGTGGCGCAAATGAAGTATGAAGCGCGGGAAGTAAAACCAGCGTCGGTTATCAACGTCGGAATCGGCAATGTATCACTACCGACGAATCCGGCAATGCAAAAACGACTTTTTAATCTGGGTGCCGCCGGCAGTCCTTTTGAAAACGGTGCGATTCGCTATACGACAACAGCTGGTACGACAGAGTGTCAAGATGCTTTTAAAAATATTCTGCAGTGTGAAGGTTTTGACACAGATGATTTGTTTATTCAAGTGACTGACGGCGGTTCGGCCGGAATGGAACTCGTCATCGTCGGTGTATGCGGTGAACCGGCAACGGATGAAAAACCCTTGATGATGATTGATCCTGCCTATACGAATTATATTTCATTTTCAGAGCGAATGGGAAGAAAGACGGTGACAGTCAAGCGAACGCTGGAAGAAGACGGTAAGTTTAATCTGCCGAATATGGAAGCGATTGAAGCGACAATTGTAAAATATCAACCGGGGGCGTTGCTGGTGATTCCGTATGACAATCCAACTGGTCAGCTCTATGATTATGATATGTTGGAGGCACTTGCTAAACTTTGTGTCAAGTACAATATGTGGATGATTAGCGATGAAGCATATAGAGAACTTTACTACGATGATTCAAAGCCACTCGTTAGCATTTGGGGGCTTTCGGAAGCGCGTGTCCCGGGAATCAAAGGACGAAGAATCAGCATTGAAACGGCTTCAAAGGTCTGGAATGCCTGTGGTCTCCGCATCGGCGCCGTGATTACTGATAATGCGCTGTTTCATGACAGAAGTGTTGCTGAATATACGGCAAATCTGTGTGCCAATGCCATTGGCCAATATATTTTCGGTGCGCTGGCACATGAGAGCAAAGCGCAAATCACCAGTTGGTGCAAGGAAATGCGGGCATATTACGGCGGTGAAATTGTCAAGGTTTACAATGAACTTAAGGCAATGGAACCGAAGCTCATCGTATCGAGCCCAGATGCCTCTATTTATTCTGTCATTGACGTCAGGAATATCGTAGCGCCTGGTTTTGACGGCAGAGCATTTGTACAGTATTGTGCCAGTGAGGGCGCCGTTGAAATTGACGGCGTGATGACGACACTGCTCGCTGCGCCTATGAACGGCTTTTACGATATTGCTGAAGGCGAAGCAAATCCAGGCAGTACACAGTTTAGAATATCGTATGTCGAAACACCTGATAAGTTGGCTCAAGTGCCGGAAGCTTTTATTAAGTTGTTAAGACAGTATGAAGCAAAGCGCTCAGCGTGTGAATGACAGTGTGAAACCATCTTTGAAAGCATCATGAAACCATCATGAAAGCATCTTTGAAACTTGCATGAGAACAATGTTAAATACATCAGAAAAGGACAATTCCATCGATAGCGTGGAATCGTCCTTTTTTAAAGCGCATTTAATATAACCTTAGCATTGAAGCTGTACCAAAGCTGCCGTATGCGTGTGTCATTGCCGTAAAAACAGAAATGTTGCAAAACCGTTGGCATTGAGCCGAGAATGGATTTATAGCGCAGGGTAACTTTGTTTTGAAACGGCAGACTTAACATTAACGCCTTCTAAACGGCCGAGTTTGCCCGAGAGGTTGCCGATGTCATCGTTTGTGCCGTCAACAATAATGGCAATGACGTTTATTTTGCGCCCGTTCGGATTGGGGAGTCCCATTCGTCCGGCAATAATGGATGCATGTTCTGTCAGTAAGTGATTAACGCGGTCGATTTGTGATGCATTTTCGATAATGATGCTGATAATACCAATGCGATGTTCCATTGTTATACCTCCTTTGATTTATCCCATGTGCGCTTTGCCATTGGAAAAGGTTCCAGTGCACGATCGAGAATACCGTGTACATAGGCGATGAGGACGCCGTAGTTGACAATGGGCACTTGATATTTGACAGCCGTGTCAATGCGATGCTGCATTGCACGCTGATTGAGCATACAGCCGCCACAGTGGACGACGAGTTTGTAAGCTTTTAAATCATCCGTAAAAGAAACGCCCGATGTGTGCTCAAAGATAATGTCCTTGCCGGTCAGTTGGCGAATCCATCTTGGAATTTTAACTGTGCCGATATCATCAGACTGCTTATGATGTGTACAGCCTTCAGCGATGAGCACTTTGTCGCCGTCTTGGAGATGACGAATTGCAGCGGCTCCGGCGACGAGACTGTTTAAGTCGCCTTTATAACGTGCAAATAGAATTGAAAATGATGTCATGGGGATGTCCTTTGGCGTATCGGCGCCGACTTTTAAAAATGCCTGAGAATCGGTGATCACCAGTGATGGTTTTTTGCCGAGAGACGAGAGCGTCTCGCGCAGTTCGTGTTCTTTGGTGACGATGGCAATGGCGTCGCTTTCGAGAATGTCTCGAATCGTCTGCTGTTGCGGTAAAATGAGCCGTCCCTTTGGCGCGGCTTTGTCTATGGGCGTCACAAGTACGACGAAGTCTCCCGGATGAATGAGGTCGCCTACAATCTTAAACCGATCTTCATCGTGCGGCATTAAAGAAGCCAACTGCTTTTTAACGCGATCAATGCCCATACCTGTTTCAGCGGATACGGGAATAAATGGCATGTCAAAGTCTTTAGAAAGCGCTTCGCAGTATTGAGCAATTGTTTCGGGTGTTTGCGCCGTCAGCTGATCCGTTTTATTGAAGATGCCGATAAGTGGCAGTTTCTTTTGTTTGATTGTCTCGACAAGTGATTTTTCAAAAGCAAACGAAGAATCTACTTCTGTTGCATCGAAAACGATGAGTGCACAGTCGGTTTTGTTGAGAACGTCAAGTGTCTTCTGTTCACGCAGTGTCCCCAATACTGTACCATCATTGAGACCGGCTGTGTCGATCATCATGACGGGGCCAAGCGGCAATATTTCCATTGCCTTATAGACGGGATCTGTCGTCGTTCCGGATATCGCCGATACAAGTGCGATATTTTGTTCAGTAATGGCATTGATTAGAGAAGATTTGCCGGCATTCGTCTTGCCGAAAAAAGCGATGTGAATGCGATTGCCTTGAGGTGTTTGATTCATAAGCGATCCTTTCTGTGAGAGAGCTTGCGATTGAGCTTGTTGTTTGCTTTTTCTGTTCGATCTTTTCTGGCTGAAAACTTAGCGATTGAGGGTGTATTTTACAGTGGTATTAAAAGCTTTAACGCTTTGGATGCGTTAAATTTTGCACGGTAAGCCGTTCATCAATCGCTTCATCAGATAAAAGTGTTTCGTTTCGAAGGACTGTTCGGATATCCGCACCGGACGCGTGAGCGCGTTTGGCAATTGTGCTGGCTTCATCATAGCCGAGGACGTCGATAAAAGCAGCCGCAAGCGATGTCGATTTGGCGACTGTTTCCTGACAGTGTGCGCGATTGACGGTAAGCGTTTCAATAACACCGGATGTGAACTTTTCAACAGAAGCCTCCAGCAGATCAAACGCGGTAAAAAGCTCGTCGCCAATGAGCGGCAAAAATGGATTGAGTTCAAACTGTCCGCCTGCTGCAGCAGCGGTTATGGCAACATCTGCACCAAAGACGCGGAAGCAGACTTGGTTGACCATTTCACAGAGAACCGGATTGACCTTCCCCGGCATAATGGATGAACCCGCTTGATGTGCCGCCAGCGTGATTTCGGCAAAACCGCCTCGGGGGCCGGCATTCATGAGCCGTAGATCGTTGGCGATTTTCATTAAATTAGTGGCAAGTGCTTTTAAAAGTCCAGAGACTTCAACGTAGACATCTGCATTTTGCGTGGCGTCGACCAAGAGGTCGGCACGTGCAATGCCAAGGCCGGTAATGTGCTGCAAACGTTCTGTGACAAGGTAGATAAAGTCAAGTGAGGCGTTGAGGCCGGTACCGACAGCGGTGCCGCCTAGGTTAACTTCTCTCAGACGTTCTTCGGCTTTATAGATGCGCCAGCGGTCGCGGCTAATGGCGCGTGCATAGGCGCCAAAAACTTGTCCGAATGTAATGGGAACGGCATCCATTAATTGCGTTCGGCCAAGTTTGATGACATTGGCATGCTGTGTTTCGAGTCGCTGCAGCGCGCTTTGTAGCTGCGCCAATGTATCTGAGAGTTTACGCACCTTGCGGATCAAGGCAATTTTCAGCGCGGTGGGATAGACGTCATTGGTAGATTGGCTCATATTAACGTGATTAATCGGATGCAGGCTGTCGTAGTCGCCTGCTTTTTTGCCGAGTTTTACCAGTGCGAGATTGGCGATAACTTCGTTGACATTCATATTGACTGAAGTGCCTGCACCACCTTGAAGGGCCGGTGTTTGCAGTGCATCGAAGGTAGCCTGTTCATCAGTGGATAGCGGTAATTTTGCAATGGTTTTATCAAGGACGGCAAGTGCGGCATCTGCAGCGGCAATAATGGCTTCGCCAAGATCAGGCGACAGATCGCCCGTGTCAATATTCGCTTCTGCACAGGCCTTTTTAACTTGAAGGACAGCATAAATGAGACTAGGTGAAACGGTGCGTTCATCAAGGTTGAAATTGCCTCTTGCACGATGTGTGTGAATGCCGTAAAGTGCATTTGAAGGCAGGCTGGCGTCACCGAGTGCATCTGTTTCTGAACGGTATGATGCATTTGTCTCATCTAGGGGACTTATAATATGACTGCTGGGTTGTTGATTCGCGTTTAACTCATCCTTTTGCATTTTGCATCGCTCAGATTTTATCTGCCCCGTGAAGGCCGACCTTGTTTTATTGGTGTTCATGACGAGCTGCTCCTTCCCATCATTTTTTGCATAAAAAATAAACACATTCTGACCTGAATAAATTCATGACAGTAGGGTTGCAAAAAATATGATCCGATCCTTAGGAAAATAACCTCAGGACAAGATTGTTATTATTTTAACTATATTGTATGATGGATAATGGATCATGTCAATCCTAAAATGTGAAGCGGGTTGTGAATTTGCACTTACGCTTAACGGCAATTGTGGTATAATTCAGGTGTAAATAGTATTATGGATGCTCATATCGGGGAGAAAGTTATCAATGTTTCAGAAAATAACAGCATTTATGAAGGATTTGGGACGCTATCGTGGTGAGGATAATCGTCAGCGACTGGAACAGGCGCTGATTTCTTTTGTTATTTTGTCATCACTTTCAGTGGGTGCAATTGCTAATTATACTGTAAGGGTATTGATTTTAAATGAGCCGCAAATATTTGTGGCCTTTGAAAGTCTAATGCTTTTGACATTTGGCGTATTGGAAATTGGCCTGTTGAAAATCAAAGAAGAGCAGTTGAGACGGATCATGAGCATGATCGTTTATTCGGGACTGCTAATATATATGGGGGCTGCTTTTTACGATTATATTGGACCTGTGATTTGGTGTATGGCAGCTACTTTTTTGGTGATGAGTTTATTCTATGCGCGACGGGATATGCTGTTGGGGTTTATCTTTGCGACAATATTGCTGTATGTTTATGTGGCGCGATTTAAGCAGCCTTTTACCACCAATTGGGTTTTTGAAATTGGACTGGTGCTCACGATGTTCGTCTTTATGATTACAGTATTGGCAGTACATTATCTCATCAATGAACGTTTGGCGTTTATGAAACGGCAGTATGAAACACTTTACCGTACTGAAAATCAGTTTTATTTTACACTCAATGCAATTGGCGACGGCGTGATTACAACGGATTCGCTGGGATTGATTACTTTTATGAATCCTGTTGCCGTACAATTGTCAGGGTGGCTGATGGATGAAATTATCGGCAAGCCGTTTAATCAGTACATCGTGCTTCAAAGTGAATTGACGCATGAAGTGCTTGAAAGTCCCGTCGATCTGGTCATCAAGAGTCAGAAGGTATTGCATTTAGCCAACCACACGGTAATGCTGACAAAAGCGGGTGAAAAAATAGTAATTGAAGATACGGCATCGCCAATCTTTGATGAAAACGGTAAGCTTTCAGGTGTGGTCATTGTCTTCAGAGATCATCGTTACAAGCAGGAAAAACAGCGTGAGATTGAATACCTCAGTTACCACGATCAGCTCTCTGGCTTGTACAATCGCAGGTATTTTGAAGATATGCTTCGCAAACTCGATATTAAAAGTGCATGGCCGCTGGCAATTCTCTTTATTGACGTCAATGGCCTAAAAATTGTCAACGATGCCTTTGGCCATCGGGCCGGGGATGAATTGATTACGAAGGTTGCCAATACACTTTCGCGTTATAAGCGTACAGATGATGTTATTTCCAGAATTGGCGGCGACGAATTTGTCATAATGATGCCCAGGACAGAACAGCTCTTTATCAATCATTATACAAAACAAGTGACACAGGCATTCAGGCATGAACAAATTATGGGCATTGAAATATCAGTATCATTTGGATGGGATATCAAGAAAAATCAGGATCAGGATATCTTTGAATGCCTTAAACAGGCAGAAGATCGCATGTACCAAAGCAAGATATACTATGGTGGGAGCAAGCGCAATGATATTATTAAGTCGATCTCATCCGCACTGGCAATGAAGAGTACTGAGGAAGAGGCGCATTCGCAGCGCGTCGGCGAGAGCTGCGTACAGCTTGGCCGCGTTCTCGGCTTTTCGGAAGGCGAATGTCAGAAGCTCAAAGTTGCCGGTGAACTGCACGATATCGGTAAAATTGCAATTGATGAAGCCCTTTTAAATAAGAAAGGCGCTTTGACACTGACAGACTGGAGTCAAATTAAACAGCATCCGGAAACGGGTTATCGATTGTTAAATACATCAAAGGAGTTTTACAGTATTGCCGAATATGTACGTGCACACCATGAGTTTTGGGATGGCAAGGGGTATCCAAGTGGCCTAAAGGGTTTAGAGATTCCGTTGAATGCTCGAATCATTGCCATTGCAGATGCATACGATGCCATGACGAATGATCGCGCTTTTCGCAAGGCGCTGTCGCGTGAAGCGGCGATTGACGAACTGATGCGATGTGCGGGCTCTCAGTTTGATCCGGAACTCACACGTGTATTTATTGAAAAAGTGCTGAAGGGACAAACGGACGGCAATTCATAAGCCTTAGTTATCAGAAATAGACAGACAGTACCACTGCATATACAAATAAAAACCGAGTCATCCAGATGATGCTCGGTTTTTTGATGTGAACAATTCAATAGGCCTAGATAGCTGCTTGCAGATGCAAATGCATATTAATGGAAGAAGAAGTATACGGTAAGCGCCGCCATGGGGACGAGTAAAATAATTCTAATGATGGCAATTTTAAAAATTTCAAGCGGTTTTGTCAATGTATCAATACCAATGGTCAGCAGAAAAGGTGCCATATACGTCATTTGCGTCATAAAGATGAGCTGAGCCGTAAAGCGTGCGGTCTCTGAAGCAATGTTTTTTAAAACCACCGGCGGCAAGATCACATCGACCGTATTTAAGAAAAGTGCAGGTGCAATCGTATGTGCCTCTTGAATGCCGAACAATCCCATATAAAGTGCATATGGCTTGGTTAACCATGCGATTAGTGGTGTTTTATAGATAAGAAACATGGAAAACGTACCGATGACGACGATAAAGGGCATAAAAGAGGTCATGTTCAGCAATACGTCGCGAAGATTTTTAAGCGGCGTATCATGTGGGGCAAGTGCTTTTGCGGCGGCATTGTCCAATGCGTTTTTTAATGTGCCGGCTTGCATATGGCTTGGGTTGGGAATGCTATCCGGTTTTGCCGTGTAATAGCCGTTGTCCTTCGATGACAAGGGCGGTATTCTAATGAGCAGTATGCTGAGCAGCAGGGCAATCAGGACGATTAATAGGTAAAATAACCCCCAGTGCGATGAAAGGCCGTCAAGGTCACAAAGGAGTATGGTGACGGGCATCGCGGGAAGTGTCAGGCAAGTTGTAATGAATAGGGATTCGCGGCGCGTATAGTATCCCTTATAAAACTGATCGGTTAAGAGCATGATGGCAACCGTAACACTGACAAACGAAGAGGTTAAAATTGGCATGACAGCAGCGCCCGGCAATTTAAAAACAGGGCGCATCAATGGCGTCAAATACGCTTCGATAAACTCTGCTAGGCCAAATTCACTGACCAATGGAAGCAGGAGTTTTGAAACCGTGAGAAAGACAAAGACCGTTGTGCACATCGTGACAACATCTGCACTGAGGTCATTGAGGTATGTGAATTGCGGAACAAAGCTGCTGAGAACAATTAAGGGCGCCATTATATTAACGGCTAAACGCGTTTTAGAACAGGTAAAAGCACGTTTGAAAATAGGATGGCGATCAAAAAAAGCTGATTGAAAACCGCTGACGAGCAATGCGCCAATACCGTTAACCAGCAAAAAAAGTGCTAAAATATGCTTGATGATTGGTTGTGTTAACGACTGCGTCGTCGATATAACAAAGAGAAACAGTGTCTGATCAAGCTGTGGCCATTTATATAGGAACATAATGAGGCCTAAAAGCGTAATGATAATAAATTTAAAGCGTCCAAAGGCGCTTTTGTTTGAAATAGTTGAATCCATCTATACCTCGCTTCTTATGGGGTAGGAAATGATTTGTGTCAATGGTTGGCAATATTGGTTTCATAGATCATCACGCGGTTGCGGTTGGCATTTTTTGCGGCATAAAGCGCTTCATCGGCACGTGCGGTAATTAATTTTAATGATTCGTCAGCAGTTTCAGAAATACTCATGCCAATACTGACTGTAAAATGAATGGCATTGTCGTCTTCTGTTAAAACGACATGTTTCTCAATGCGTTTTCGAAATGCATCGATGCGATGATAAGCCGTTTCAATCGTCTGGTCGTAAAGATAGAGTGCGAATTCTTCGCCGCCTATCCGCGCGGTCTCACAGTGATCGGCAAACGTTTCGCGAAGTATATCAGAAAATTGAATGAGCACGGTGTCGCCATTTAAATGACCGTACTGATCGTTAATGGATTTAAAATGATCGAGGTCGAGCACACAAACAATTAATGACGCGTAACCTTCGTGCTTGGTATGGAAATAATTGAGGCCAAAGCGGTTTAAAAGTCCGGTTAAACCATCTTGGTATGCGCGTTCGATTAAAAATTTCTCATATTCCTTTTGCCCAGTAACATCTGCTAAGAGTAAGACGGCGCCAACGATGTCTTCGGAGGCGATGATGGGATGATAGGTCATATCAATAATGCGATTGTCGCCGCAAGTGAGCGTATACGTCGTCATCTGATCTGTAAGTGCTGACAATTCGAACTGAAAACTGGCCTTCAAGCAGGTATTAATATCCTTACCAACTGCTATTTTGTGCTCTGAGGCAATTAGTGAAACGGCAAATGGATTGATATCGACGATTCGCATGCGCTTATTGATAACGACGACGCCTTCCTGAATGACATCGAATACTTTGTTGTAGGCAATGGGTGTCAAATTAAAATAATTGAACCGGAAGAGACTCAAAAAAAACAAGATGGCACTGGGAATATAGAGTACCGACATACTGATATAGATGCCAAGTGTAGGAAAAACAGACATTTTTAAAGCCGTAACGACAAAAGTGTACAACGTACTGAGCATAATCAAGGTCACTTGACGTTTATAAGCCACGTCAATTTTTCGGCGAAAATCGAAAAAAAGCGCAACGGCAAGCAGCGGGATGACAAAATTGATACCGACTAGCATTGTATCAAATGCTGTGGCGTGAACGATTAGTTCTTTGCCGAAAAAGGCGCTTTCGACAACATCATAGCCGCTTCGCATAAGATGATGGTAGCCGTTGGTAAAGATTAAGAGATTGATCGCTGCCGGAAAAGCAAAGAGATAGCGATGAATCTTTGTAAGCGGCTGATTCAGCGTGTATTTTATGGCGAAGCTCAGTGTGAGCATTGGCACACCGAAAACACCTATTTGCTGTACATTTCGCCAGAAGATCATTTGTTCAATCGTTGGCGCAAATAATTCAAAATAGGCGCCCACTGACCAGATCATAGTGGCAAGCATAAGATAGCCCAAGCTCATCGCGCCGGGGACTTCGCGATGTCTAAATGAATAATATGCAAAAAAAATGTATAGAATTGACGAGCTCGCCAATAAGAGTCCCTGAATAAATTGCATCGTACCCCCTCGCTTTCATTCTACTCATTATACCGCATAAAAATGTAGGTGAGAAGCAGTGGAACCGTTTTTTAACAATATAATATGGACTGTCTCTTGGGCGCTGGATTGGCATCAAAGGAAGCCCAGCGATGCGGCTGATCAGAACATTTTTATCATGAAGTAAACGCGTTAAGCACATAATGTCGTACATTTCTACAGGGATATCATAAGAATTTCCATTTCATGTCATGCATCATTTCATTATAATGGCATCAAAACGACTGGTCGGGATAGGGGGTTGTTATGCCAAAGATTAGTGAAGAGAAGTTGAAGGCAAAACGCGATCATATTATTGCATGTGCGTTTAAGGTTTTTTCAGAAAAGGGTTATGATGCGACGACAATGGATGATATTGTTAAGCTCAGCGGTGTGAGCAAAGGCGGCATCTATCATTATTTTCCAAGCAAGGAAGATGTCTTTTTTGACATTGCGGAAATTCAGTTGGCAAAAAGACAGGCACTGATAGCAGCGTTAGCATCTAAAGGTGATTTTGAAACTTTTTTAAAGGTTTATATTAAAACCGTTATCAAAGCGCTGGATGATGAAACAGAAGTAATGAATGCCAAGTTTTCATTTGAATTTTGGTCAATTGTAACGCGGGCGCCAAAGCTCCAGCAATATGCACAGCGCCGTTTTGCAGGCTTTTATAAAGATCTTGAAAATGTTTTTTCTGACGGTGTGGGAGAGGCTGAACTGCTCGATGTTTCTGCAATCGGCTATGTGCTCATTGCAACGATTGACGGCATTATTCACACACATGCTGTCATGGGGATAAAGGCGTCAGATGCCGTCATCGAATACTATACGAAAGCGATGATTAACATGGTAAAAAGCAATTGATCTGATAATTGGGGATTAAAAAAGCGGTGTCACATGTGTTGACAGCGCTTTTTTTAGGCATGGGCGTATGCCAACTGGATGGATGGCTCAAAGAAGGAAGCGCCTTATGAAGGAAGCCTTGTATTTTTAATAGAAATGGCGTGACCCGTTTAACTTGGATCACGCCATGTATCATATGTTTTAATGATGTTTTCGGCAACTTCCCGCTTGGAAATTCTCATATCCATAGCGTGCTTTTCAATATAGCGATGTGCCTGGGGTTCTGAAAAATTAAGGTATTTAATAAGTGCGTATTTAGCGCGGTCGACCATGCGCATATCTTCGATCTTATGCTGCAAGCGAATGTTTTCATTTTGAAGATCAACAAGGCGCTTGCTGGTTGCCGAGACGATTTTTACGGCCTGAAAGAAAAAGGATTTGCTAATGGGTTTTGGAACACAGACGACGCCATAATCTTCAACGCGCTCTGAGATTTGATCGCATAGTTCGCTTTTGATGAGCAGAATGATGCCGGCTGTTGTCTTTTGCGAGAACATCGCAGCTAATTCATGACCGAATTCGTCTTTTAGCGGGGCATTAATAAGGATGAGATCAAAGCTTTGGTTGAGAATCGTACGTCTGGCTTCACTGCCGTCGCCGACATTGACAATTTGCGCCTGAAACGAAGACAAGAGTTCTCGACACAGTATTTGGCTGTTTTCAGAACTTGACACAACCAAAATTCTCTCCATTTGCTATCACCCCCTTTGGTAATGTTTTGTTGATATAGTAGCTCCGTATTTAAAATTTGATGTGTTGCATCGCTATGATGACGCCATTGTCCCTCATAGCTTTATAAATGTATGATGAGCAGTCAGTTCATGCTTGCATCAAGTGATGGACGTATCAAAATAATGCGAAATTTCCTGTACATAATGATCGGTTGATTCTTCGACGAGCATGCATTCGTTGCGCTTGACATCGAAATAGTCTTCCAGAAAGATATAGGGAATCGTCTTGGAAAGAAAGCTTGACTGTTCTGCAATTTGTATGGCGCCTTTAAGTGTTGTTGGAATCAGATCAAGTGCCTTGGCGCGCATTTCCGCATTAATGGGCTGATCGTTTTCGCCGGCAGCTTCGAGTGCTGCCATTCCGGCGCGAAGCATCAGTGTGAAGACGATGTACGGATTCAAAGAAGGATCTGGTGAACGGAGTTCAATACGGCTGGCATCACCATGACCTGTCAATAATCTCAGCCAAGAACGCTCATCGGGTTCTACGAGTTTTTTCGAAAGCTGTGCACGCAATCTTGCATATGAGTTGGTAAGCGGATTGGTAAAGAGCGACAGCTCAGGTAATTTGCCGAGGATGCCCTGTGTAAAGGCATGTACTTGCTGGCTCGTGTTGGCATTGTATAAATTCTCGTTTGAACGGTAAAGGGACAAATTAATATGCATGCCATTGCCATGTTCGGCTTTCAGCGGTTTCGGCATAAAAGAAGCATGCAGACCATTGCGTTCGGCTACCATTTTAACCACGGATTTAAACGTTAGAAATTGATCGGCGGCATCGAGCGGCGAAACGTATTTCAGCGAAATTTCATGTTGTCCCGGTCCGCGTTCGTGATGGGACGTTTCTGGAAGGAGCCCCATGGTTTCAAGTGTCAGACAGATATCACGTCTGACGTTTTCACCGCGATCTCTGGGTGCGATGTCAAAATAACCGGCACGGTCATGCGGCGTCGTCGTTGCATACCCCTTGTCATCTAGTTCAAAAAGGTAGAATTCACATTCGAGTCCAATTGAAGCGTGAAGGCCGTAAGATGCGAGTTCATCAATTGCGCTGACGAGTTGACGCCTGAAATCTCCTGAAAAAGGTGTGCCGTCTTCGTGGTATATATGGCAAAACATGCGAATGACGCGACCTTGCGTCGGGCGCCACGGCAGGATAGAAAGCGTTGTGGGATCTGGTTTAAGCACCAGAGAACTTGCGGTTCTGCCAAAGCCTGAAATGGCAGTTGCATCGAATACAATACCTTGATTAAAAGCTTTTTCAAGCTCAGTGGGCATAATTGACAAATTCCGAAGTGCGCCATAAATATCGGAAAAAGCGAGACGTATAAACTTAACGTCGTTTTCGCGTGTAAACTGCAGAACTTCTTTTGCCGTGTACTTCATGGAAATCGCCTCCTCGTTTGCGGCAAGCTAAAAGTAACATTTGAATGTTTTCATTCTATTATATATTCATTCTATTATATAATAGAATGTTTATTGTGAACACCGATTGATATCGAAATTTTTTGAAAATTCTACAACGCTTTATGAAAGCTAACGATATCTTGAATTTTGAACATAGTAAAAGCGCTCATAATAAACCATACGCAAACGCATTACGATCTATTATGAACGCCCTTGCTCATAAGAATTACGAATGTTTAACTAAGTTTAACTTATTATAATGCGTGTTTTAAGGTGTGTCAAGGGTGAAAAACATCTATTTAGGCGATGTTTTTCCAAAAAAAATGAAATTTTATGCGAATAGGGGTTGACAAACAGTTAGCTGGAAATTATAATTGCACCTATAGTAGCAATGGCGCTGCAGACCTAGATGGTCGTGCAACGCCATTTTTTTGTTTACAGCCAGAAAATTTTATTAAGGGGGGACAGCTTTATGAAAAATGTTTCCACACTCTTCGGAAGCATGGTCTTCAATGACAGCGCAATGAAAGAACGTTTGCCAAAAGATACCTATAAAGCGCTGAAGAAAACAATTGAGAGCGGAAAATACTTAGACGACTCAATCGCAGACGTTGTTGCAAATGCAATGAAAGACTGGGCGATTGAAAAAGGTGCGACACACTTTACGCACTGGTTCCAACCGCTCACAGGTATCACAGCGGAAAAGCATGACAGTTTTATTTCACCAAAAGATGGTGGCAGCAATATCATCATGGAGTTTTCAGGCAAAGAACTCATTAAAGGTGAACCAGATGCATCAAGCTTCCCATCCGGCGGCTTGAGAGCAACATTTGAAGCAAGAGGCTATACAGCTTGGGATCCAACATCTTATGCATTTATCAAAGATGGTATCCTCTGTATTCCGACAGCTTTCTGTTCATACAGCGGCGAAGCATTAGATAAAAAGACACCGCTTCTCCGATCAATGGACGCCATTAACAAACAAGCGCTTAGAATTTTAACGTTGTTCGGCATCGATGATGCATCTAAAGTAACGGCGACGATGGGTCCTGAGCAAGAGTACTTCCTGATCAAATCAGATGATTATGCTAAACGTAAAGACTTGATTTACACAGGCAGAACACTTTTCGGCGCAAAACCGCCAAAAGGACAAGAGCTTGACGATCATTACTTCGGAACCATTAAACCGCAAGTATTGGCGTTTATGGATGATCTTAACGAAGAGCTTTGGAAGCTCGGCATACTGGCAAAGACACAACATAATGAAGTGGCACCTGCCCAGCATGAACTTGCACCTATTTTTACAAATTCAAACATTGCGACAGATCACAATCAGCTGTCAATGGAAATGCTTAAAAAAGTTGCTGTTAAACATGGTTTAGCATGTTTAATGCACGAAAAGCCATTTGCAGGCATCAATGGTAGTGGTAAGCACAATAACTGGTCGCTTTCTACAAATACAGGCGTTAACCTGCTCGATCCAGGTTCGTCACCAATGGAAAATGCGCAGTTTATCTTATTCTTAACAGCGATTATCAAAGCGGTTGATGAATACCAAGATCTGCTTAGAATTTCTATTGCTAGCGCAGGCAATGATCACCGATTAGGTGCAAATGAAGCACCACCTGCAATTATCTCCATCTTCTTGGGTGAAGAACTCGGTGCCGTTATTGATGCAATTGATGCAGGCGCAGAGTACAGCCAAAAAGACAAAGAACACATGACAATTGGTGTGGATGTATTGCCTAAGTTCCCTAAAGACAATACAGACCGTAACAGAACATCACCATTTGCATTTACCGGCAACAAATTTGAATTCCGTGCAGTTGGCTCAGCAGCATCTATCGCAGGACCAAACACTGTCCTCAATACGATTGTAGCTGAAGCGCTTAAAGATTTCGCAGATAAACTTGAAAACTCAAGTAATTTCACTGAAGATTTGAATGCACTGATTAAAGAAACCATCGCAGCGCATAAACGCATCATTTTCAACGGCAATAACTATGCTGAAGAGTGGGTTGTAGAAGCTGAAAAACGTGGTTTGTTAAACCTTAAATCAACGGTTGAAGCACTGCCTTACTTTATTTCAGAAAAGAATATTGAACTCTTTACGAAACATGGTGTTTATTCAGAGTCAGAAATGCATTCAAGATACGAAATCAACCTTGAAAGCTATTGCAAGATTTTGAACATTGAAGCACTTACAATGGTAGAAATGGCAACAAAAGAAATATTGCCGGCAGTTCTCGATTATGTTTCAGATTTAAGCAAAACAGCTGCTCAAAAGAAAGCTGTTTCAGCGTCGATCTCATGTGAAGTCGAAGAAAAACTGCTCGTCAAATTATCAAAACTTGCAGACAATCTTTATGCGAAAGTCGGCGAGCTCGAATCTAAACTCGCAAGCACTGAAAGCGAAAGCACGAGAGCAGAAGCAGAATACTACAGAAATGTTGTTATTCCAGCAATGGAAGAACTTCGCATCGTTGCAGATGAGCTTGAAACGTTGGTTGGCACGAAATACTGGCCATACCCAACATATGGTGAAATCTTATTTTATAACTAATTCCGGGACAACCGGGGTTGTAATATCTGACAGCATTGTAAAACATCTATAGAGAGAAAAAGACAATTAAACAAAAAACACAGCGGCGTGTTATTCATTCTCAGAAATTGGTCTGGGAATGGGTAGCACGCCCATTTTTTTGGGAGGGAAATTTATGGAAATGTATAGCTCGGCAAGTACAATGTGGGTACTCATAGCGGCAGCGCTCGTATTCTTCATGCAAGCTGGTTTTGCAATGGTTGAAGCAGGTTTTACGAGAGCGAAAAATGCGGGGAACATCATTATGAAAAACCTGATGGACTTTTCCATCGGCACACCTGCATTCTGGATTATCGGTTTTGGTATCATGTTTGGATCAGGCAACGCACTCTTTGGCGTATTCGATCCAATGGTTCTCGGCGAATACGGTCTGCCTGATGGTGTACCGCTTCCGGCATTCTTAATCTTTCAAACCGTTTTCTGTGCAACAGCAGCGACAATTGTTTCAGGTGCTATGGCAGAAAGAACAAAATTTATTTCATACGTTATTTATAGTTTCTTCATTAGTGCGGTTGTTTACCCTGTATCAGGTCACTGGATCTGGGGCGGCGGCTGGTTAGCAGTCAGAGGTTTCCACGATTTTGCAGGTTCTACAGTCGTTCATATGGTCGGTGGTGTTGCAGCACTCGTCGGCGCGAAAATGATTGGTCCTCGTATCGGCAAGTACAGTGAAACAGGCGAACCGCAAGCGATTTTAGGGCATAATTTACCAATGGGGGCACTTGGTGTATTTATTCTCTGGTTTGGCTGGTTCGGTTTCAACGGTGGTTCAACCGTTGGCATGGTAGGCGATGATGTTATTTTTTCAACTTCAAATATTTTCGTAACAACGAATATGGCTGCGGCAATGGCGGCACTTACGACGATGATCGTAACATGGTTCCGTTATAAAAAGCCTGATGTATCTATGACACTTAATGGTGCGCTTGCAGGTCTTGTTGCCATTACAGCAGGCTGTGACGCCGTATCGCCAGCTGGTGCAGCGATGATCGGTATCATTGCAGGTATCGTTATCGTATTTGGTATTGAGTTTATTGATAAAGTGCTGAAAATTGATGACCCTGTTGGCGCAATTGGCGTTCACGGTATCTGTGGTGCACTGGGAACACTGCTCGTCGGTGTCTTTGCACTTGATGGCGGCCTCGTCTATGGCGGCGGTGCCAGCTTATTCATTACACAACTTATCGGTGTTGTAGCCGTTGCACTTTGGGTTGCTGTAACAATGGGTATTTTATTCACAATTATTAAAGCAACGATTGGTCTTCGCGTTTCAGAAGCTGAAGAAGTAACAGGCCTTGACGTATACGAACATGGTTTAGCAAGTGCATATGCTGACTTTACACCAATGATCAGCACAGTTTCAACACATGCATTAGCAGCAGCTGAGTATCCGGCTGGCATGGTGCCTCAAGAAATGGCGGTACCGGTTACGAGAAAAGATTCAGGTTCTACGAAACATCCTGATGCTAAGATTACAAAAGTGACAATGATTATTCGTCCTGACAAATTTGATAAAGTCAAAACGGCAATGCATAAAATCGGCATTACTGGTATGACGATGACACAAGTTCTCGGCTGTGGGATGCAAAAAGGCAGCCACGAATTCTACCGCGGCGTTCCAGTTGACATTACATTGCTGCCAAAAGTAAAAGTTGAATTCGTCATCTGTAAAGTACCTGTTGAATTGGCAATTAAAACAGCCATTGATGCTGTTTACACTGGCAACATTGGCGATGGTAAAATCTTCGTTTACGATGTGGAAGATGTTATCAAAGTTAGAACAGGTGAAAGAGGTTACGACGCACTTCAAGATGAATAAAAATTGTGCGTCTCTGAATTAGCTCCTTAATAAAGTACCATAAATAAAGACCCTGCGAAGATTGTCAATGACAATGGCCGCAGGGTCTTTGCCATGCCTATTTCAAGTGACAAATAAAGCGCGAAATGCGTATAGCGATTAAAACGGTATTACATAAGCGTAATAACTGAAAGGTGTTAATGGTGTACCTTGAGGGTATTGTAATGGTGTCAGAAAAATGGTGTCAGCAAAATGTAATCTCGATGAACCGTCAACCTTGACGGATGGATGACAAGAGAGACTGCAGTCTAGGGTGATGACTGCTGTTGCTTCCGGCGCGTTAAATTTCACGCAAGACATTGAGAAAGATTGGGCACGTCAGCGGATATTTGATATAATGGAGAGAGTAAAAAGTTGAGGAAGAGAATACATGGAGAATCAATTCGAACAATTAGGTTTAAAAGAAGAACTTGTAAAGGCCGTTGAAGCGATGGGGTTTGTTGAGCCGACTGAAGTTCAACAGCGTGCAATCCCGATTATACTTGATAACCGAGATGTTATTGTGCGTTCTAAGACGGGCAGCGGCAAGACGGGTGCCTTTTCATTACCCATTTTACACAGCCTTTCAGGTGATGAGACTGCGCTTATATTGACGCCGACACGTGAGCTGGCATTACAGATTGATCAGGACATCCGAAAAATGAAGCAGTTCATGTCACTAAAAACGACCGTGGTTTACGGTCAGCACAATATGAATAAAGAAATTGAAACACTTAAGGATGCTCAAATTATAACGGGAACACCAGGTCGTGTTTGGGATCATATCCAACAAAAGAATTTAAAATTAAATAATGTGAAATACATGGTTCTTGATGAAGCGGATCGGATGCTCGATATGGGCTTTTTTGATCAGGTTATCCGCATTGTCAAGAAAACGCCCGAAGATAGGATGACAATGCTTTTTTCGGCAACGATGCCGCCAGAAATTGCAAAAATGGCGAAGCGCTATATGAAAGCACCTGAGATTATTGAAATCGCCTCAGAAACAAAGACCGTTGATACCATAAAGCAGAGTTACTACAGAGTAGAACGGGATGAAAAAAACACGATTTTAAATCGAACGCTTCGCTATTATCAGCCTGACAGCTGCATGATCTTTTGCAATACGAGGATTGGCGTTGATCGTGTTGACACGTATTTAAAGCGCAAGGGCTATCACTCTGACGCACTGCATGGTGCGAATTCTCAAAGTAACCGCACGAGAACACTGCAACGGTTTAAACGAGGTGATAATCAGATTTTGGTAGCGACGGATGTTGCAGCAAGAGGGTTGCATGTCGAGGACTTGTCGCTGGTAATCAATTATGATGTCCCCAATGAAAAGGACAATTACATTCACCGAATTGGCAGGACGGGTAGAGCTGGAAATGGTGGTATTGCGATTTCATTGGTGACAAAAGATGATATCATGTCGCTTTACGAAATTGAAGAACACGTTGGCGTTCTCATAGATGAAGAAGAACCGCCGACTGAAGCCATGGCAGATGAAGCTTTTGAAAATTCAAACAGCAAATGGAAGCATAAAAAACGTGAAATGCCAAAAGTAGAAACAGAATCCGCTGATCGTATGAAACGCAGCCGAAAACCTCGCGGCAAGAAACCTGTGGACGGATCAAAAACCAATACAGAAGACGCGAAACGGTCAGAGGAATCGCGTTCTAAAAGCAGTTACAAGCGTTCAGACGGGACACAGCGCGTTAAAGCTGGTAATAAACGCCCTGATGAAACATCCCGTGTTAAAGATGATATACAGCGTTCAAAAGCAACTGTGACCAATGAGAAGGCGAGAAAGCCTAAAAGTCCAAAACAGCCGCATGGAGATGCCCGCAAAGATCAGGCGACACAAGAGCAGCCTGCGGCAAATGCTTATCGCATTCACGTTGCGAGCACAACAAAATTCGTCGAGAATCAAAAGCAGCAGTCAAACAGCCAAACGACCAATCCTGTACCTGAAAAAGCAGAAGTACAGCAGTCATCAGGACTTATTGGCAAAATTACACGTCTTTTCAAGCGTTAAAAGCGGATACGGGAGTGACAAACGTGAAACAATTTAAAATTGTAATAATTGGGGCAGGCCATGTAGGATCGCATTGCGGTTATAGTCTTATGCAGTATGGCGATGTTGATGAAATCGTTTATATTGATGTAGAGACTGAAAAGGCAGCGGCTCAGGCGGCAGATATTGCAGATGCAGGTATTTTTATGCCGCATCCCGTCAAGGTGCGGTCAGGAAATTACAAAGACTGCGATGATGCGGATGTTGTCGTTCTTGCGGCAGGCGTACCGAGGAAAGAGGGACAGACGCGGCTGGATACATTAGGTGATTCGATTGTATGTATGCAGGATATCGCGCCAAAACTAAAAGCAACACAGTTTAATGGACCGCTTGTGTGTATTTCAAATCCAGCGGATGTCATTGCAGATTTTATGTACCGTTCTCTGGGCTGGGATTCTGCTAGCGTGTTTAGTACAGGGACGGCACTTGATACGGCAAGGTGCAAGCGCGCCTTCAAAGAAGCGCTCGATATTGATTCACGAAGCATCGACTGCTATGTGCTTGGCGAGCATGGCGATTCGAGTATGATCCCATTTTCAACAGTCCGAATTGGCGGTCAGGCGCTGCGTGCAATGAAAGGTGCGCGCTATACCGCACTTGATGAAGCGGCGATCTTAAATCGCACGCATATGATTGGGATGGAAATCGTCATTGGCAAGGGATCGACAGAATTTGGAATCGGTACTGTGTTGGCAAATGTCGTGCGTGCCATTGTGCATGATTCACATGCTGTAATGCCTGTATCGGCTCGTCTTCATGGCGAATACGGCCACAGTGATCTGCATATTGGTGTCCCTGCAATCATTGGCAGAAAGGGTGTCATGGAAATTATTGAAATGCCGTTAACGGAAGCTGAACAAGAAAGTTTTGATCGGTCATGTGAAATTGTTCTGAAACACAATAAAATGGCGCAATCGATATAACACTTATGCGATGATTGGAATGCAGCAAAAGGTTAAATCTAAATGATGCAATTGCCTCAACGATCTTAAAAGATCGTTTTAAAATGATTTTAAAGCACAATCTTCAAAAACAATCTTCAAATCAATCTTTGACATAGTCTTAAACACAGTCTTTAGAGAAACCTTTAGCCTGTTGATTCGAAAAATCAGTTAAAAAATGAAATAATCAAACTAAAATAATCAAACTAAAATAATCAAACTAAAATAATCAAACTAAAATAATCAAAAATGAAATAAGACCCCGGTATACCACGAGCGTGATGTACCGGGGTTTTGACGTATGATGACGCCAATAATGAATATATAGAAAGGGTTGTCGTTAGCGGTTTGTTAAAAGGTTAGGTCAATGAAGCTGATTTTAAACATCGCATAGAATGCTTGTATGCCGGCTGTATATGACGAATACGATTTATGATGTGAACAGCATGCGATCATTCGCAAGCTGTTTTTTGCGTTCTTTTGAATAGAAGGACAGCAATTCGTCCATTGTCAGTGCACTGCGAGCTTCGCCTGCAACATCGAGGATAATCTGGCCGTCATCCATCATGATTGTACGATTGCCAAGCTGAAGTGCGGCGTGGATATCGTGGGTAATCATCATGGCTGTTAGGTGATCTCGCTCGATGATTTTCTCGGTAATCGCCAATATTTTTTTTGCCGTTTCAGGATCGAGGGCTGCTGTATGTTCATCTAAAAGCAGTAGCTTTGGTTCGGCGATGGTACACATAATCAATGTGACCGCCTGGCGCTGTCCGCCTGAGAGTTGACCAACCTTTGTTTTCATACGATCTTCAAGACCTAATTCGAGTTGGCTTAAGATTTCACGAAACTTTGTGCGATCAGATTTGTTTAAGGCAAAAAGACCGCGTTTTGCCTTGCGCGTAAACGCGAGGGCTAAATTTTCTTCAATGGTCATGTTTGGCGCAGTGCCTTTCATGGGGTCTTGCATTAAACGTCCGATTTCAAAAGCGCGCTGATGGTCAGAGAAAGCTGTGATATTTCTGTTGTCGAGCATGATTTGCCCTGAATCAACGAGAAATTGTCCGCAGATAGCGTTAAACAGTGTTGATTTTCCTGCACCGTTTGATCCGATAATGGTTATGAAATCACCTGGGTTTACATGGAGTTCAATATGATCTAATGCGTTGCGTTCGTTAATGGTGCCCTTGTTAAAGGTCTTGTTTACATTCATGAGCTTCAGCATATGATGTTGACGCTTCGCGTTTTGCGTGGCGTCTGACCTCCCTTCTGATTTTCATTTGGTGATAGGATTGCTGTACAGATGGCCCTGAGAGGGCAATGACGACAATCACTGCTGAAATGAGTTTTAACGCGTATGAAGGGAAGAGATCAACTTTCAGCGCAAATGCGACGATGATTCTGTAAATAACGGAACCGATCATTGCGGAGGCAATGCCGATCGTAACCCCTCTTTTGCCAAAGAGTGTTTCGCCAATGATGACAGACGCAAGACCAATAATGACCATGCCGCTGCCGGAGGATACATCTGAAAACATCTGATATTGACTAATCAAGCCACCGGATAGTGCGACACAAGCATTGGCAATGGCAAGACCAATACATTTTGTTAAGTTTGAATTGATAGAGGACGCCCGCACCATTTCTTCGTTGTCTCCAGTAGCGCGAATGGCAAGGCCGAGCCTCGTTTTAAAAAAAACGGGAATGACAATGAGCAGCATCAAAGCCGGGATGATGGCAAAAATCGTGGCGACAGCCATATTGCTGCCAAAAGCGTCTTTTAGCATGGTAAAATAAGTTGCTTTTCCCGCCACTGAGAGATTGGAACGTCCGCCCATGATTGCAAGATTGACGGTATATAAACTTGTCATAACGAGAATGCCCGATAAGATGGGGTGGATTAGCAGTTTTGTCTGAAGGAGTCCCGTTGCAGTGCCTGCAATAGCGCCAACAATAAGGGTAGCGGCCAGTGCGAGTAGTGGATGCCCTGCCGCAGTTAAAACGGCAGCACAGGCCATACCAAGTGAAAAACTGCCATCAACGGTTAAATCCGGTGTATTGAGTATTCGAAATGAAATGTAGATGCCCATTGCCATAACTGCGTACAGAAAACCGAGTTGCAATGAGCCAACCAATAAAATCATGGGATGCCTCTTTCGTGTATATGGAGAATGTTCAAATTTTCTTACTTTTATAAAATAAGATTTGTGTCATCGTGCCGATGCCCCAAACCGATTTTCACTATCGAATTTTCGCAGTTGAACCATCTTCAAAAATTCTTAAACGTTCAAATTTTCTTATTTGTTAAATAAACAGACGGCCGCTGGCGGCCATCTGTTATTGGCTATTTATTCATCTGCGTTGAGATCTCGACCGTATTATTCACCGAAGATCAGGAAATCTTTTAATGTGTCTTCAGGAATTTCCAAACCAAGTGCATTGGCAGTGCCTATATTGATCATTTTTGAATATTCGCTGATTTGTTCAACATGATTTTCTGCAATGGTTTCGCCACCAATGATTCTCGCAATCATTTGAGCCGTCTGACGGCCAAGTACTGTGTAGTCGATGCCCACGGTAGCAAAGGCGCCGTCTTTAACCATAGAGTCTGCACCGACATAGGTTGGTAAACTGCCAGACATAGCAGCTTGCATATACGTTGCCATTGCAGATGCGACGGTGTTGTCATTTGGCGTAAAGAGTGCATCGACTTCACCAATTAAGGATGACACGGCCTGCTGAATATCGGCAGTACCGGTAATCGTCGCTTCTTTATAACTGAGATCATTTGCATCACAGTATGCTTTTGCGCGTTCAATACCGGTTGCAGAGTTAACTTCGCTTGTATTATAGACAAATCCGAATGTCTTAGCATCTGGTGTTAAGATTTTTGCAAGTGCAAATATGTCTTCAATTGCGATTGCGTTAGAAACGCCTGTGATATTGCCGGTTGTCTGATCAAAAGCAGTGACGACGCCTGCTTCAACAGGGTTGCTGACTGCTGAGAACACGATTGGTACACTGTCTGTGGCAGCCATGGCCGCTTGTGCTGTTGGGGTTGCAATAGGAACGAGCATATCGACATTTTCTGCCAAAAGGTTTTGCATAATGGTTGGCAACATGCTGCCGTCTCCGTTTGCGTTTTCGAGTTTGATTTCTATCTGATCGTCAAGGCTAAGTGCAGAAAGCTCTGAGACGATGGTATCTCTGATCTCATTAAGAGAAGGGTGATCCATTGGCTGAATAATTGCGATGACATATGGATCGGATGATACGGTACTTTCTTCTTGTGTTGTTGCTTGGGTTTGTTCTGAAGGATTGGTTTCCGCTGCAGCCGGCTCTTCCGTTTTACCAGCACAGCCTGCGAGCATACTGATTGCCAATGTCAGTATCAGTGCTAAAATACCAAATTTTTTTATAAGCGTTTTTGTGTTTTTTTGAGTCATCATCATAGTCTCTCCTTTTTTTCTAATATAAATCGTGTAGAAATTGAGAGATGCGCTGCATTGGCGACAAATAAAAAAACACCTATCCTAACGTTAGGACAGATGTTATCTGCTATGCCACCCAAAGTATTGTTATAAAACAATTTCGAAAATGCCAACACATTCCCTGCTGTTAACGCCAGCGTACGTCTAAGCTACTCGTTGCCTTTCACCGCGCCCTCAACGGTCCATTTACCATACAGCATTTTCACAAGGCTTCCACCATCCCCTGCTCGCTTTAGACGCTTATTATGGTTTTATCTCCGCATCATTGGTTTGTTAGTGTTATTATAAGAATCTGTACCTAGATTGTCAAGGACTATTTGATAAATATTCAGTTGTTTTTATTTTAAAACACTGCTGTTCGGTTGCTGTTGCCCGTTAATCAATAAAGAGCAATAAAGCGACACAGCCAATAAAGCGATACGGCAGTGTAGCATAGACAGAAAAAAGGGTGGGGACACAGCCGTGATGCAATTACAGCGACAAAGTGCAGGGAATAATATGCAAAAAAATCCCGCATAACGCTATGGATCTGCGGGATTTTCAACATTGACGTTTATACTGAGTTTATCATATCACCTGTGTGACTACGGATTAGAGTTTAGTCTTGATGAGATCGCCAAGGCGTTTAATGCCTGTTTCGATTTCTTCGATGGAAGCGTTTGAGAAGTTGATGCGCATGCCATTGTTGAAACCGCCGTTTGGATAGAAGGCATCGCCGGGAACAAATCCAATGCGGTATTCAAGCGCTTCGTCAGAAAGCGGTCTCGTCTCAATATGTTCAGGCAATTCAGCCCAGATAAACATACCCCCTGTAGGTTTTGAATAATAAACGCCTTCAGGGAAATAAGCTTCAATGGCGTTCAGCATTGCATCGCGTTTGACACGATAAATATCGCGAATGCGATCGATTTGTGCATTGATGTCGTTATCCTGCAGATAAGTCGCGACAATATATTGAGCAAATTGATTGGTATGAAGGTCTGTCGCTTGTTTTAACAGGGAAATTTTCTCCGCCAATTTGGCAGGTGCGGCAACCCAGCCCAGACGAAGGCCTGGACATACAATCTTGGAAAAAGTACTTAAATAGATGACGCGGTCTTCTGTATCATAAGCTTTTAGCGGTTTTTCTGGTTTGCCGTCAAAGCTTAATTCAGCATAAGGGCTGTCCTCGATAATAAGGACATCATATTGGTTGGCAATCGCCACAAGTTTTTTGCGGCGTTCCTGGCTCAGTGATCGGCCAGTTGGGTTTTGGAAATCGGGAATGACATACATAAATTTGACTTTGTAATTTTTTAGATAGTCTTCCACAGCTTCCGGAATAATGCCTTCATCATCCATTGGTGCATCCAGAAAGTTTGGCTGGTATGCCTTGAAGGCGTTGATGGCAGCTAGGTAAGTAGGGCTTTCGCAAATAATATAATCCCCTTTGTCAATAAAAGCTTTCGCACAGATGTCCAGTGCCTGTTGAGAGCCCGTCGTGATAAGGAGTTCATCATCAGCAACTGTCAGTTCGCGGTCAGCCATTATTTTGACAATCTCTTGGCGGAGTGCAGGGACGCCTTCTGTTGCACCATACTGAAAATTTTGATAGCCATAAAGCTCAATGGCCTTTTGTGTTGCGCGCTCAATGGCTTCCATTGGGAAGGCGTCTTTTGAAGGCAGACCGCCTGCAAAGGAAATAAAATCTTCCATTGTCGCATATTTAAGCAATCTTCTGACATCTGAACCCTTTGCCTCAGCGGCAACATTCGAATAAAATTTTTGATACATAACCCATTTTCATAATGCCGTCGCATTATGATGCTCCTTTCTAATTGAATATAAAGTGATTTATAGCATGACAAGTACTGTCATAATATCAAGTCCGTATAGGTTTCGCTCTTTTGATGCTGTGTGGCGACGGTTGCAATTTCAATAGCCTTCGCGATACGCCGTACACCTTCGTGAATATCAGATATAGCAGGATACGTATAGTTTATTCTGACATACGTATGCTCAGCTGTTGCTTGTGGGAAAAATGGATCGCCGGGCATGACGGCCACTTTTAATGTTTTGCAGGCTTCGAAAAAGCTGTGTGCATTTAATCGGGGCGGCAATTTAAGCCATAGGTAAAAACCGCCATCAGGCACTTTAAAAGACATATCGGCAATGTGGTAGGCATTAAGCGCATCGACCATCACATCTTGTTTTGCTTTAACCTGTGCGCGAAATTGCATCAAATGCTTTGAAAGCATGCCAGATTGCAATGCTTCCAATACGAGGTACTGGTGCAGTGTGTTGGCGTGAAGATCGGTTACCTGTTTCATGAAGCTCAGTCTTTGAATGACTTCTTCGGCGCCAAAGATCCAACCAAGCCGCCCCCCCATAAAGAGCAGTTTTGAAAAAGTACCAATGTAAATCACATACTGATGGCGATCCATTGCTTTTAACAGCGGGACATCAATACTGTCGAAATAAATTTCTGAATAAGGGTCGTCTTCTATTACGGGAATTTGATACAAATAGGCTAAATCCAATAGCTTTTTACGCCTTTCAAGGGGCAGATAGGTACCCGTTGGGTTTTGAAAGTTTGGATTGAGATAAATGAGTTTTGGCCGATAGCGAATCAAATAGTTTTCAAGAATATCCGTATCCATGCCAAATTGGTCTGCTGGTACGCCAACCACTTTGGCGCCGTGCGCTTTAAAGATTTCGATTGCGCCGACATAGCTCGGTGCTGCTGTAAAGATCATATCCCCTGGCGAAATAAAGAGGGATGTGAGATACGAAATGGCCTGTTGTGCGCCGGATGTTATCATACACTGCTGAATTCCGGCTTGTATGCCTTTGAGCATTCCCTGCTTGCAAAGTGCACTTCGCAGTGAACTCAATCCAAGTAAAGGCGTCGGATGCAGGAGTTGACTGCCGTAGGTATCCAGACACTTGGGCATCAATGTTCTTACAAGATCAATCGGGATGACATCATCGCCGGCAAAACCGCCGGCAAAGGAAATCGTATCAGGTTCACCAATGGCTTCAAGTGCAGTTTTGATAATTGTATTACCCGACAATTGGTAGGGCTGTATCATGATTTGTGCCCAAGGCATTGGGGGGACATAGGCATCTGAACTTTCAGCTGACCTTGAAAACTGTGATGTCACAACCGTACCGGAACCCATTTGCGCATCGATAAAGCCCTCTGATTTAAGTTCCCAATATGCTTTGTTAACGGTGCTGCGGTTAATGCCGAGTTGTTCAGCCAACTGCCTTTCAGACGGGAGGACATCGCCGGCAGATAGTGAGCCGGATAAAATGAGGCGAATAATCTGGTTTTTTATTTGCTGATAAAGCGGTGCGTTTAGCTGCTTGTTGAGCGTTATATGCATAATGGCCTCCTTAGCACAAGTGGTACCAACCAATTAGAGTATAAAACATTTTCTTTCAGATGCAAACGACCAATTTGCAAAAAAATAAACCCGCCACCTTTGCAGAGAGGGGTAAGTTCTCGGCTAGCGCAAAGGCAGGGGGATATTATGGCGTATGAAATGGTTGTTTAAATCTGCTCAGTATTCGTATCAGTATGTTCAGCAATGTCAATAGGATGCAATGCCCACTAAGCGATCATAATGAGGAAGAACGGGATGGACAAGATGGCTATCGATGTGGACAAAGCGACGCACTTTGCCGCTGTTAAGACATCGCCGCCAAAGTTTCGGGCAAACAATGCAGCAGATGCTTGAACGGGTGCAGCTATTTCAATTGTCAAAATGGACTTCAGCGTGCTGTCAATTGGCGTTAGCATGAGCAGTGTTAGAAAAATTGCAGGAAAAACCAGACATTTTGTAAAAACGCTGAGCATGATGCCTCGATTTCGCAACGCTTCTCTCATGTGACCGAGGTCGAGTTGCGAACCAACGACCATAAGGGCAAGCGGCACGGATATTGCACCAATTCCCTTCGCTATTTTAAGAAAATAAGCAGGCGTTTCAATACGAAAGAAAAAGAGTATCAGACCAATTAAGATGGCAATCAAGCCGGGGTTAATCAGGTGTTTTAGTCTTTCCGAAGCACTTTGGCTGGTAGCGTAATTCTGGACGCCAACGGTCCACTGAAAAATATTTTGAATGGCAACGTAGACGGAGGCGTAGAGAACACCTTCACTGCCAAAAAGAGCTAGGCTGAGCGGATAGCCAAGAAATACGGCATTTCCGAAAATCATGCAATACCTGAGTTCACGGTGATTGCCGCGGCCATCAGCGTAAAATGACGATAATTTTTTTGTTGCAAGGCTTGAAAAAAAGAAATAAACAAGCGATAAAACAGCCATGATCAGCATATTCCGCAAGTAACGTGGATCGTAAGCGATATTCATTGATGAAATAACTAAGAGCGGCATGGCAATGTTGACAACGATTTTACTCATATCCCGAGAACCGGCTTCTGTAATGAATTGCTTCTTTTTTGCAAAATAGCCAATGCCAATATAGATAACGAGTACGAGAATTTCCAAAAATATTTGTATAAAATTCATCGTTTTCCTCCAAATAGCGTGCCATGATGAGTGTTCGGTAATTGACAATTATAATATATCGCAAGCGATTATTAATTACAAATATCAATAACATATGTTATTATTAAAAATATTAATAATAGAGAGGTTACAAAATTTATAAGAGGCATTTTAAGCTTTCACTTGCAGCATTTTCTTATCAATAAAGGTCTTGTGGCAATTGAAGAGCACCTATTAAGAAACGGGGAGGGTGATGATGGAAATTAAACAGTTAAAATATTTTCAGAGAGTTGCACACATCGGGAATATTACAAAAGCGTCAGAACAACTGCATGTTGCACAACCCGCACTTTCGCTTTCAATTAAGAAGCTGGAACAGACATTGTCGCTTGAACTCTTCGATCGATCGCGCAAACCGTTGACGCTTACCTATGAGGGAGAAATTTTTTTAAAACGCGTTGATGCACTGCTTGAGCAGTACGATGACCTTGCTGAGGAGATGAAAGATTATTTAAACATGCATAAAGGACATATTCGAATCGGTGTGCCCCCAATGCTGGGCGCCTATCTTTTTCCACCGATTTTTAGTGAATTTCATCGCGATTTCCCCGGTATTGAGCTTTCGATTATCGAAGAGGGGACGCTTGAGATCAAGCGACGGCTGATTCAAGATGATTTAGACGTCGGTGTTATCATGGTTATCGGCGACGCACCACAACTGAGCATTTTGCCGATTACCACGCATGAAGTGAAGGTGTGTCTGTCAAAGGTTCATCCGTTGTCTCAACATCAAAGCCTGTCCTTTTCTGAACTGAGAAATGAATCGTTTATTCTGCTGAATGAACAGACATTTATGCGTAAGCGTATTTTGGATTTATGTCAAGAAAGTGGCTATGAACCACATATTCTCTTTTCATCCAATCAAATCAGTACGATTTTAGGGCTTGTGGCGCAGGGCGCCGGCGTGGCCTTTGTGCTTCAATCACTCGCTGAGGGCATTGATGAAATTGCATCTATTTCACTGGAGACGCCACTGACGATTCAAGCGGCACTGGCATGGCGCTC
>JASUSA010000001.1 GCA_030446305.1 Clostridiales bacterium | reverse complement strand
TGTTCCCTGAGAGCGATCAAGTTTTGCTAACGGCTGATGCTATAAAAGGGTATGACCAAGTATTGCTTCAGGCGGGTGTTAATGAAATCTATGCGCGTCATGGCTATACCTTTAAATCCGAGGAATGGCAGCAATATTTTGAAAAAAAAGCATGGTATACGCCGTCAAATACCTTTGATGAAAACAGTTTTTCAGATACTGAAAAAGCCAATATTGCCTTTCTTCAATCCGCAGAACCTGATTGGTCAACCGATGTCATCGACATTGATTTTGATCACGATGGCGTGATAGACCATTTAAATGTCAATGGCGATTCGCTTTACACGCGCATTGATTTTGGCTATGGCTATGAGGCAGATGCATGGGCGCTCTCTTATATTGGCACTTTGGTGACGGATTTGGATATAACAGATGACGAGATGGAAATACTCGTTTATGATGCAGGCCCAAGTGCTGACTATACCATTGACATCTGCGTACAGGTCGAAGCAGATCTCTATCGGTCGATCAAGCAGTTTTCATCACAGTATTATAATCATGCCATTGACGGCAAAGGCAATGCATCCTTTGAAGTCTTTGACGACATGGTCTACGGCGTCGGCGACTTCAGATATGAAGCAGGCAAATTGTCGCAAACGGCGATGCACTATCCCGTCTTTACCTTAAAGCACGATACAGATCATTTTAAACAAGGCGATCGCGTTCAGCTTCGTGTCAAAACACCTGAAGTCTTAAATGAAGCGCACTATAAGCTGATGATTTCAAATCCGGACGACGACAGCATCGTCGATACGGTGAATACTTCTGATGACTATATGGATTATATTGAGACGCTGACGGCCTATTTTGATGAATTAGACATGATGTACTACGGGGACTGATCGTTTAATATACCCTGTTTTCCAGCCTTAAAAGGGATGCCCGCATAAACAATGCGCACATCCCTTTTTTATTATGAAGTCATGTAAATTTAAAGCGCTTGAATCGTCATACATGTTTGTGGATACACTATTGACGTGGCTTGATACGCGACTGTAGTTCGTCCTTTATTTCCTTTAAACTGATTCCTTCATTGACGAGCAGTACAAAACTGTGGTAGAAGAGATCGCTCATTTCGTAAATAAGCTCTTCCCGCGTATTCTTAGCGCCAATAATGACCTCGGCACATTCTTCGCCAACCTTTTTAAGAATCTTGTCAATGCCCTTTTCGAAAAGATAATTGGTATAACTGCCTTCTATTGGATTTTCCTTACGGTCAATGATGGTTTCAAAGAGTTTTTCAAAGACATCCGGCGCTTCGCCAAAACAAGTATAAGAACCGGTATGGCAAGCGGGGCCGTTTTCATTGACTTTGATGAGGAGGGTATCGGCATCGCAGTCATAGCGGATATCGGTGACGACTTGGGTATTGCCTGAGGTAGCGCCCTTATGCCAGAGTTCTTGTCTTGAACGTGAGAAAAAGACGGTTTCGCCCAGTTTGACGGTTTCTCTTAATGACGTTTCATTCATATAGGCCATCATGAGGACGCGCTGTGTAATATCAGACTGCACGATTGCCGGTACCAAGCCGCGTTCATCCCACTTAAGCGGTGGCATGTAGGCGAGGCGCGTTGGAATTCCAGCGCGTTTCATGGCGAGTTTTAAGGCAGTCATTGAGACTTCCTTTGAATGGAAAATTGAAGCGGCGAGACCGGCCTCAATATCCGTCTTATGAAAGAGTTCAACAAAGTCTTCTATTTTGCCTGCGCCGCCGGAAGCGACGATTGGCACGTTGACCACAGCGCTAATGGCCGTGAGCAATTCCAGATCAAACCCTTTTTTAACGCCGTCTGTATCAATGGAGTTGACGACTAACTCGCCTGCCCCTAGTGCAACGCCGCGTTTTGCCCATTCAATGGCATCGAGTTCCGTCTCGATTCTGCCGCCTTTTGAAAAGACTTTAAACTGATCGTTAACGCGTTTGACATCCATAGAGAGGACGACGCATTGCGCGCCAAAGCGTTCACTGGCTTCTCGGATGAGTTCGGGATTGGCGATTGCGGAGCTGTTCACAGAGATTTTATCTGCACCGGATTTTAGCAGGACGTCGAAATCTTCCACAGTTCGGACGCCGCCGCCAACTGTTAACGGAATGAAAACTTGTTTTGCGACATTTTTGACGAGTTCAATCATGGTGCCGCGATTTTCATAAGATGCAGTGATGTCATAAAAGACGAGTTCGTCGGCACCTGATTCGTAATAGTATTTTGCCATTTCCACTGGATCGGCAATGGTCTTGATGTCTTTAAAATTAATGCCTTTAACCACTTGGCCGTTGGCAATGTCCAAACATGGAATGATGCGTTTTTTAATCATTTGTTTCCTCCTGTAATGCTCTGATGGCTTCGTCAAAGGTAAAGGCGTTTTCATAGAAGGCCTTGCCGACGATGACGGCGTCTAAATTGAGTGTGCTGAGTTTTCTTAAATCGTCAAGTGAGGAGACGCCACCTGAGGCGACAATCTTTTGTTTGCTGCCGACTTTGAGCATTTGGTAGCTCTTTAAGTCTGGGCCGGTCAGCATGCCGTCACGGCTGATATCCGTATACAGGATGTTAGAGCATCCCACCTGATCCAGCAGTTTTGCGAATTCGAGAAAATGGTATTCTGAAATTTCTGTCCAGCCGTCTGTCGCAATATAGCCGCCTTTGGCATCAATGGCGCAGACGATTTTTTCACCGAACTGGCTCAGAATGGTTTTAAAGAGTTCAAATTGTTTAATGGCCAGCGAGCCGATGATAATGCGATCGACACCGATATTTGCAAGTGTTTCCACATTTGCCATGGAACGAATGCCGCCGCCGAACTGTACTTTCAGCGATGTTTTTTGAACGATGTCGACAAGGCTTTTAAAATTAACGAATTGGCCGTCTTTTGAACCGTCGAGGTCAATGATGTGGATATAATCTGAGCCTTGGTCTTCCCAGTACTTTGCAGCATCCAAGGGATTTTCATAATAAGTTTTTGATTTGTCGAATGCGCCTTTTTCAAGTCGCACACATTTGCCTTGATAGAGATCAATGGCTGGATATAGTTTCATGGAACACCTCTTTATTGGAATGAGATGACACAGCTGTGATGCGAACCGTATGGCAAATGCTGCCTATATAGCTGCTTATGCACTGTAATCATCATATGAATATGCTTATAAACTGAAAAAACGTTCTAATAATTTTCGGCCGACTTCAGCACTTTTTTCAGGGTGGAACTGCATGCCGTAAACTTTGTCACTGCCGACAATGGCTGGCACTTTAACGCCGTCATAATCGACATAGGCGAGGATTTCATCCTCTATGCCCTGTGCGTAGTAGGAATGGACGAAGTAAACTTCACCTTCGACACCGCTGAAGAGCGACGCTTTGTTTTCAACGAGCGTATTCCATCCAATTTGCGGGATGCGTTTCACTTGCGGTTCGGGAAAACGCACCACAGGTCCTTTTAGAAAACCGAGTCCCTGATAAGTGCCGTTTTCATAGCTGACTTCATAGAGCAGCTGCATGCCGAGACAGATGCCCAGAATTGGAATGCGTTTTTCGTGTGCCTGTTTGAGTACTTCGGCGAGGCCTTGTTGTTCCAGCGCTTCAATGGCATCCCGAAAGGCGCCGACACCCGGAAGAATAATATGAGACGCCGAGAGAATTTCAGCGGGGTTGCTGGTGAGCTTAGCGTCGTTCATCAGCGGTACAACGGCGTTTTGAACGTTAAATACATTGCCAATACCATAGTCTATAATTGCGATCATGCAATGACTCCTTTCGTCGTAGGGAGTGTATCCCCGGTAATTTGTACGGATTTTTTCAGAACATATGCAAGTGCTTTGAAAATATTTTCAATCATGTGATGTGTATTGATTCCTTCCATTTGAATCATATGCAGTGTGATGCGTGCTTCACTGACAAACCCCATTAGAAATTCACGCACGAGCTCTGATTCAAAATTGCTGGTAGCAGGTGTTGGAAATTCACATTTAAAGTTTAGAAAAGGTCTGCCGGAGATGTCGATTGCGGCGCTAAAAAGCGATTCGTCCATTGGCAGCAAAATGCTTGCGTACCGTTCGATGCCCTTTTTATCGCCAAGTGCCTCATAAAATGCCTTGCCAATGGCAATGCCGCAGTCTTCGACGATATGATGCGGATCGTCGCCGGCCGCTTTCACGAAGAGCGTAAACCCGCTGTGTTTGCCGAGCTGTGACAGCATGTGATCGAAAAACGGGATCGTCGTATCGATATCGGGTGCATTTGATTCATCGAGATTGAGTTGAATAAAAATATTGGTTTCATTGGTGCTGCGTTTATAGTCAGCGGTTCTCATGATATGCCCTCCTTAATGGCGTCTAGCATGGCGTCCATTTCATCTTTGGTGCCAATGGAAATGCGGCAATAACCTTTGAGCTGGTCGGTGGTAAAGACGCGGATCAAAATACCGGCGGCATCACTGAGTGCTTTTAAATCCACTGTAGGTGCATAGAGCCAAACAAAATTTGCAGCGGATGGAAAGACCGTAATGGTTTCAAATGCTTTCAGCGCTTCAACAAAGTAGCGGCGATTCTCAATGGTTGTTTGAATACGCTCTTTGAAAAAAGGCAAACTAGCGCGATTGATAAGACCGAGGGCAAATTGTTGTGAAAAGAGACTGACATTGTAAGGATATTTTTTTTCCGCCATCGCAGCGACTTGTTCTTTGCCTGCAATACCGAACCCAACGCGGAGTCCTGCGAGGCCATAAGCCTTTGAAAGTGTTTTCAAAACAATGAGATTACGGTAATTGCGGCGTTCATCAATCATGCTGTAATCCCTAAAGGCATCACTGATGAATTCACCATAGGCTTCGTCTAAAATAATCATAGCATCTGTGGATTCTACTATTTTGATGAGATCAGCTTTTGGAATGAGCAAGCCGGTTGGATTATTGGGATTGCAGATAAAGACCATGCGCGGTTTTTCCTTTTGAAGTACCTCTATAAAATCATCAGTATCAAAGCCGTTGTAATCCTTGAGCTGATAAGGCACAAAGGCACATCGGTAAACTTGTGACACGAGTTCATACATGACAAAGCTCGGTGCAATGGACATGACCTTGTCGCCATAGCTGGTAAATGCTTTAAAGAGAATGTCTAAAATTTCGTCAGAACCATTGCCGGCAATGACTTCGTCTTCATCGATTCCCATGTAGTCGGCATATGCTTTGATGAGCGATTGTGAATCACTTTCTGGATAACGGTTAAAACCGGCGAGATTCATTTCTGAAAGAATATCATCAATCATCGCATCGCTGAGGGGGATGTTGATTTCATTTGCGTTGAGTCTGATTCGCGACTCGACTTCTTCTACTTTGTACATGGAAGCACCTCGATTTCTTCTGGATTAAATAGCGCGGATATTTCATTGATGGTGACGCGGTTAAATTTATAAGACGCCTTATTGGCGATGAGTACAGGGTTGATGTCAATCACGTCCTTAATGACGACAAGTCCGTTTTCTTTAAGGGTGGCACCTGTTTCGACAATGTCGAAGATGACATCGGACAGTTCCATAATCGGTGCCAGTTCCACTGAGCCGTTGAGATATATGGTTCGGGCATTTGGAAAGAACATGTGACAGATGTTTGGATACTTGGTCGCGATGGTAATGCTGCCTTTGAGATTGATATTTTCATCAAACCCAGCAATGGACATGCGACATTTGGAAAAATCCAGTTCATTGAGTTCATAAAAGGATTTGCCGGATTCGAGGATGACATCGCGGCCGACGATTCCAAGATCTGCAACGCCCGCGGCTACATACGTCGGCACATCCACAGGTTTGACGAGGATAACTTTAATATGGTCAATTTGATAAATGAGCTTTCGCGATTCGATATTGACTGCTTTGACCTTTGAAGAGTACTTTGCAAAGAATTCTTCGGAAATGCGGCCTTTGGCCAATGCGAGGGTAACCGGATTAGTGTTGGCTGTATTCATAAGAACCTTCCTCTCTAATGGATGCTTTCATTTTTAAATGTGACGGATACCTTGCCTTTAAATTCGCCAATGGGATATTTGACAATTTCATCTTTGCGCAGGTTAATGACTTTGGCAGTTTTATCGCTTAAGAGAACGATGTTTTCAACGGATTGGGCGAGTGCCAAATCAATGGCGGCCTTTTCAGACTGATAGGAGCGTATATCGACGATAAAGCCCTTTGAACGGTAAAGCTCGGCTATTTGAATGCCGCTTTCGCTTATTTTGTGTTCACAAATCATGATCGCATTTGGTCGATACATTGGCTTTACCGCCATCGTCGAGAGTATTTTGTCTATTTTAATGGCAAAGCCGCATGCCGGGATGGGTTTGCCGTATTCAGCCGACAGCAGATCATAGCGGCCGCCTGAGCATATTTCTGTAGGACAGTTTTTAAGATAGCCCTTAAAGAAGATCCCGTTATAGTATTTGTATTCGCCGAAGATGGTTAAATCCAGTGAAAAATAGGAAGAGAGTTCGTAGGCTTCAACAATTTCAACGATTTCTTCCAAATAGTGAATGGCTTGTGTTAAAGTATTCTTCTTTTTAAAGAGCGGATTTTCAATGAAGCGTTTGGCGCGCTCAATGACTTCTTTTGGTGAGCCCGTACAACCGAGGTATTCGATTAACAGAGCTTCCAATGCTTCGGGAAGCATTTCACGGCGAATGCCGGGAATGTTTTTCGTTGAAAGCAAGAAGCGAACGCGCTCCGGATCGGGCGCCATTTGATTGATAATCGCTTCAACGGCCTTATACAGTCTGAGTTCACTGACTTCGACCAAGGCTTCTTTGTTGATGCGAAGCAGTGATTTAATGGCGAGCACGACGATTTCTGCATCGGAAGCGGCTTCTGAGATGCCGTAGTATTCAAGACCGATCTGCGTCATTTCCTGAAGTGTATTGGCCTGATAGCCAAATGTGTTGGCATAATAGCAGAATTTATTGACGTCATTTAGTTTTTCCTGCTGAAGCATTTTCATCATAGCTGTTGTCGGATCGTTTTGCAGGGTTAAAATGCCTTTGGTCGGGTCGACAAACCGAACTGATTTTTTGGAATTGCCATTTTTCACGTCACTTTCCGGTTCGTAAATGGGAATGGAAATTTGAACGTACCCGTGTGCCTTGTAAAGCTGTGTTAATTCCTGTATGAGGGCATATCTTTTTTTGTTGTCAACCAGTGAACCTGTTTTTCGCTGTTTCATAACCAATTCCTTTCTGAATGTGATTGGTATTCGGCCTTTCGTGTGTGAGCCGGTGATTTTTAAGAAGCAATAAAAAAGAGTCATTTAGGACGGACCTAAATGACTCAGTGTATTCACTATTGACTCATCATAGATACGCGCCCTTATTTAGGAAACTCAAATAGGGTTTATATCTACAATGCTGCAATGACTATGCGTTATTGAAGATAAAACCCGATCTATGATGATGATGCAGTTGTGTTATTGTAAATGAATAGATATACATTTGTAACACCTCTAAAACTTAATAAAGATATGATAACATGCTGAGGATATTTGTCAATAGATTTCAAAAAATTAATAAATTTATGCAAGGAGGGGGGACTTGACAGTAAAAATCTCGTTGGCTATAATAAAAAAATACTTTGATAATCAAAGTATCGGATGTTTATGTGTATGACAAAACGAATAGGAGTATACAAATGGAAGCCAAACGCGATATTTTAAACAATCTCTTAGTCGTACTATTTAATAATATTTTAAATATTGAAGAAAAGGCGTTAAAAAAAGGAGATTTTAAGAATCTTACCATTAGTGAACTGCACGTGATCGAAGCCGTGGGGCAAGCGCAGGCACCAAATATGACGCGCATTGCCAATCGGCTCGGCGTTACGGTTGGAACCCTGACTATCGCCGTGAACAATCTCGTTCGTAAAGGCTATGTACAGCGTGTCCGCGATGAAAATGACCGAAGAGTCGTTAAACTCGGATTAACCGATTCCGGTGAAGCAGCCTACCGCCATCATGAAGCATTTCACGATGATATGATTGAATTCGTCATACGGACGTTAAGCGATGATGAAACGGGTGTCTTAGTGGAAGCGCTTTCAAAAATTACGCTGTATTTTGAAGAAAAATATGGTGAGGGTATACAAGCGCAGCAATAGTGACTGTCAATTGGCAACGGCTATTCAAAAGATACTTTACATGATAAAATGTTTTGTGGTTGTGTACACAATAAGAGGAGATAATATGGGCATAACACTGATAACGGATAGTACATGTGATCTCTCACCAGCTTTTCTGGCAGAGAGAGATATTCTTTTCGCACCGCTAAAGGTGCTGTTCAAAGATGGTGAGTACATTGACAAGGTAGATTTAACCAATGCCGCATTTTATGAAAAAATGCGTTCATCCGAAACGCTTCCGACGACTTCACAGGTTAATCCAAATGAATTTTACGAACTCTTTTCTGAAGAACTGCAAAAAGGGAATCAGATTATTGGGGTCTTTCTCTCATCAGAATTAAGTGGTACGTACAATTCAGCAGTCGTTGCAAAAGAAATGCTGAATTCAGATCTCATTTATCTCATTGACAGCAGGACTGCCAGTTTTTCGCTTGGTCTTATGGTGATGCGCCTTTACGATATGATACAGGAGGGGCTTGACGCTGCTGCCATTATGGCAAAAAAAGATGAACTCGTCGCAAGTGCCCAGTTGTATGGCATGCTCGATACCCTTGACAATCTGAGAAAAGGCGGCAGACTTTCCGCAGGGGCTACGGCGCTTGGTAAAATGTTGAACATCAAACCAATTATCGAAGTTCGCGATGGTGTGGTAAACGTTGCACATAAAGCGAGGGGAAGTCGAAAGGGTATTGCATGGATGATTGATCAACTGGAAAATGATTATCCAATGCGTGAAATTGAAGACATTGCCATTGCGAATGCCGACGCGCCAGAATTGGCAGAGACATTAAAACAAGCGCTTTTAATGCGATTTAAAATTGAACGTATCTACGATGTTGAAGTCGGTGCCGTCATTGGAACGCACACTGGGGAAGGTGTCGTTGGGATCGCGTATTTTAAATAGTGCGGCCTGCGGTTAAGGGTTTATCTGCATTGTTGTTGCTCATTGCGGGCTGTTACACTTGAAAACACTAAAAAGCTTTAGACCATTATGATGATGAAATGGTCCAAAGCTTTTTTTAGTGTTTTCCTCAAATGTGAAACTACACCACCAAGTAGAGCAGTGACAGCATTCCCATAAAGTAGACGACAACGGTTGCTGCAATGGCATTAAAGCCAAGATCAACTGCACGAAAGGCTTTAATAAAAAGACTGTCATGAAAGCCAAGGCGATAGGCGCCAAAACTCATCACCACGAGTATAAGGTAATTTGGCAGCTTTTGAAGCTGGCTGAATGCATTTAAGTGGCTCTCATAACCGGTGAGCCAAGGCATGACGATGTCACCGGCGATGCCCGAGATAAATGCGAGGGCGGCAAGCGTGACCAGTGCGACTTTACTGCCGGCTGACAGGATCAACGGTGCATCGGTTTCAGATGATGCATCTGCTGAGGCATACCGTGTATGCGTACTGTCAGATGCATTAATAGCCGTATCTGCTGAGGTGGTTTCAATGGGTTTTACGGCGGGCATGAGTTTGAAAAATTTTACGAAAGAGAGAATGGTGCCAAGGTTAATAAGCTGCATAATGAGCTGCATGACAATACCGCTATTGCCATAGGCAATGTAATATTTTGAATAGCCACCGCTAAAAAATGGTGCACCAGTGATACTCAGCACAGCAATGAGTAAAATGACCGTGAGGAAACGGGATTTTTGCCATAGTCCATGCATCTGAGTGATATTACGGGTATGGTAAGTCTCAATGAGAAGCCCTGCAATTAGAAAGAGCAGCGCCTTAAAAATGCCGTGGTTAAAGAGGTGATACAATCCGCCGGCTTGCTGTGTTGCAGAGGTACTGCTGATGCCAATAAGAATAAGACCCACCTGTGAAATCGTATGGTAAGCGAGAATGAGTTTGATATCCTTTTGTGCAATGGCGAATGTAAAGCCGAGGATGGCTGTAATGATGCCCATGATGATAAAGACATTGTTCATTGCCAGCGGCGTAAAGGCTTCGTGGATGCGTATAAGCAGATAAACGCCTGTTTTAACATAGATACCGGATAGTACGGCAGATACGATTGAAGGTGCACTCGGCGTGCCATGTGCTTTGGGAAGCCAGCTAAAGAGTGGCATGATAGCGGCTTTTAGCGAGACGCCAGTTATTAAAAAAGCGTATGGCAAGTAGAGTATTTGACGATCGCCAACCGATGCAATTGCCGATTTAAGTGAAGCGATATCCAAAACGCCAAAGTATTTATAGAGATACCCGATTCCCATGAGGAAAAAAACCATGGCAAACATATTGACCAGCAAATAAATCATGCCGTCATACATGGAGCGCGAATCGCGCTTATACATAATGAGAATACTAACTGCAACTGTTGAAACTTCAATGAGAATATAGGTGTTGAACAAATCATATGACAAGAAAATGCCGTTGATGAGCCCTTGCAACCCCAGGAACAGAAAAATAAAGAGCGGATCCATATAATGCTTGTCGCGATTGAAAACCGTCATGAGCAGAAAGAGCGCATTGTTAAGCACGAGCATCAACCACGCCAGTCGATCCATATTCAGCATCATCCCATAGGGAATGCCCACAGAAGAAAGTGACAACTGAATGGGTTCGAAATGGATGCCTTGTACCAAGGTCCAGCCCATGAGCATTGCCTGGAGGGTTAATGCTAGCCAAATGCGATGTTTCAGTTTAAAAACATAAAGAATCAATCCCGTACAAATAGGGGCTAAGATCATAGCGAGCAGCCAGTACATTATTGATCACCTCGCTTTTGCTTGACTTTTTTCCAGTTCGTTGAGCCGTATTTATGGTATAGTGACGTAAACATTGTAAGGCTCAGCGCTGTGACGGAAACGCCGATGACAATTGCCGTAATCATCAGTGCTTGCGGGAGCGGGTCTGCTACTTCGCCGGTGAGGCCGATGCCAATGGGTGGCACCATTTGATCCGTATGGCGAATAGAGAGAAAAAACAGGATGATCGAAGCCTGCATAATGCTGAGGCTGATGATGGACTTTAGGATATTGCGGCGTGCAATAATGCCGTAAACGCCAATAAAAAACAGAGCGAGACTTACGTTTTCCCCTGTTATGAGATTGTCGGTCATCGCGATAAAATTCTGCATGGTCACCTCACTGCATTTCATAAAAGACAAATCTTAAAAAGATTACACTCATGCCGCATGCGACTTTAAAACCAATAAGTGTATTCATTAAGATGAGATAGGGTGTATTCAGTACGGCGTGTGAAGCGTTAAAACGCGTCAGCAAAAAGAGAATTGGCGTTGCCACAATAAGCAACAGCAATAGTTTTTCAACCTTTTGAATTTTTGCCAGTGGCGTATCCAGTAGAGGTAGAATCAGGTATTTGCTGATAAACATAGCCGATAGAACGGCACCGCCTTGAAAGCCGCCGCCGGGTGAAATATGGCCGTTAAAAATAATATAGAGACCGTAGATAATAAAGAGCGGATAGATGAATCCAAGTGTCGTTGCCGTTAAGTCAGAGTGCTCATTCATCGTGTTCCCCCCCTTCGTGTACGGACATGTAGATGACGCCAATAATGCTAAAGAGAAGTATGAACGCCTCAAAAATTGTATCGTAATAGCGGTAATTCAGATAGATCGCCGTGACGACATTAACAGAAGCTGTGTCGCGATACGCGTTTTCAACATAGTAAGCGGCAACTGGTGCATCTGTGACAAGTGATGTTTGCCGTGTCATCCAAAAGACGGCGGCAAAGCACAGAAATATTGAGATGGCGATGATACGTCTGCGAGTCATGCTAATCCTCCATTTGAATGAATCGGTATGGGGTGCCCACTGGCTTTTCATCTAATAAAAATTGTTCCATTGCCTGCATTTTATAATTTTCAGGATGGGCGTACAACGTAATATACTGTTTGTCAAATGTGACGATAATGGCATAGGGATGCTCAAAGAGTTTGTGAACATCTTCTACCGTATAGATAATCTGCGGCTCCAGTTCTTCCTTGGCACAGAATTTTGATAATTGCCGCTCCAGTGCTTTTTCACCGGAAAAGAAATGTGCATCTTCAATTTCGGTATCATTTACACAGATGTAGATGGTAAAGATCTTATACTTCTGCAGTGCGACGAGATAGAGTATAGTCGACAGTGAACTGCCGATGATTGCTTCGGCCAAAGCGACATCCGGTGCATCGTAAAGCAGATAGACAAAGGCGATGCTCATGGAAAAGGCGCCTAAGTAGATAACGGCATGTCGAAGTTTTTGCGTTTGCACGGCGAACAGTGAAAAAACGACCAATGCGAGAAGGGTTAATTTGAGCATGGGTTAATCCTTTCTAATCTTATAACCACTGTAATAAGCCGATCGTGCAATAGAGTGGGTAATCAGCGGATTAATGCATAAGGTGATGATGACGAGCAAACCGACTTTCAATGAAAAGACAGTAAAGCCGTTGCGAACGATAACACCGATCATCAATGTCAGAAAACCAACGGTATCAACCTTAGAAGCCACGAGAATCCGAGGATAAAAATTATTGAACCGGTATATGCCGATGACGCCGAATGCAATAAATGCGATTCCCAGATAGATGAGGATAGAACTAATGAGATGCTGCATTAGAATCGCCCCTTTCCTTGAATATACAGCGACATGAAAATCATGCCGATAAAGCCCAGTAGCGCATAGGTGAGTGAAACATCCAAAATAAAGGTCTGCTGTCTAAAGGATGCAATTAGCACAAGGAGCATGATGAGCTTCGACGAAACCATATTCAGACCCAGCATGCGATCCCAAATAGTAGGGCCGATGAGGATGCGCAAGGAACTGATTAACAGTAAAATGATAAGTAACAGAATGGGTAACATCTCCTCACCTCAGCTTTCGTTCCAATTTGCCCTTGATAATATCACCGGCCAATGTCTGGTTTTTCGTTTTGACATCGAGCCAGAGCACTGTCATTTGTTTATCATTGACATCCAGTGTTACGGTGCCCGGCGTTAAGGTGATGGAGTTTGCCAGAATGCTGCGCTGAAAATCAGTTGGCAGATCCGTTGTAATTTTGATGATATCGGTGTGGACGTCGCCGGTTATGATTTTACCGAGGGTAGCGATCCCGGCAACATAGATTTCCTTCACGAGGAACAGCAGGTAAAAAGCCATGCTGAAGAGATTGAAATAATAACGTTCATAAAAGGTAAAGCCTAGGAAATAGCGTTCGGAGATTCGAATTGCCAGAATACTGATGACGAATCCCGACAGGAGAAGCGGCCAAGAAATGCGCTCAAAGAGAATGAGCCATATGGCTGTCAGTATGAATGCGAGCTGCAGTGTGTACAAATGTTTTTTCATCGAGTACCCCCTTATTGTGGCGATTGTCAAATAAATTAATGTCATAGCGGCATGTCGTCATGGCAAGGGTTTGTTGGGAATATAATATAATGGTTATTTTATCAGTATTTTATTATACCCTAAATAATTTAGGAGAAACATCCATTTCCATGTAATATTCAAAAATAATTTACAATTTTACAATAATAATTAAACGCCCGCGAACATGGGCAAATATTTTGCCGCTGTATGCGAGCGCCGTGTATAATGCTAATGGGCTGTTTCGGTAATATTAACGTGTTAAATACAGATAGATCAGCTGCATGGTGTGATGCAGTGCTTCGTAGTGCGTGCGTTCCATGCCGTGGGAAGCATGAACACCCGGACCGATGAGTGCGCCGCGAATATCGTTTCCAGCCTTTAAGGCGGCACTGACATCCGAGCCATAATAAGGATAAATGTCTACAGCATAGCTGAGCTCAACTGATTTGGCCAGTTGGATGAGTTCTGAAACGAGGTCGTAATCATAGGGGCCGGATGTATCCTTAGCACATATGGAGACGTCAAATTCAGTACAGCTTAAGTCTTCGCCAATACAGCCCATATCGACCGCGAGCATTTCGACGACATCTGATGGAATTTGTGAAGCGCCGTGCCCAACTTCTTCATAATTGCTGATTAAAACTTTTGTCGTATACGTCGGCTTAATATGATTGGCAGCGAGATATTCCATGACACCCAGTATGCATGCGACGGAACCTTTGTCATCAATAAAGCGCGATTTGACAAAATCGTTGACGATGGTTGTCTTTGGATCAATACAGATAAAATCACCGGCCTGAATGCCTAAATCAGAGACGTCTTCTTTTGAGCGAACGCGCTCATCAAGGCGAACAAACATATTTTCGGGTGTCCGTGAAAGGGTAGAAGCTTCTTTAAAGACATGTGCAGCAGGGGCGTTGCTCAGAAATGTGCCCGTGTAGATGTTGCCGTCGCGTGTGTGAATTCGACAGTATTCAGAATCGAGCGTCGGTACAATGGGGCCGCCGACCAGTGTGAATTTTAAAAGGCCGTCTGCAGTAATGCTGCGTACCATGGCGCCAAGCGTGTCGACATGTGCAGAGAGCGCTACGGTTTTTGAGGGATCTTTTCCCTCGATTGTAACGATCATGCCGCCCTTCTGGTTAAAGGTATAGGCAAAGCCCAATGCATCAACCCACTCTGCGAGTTTTGCCATCATGTGGTGCGTATAGCCGCTCGGACTGTCCGTTTTGAGCAAGTGTTCCAGCTTGTCCAGAAAATAAGATTTGTTCACTTTAATCTTCATAAAGCACCTCCAGTTGATAAAGCTATTTTATCATAAATGATTGCGCGTGCCCATTATTGAACGTCGTTTTTAGTCGACTGGTAAGTTTCAATCGCATCCAGCAACTGGCTGAGGTAATCGTCGGTTAACATGCCCGGATAGGAATAATAGTATTCAAAATCGGGGCCGATAAAAATGGAAGTTGGAAAGGCTGAGACGCCAAACATACTGGCGAGAGCGCTGTTTTCATCTAAATAAAAGTCGAGGTCATATCCATAAAGATCAATATAATCCTGAACGGTTTTGGCATCTTCGCCGACGTCAATGGCGACGACTTTGATGCCGTCGCGCTGATGCACCTCATTGAGCAGTGGCATCTCCTGTTCGCAGTATGTACACCATGTTGCCCAGAAGTTGAGAATAATGAGCTGCCCCTCATAGTCGTAAAGTGATTTGAGATCACCGTTTAAAGCGGTTAATTCAAAGTCGTCAAAATAATAGGGTTCAGGCGCTTCGCTGGTATCTGACGCTGTTTCTGTACCTTCGGCATCTGAATTGTCTGCCGATTCAGATGCGGCTGGTTTTGAATCGCCTTCTGACACAGCTTCAGCGGTATTTTCAACCGTATCATTGGCACCATTAGCATTTGCTTCAACGGATGGCGACGGGTTAGCAGACGATTGGCATGCCGTCAGTGAAAAAACGAGCAGCAATAAGAGAACGGGGATCAGCACCTTTTTAGCGGTGTTAAAAGATTTTATCATAATAGACTCCTTGTTAAAGAATACGCTGTTTGAGCCAAGGTTCATGGCTATAAATTAAAGAGACTGCTAACCAAAGGCCCTAACTTGCCAAGTAGCATCAGCAGGCCTAATAGGCAGAGTGTGAATCCGGCGACTTTGTTGAGCCAAGACATATGCTTATTAAGTGCCACGAGATGATTTTGAACAAAGTCAATAAAGATGGCAGTCAGCAAAAATGGGATCGCCATGCCGAGAGAATAAATGGTCAATAAATAGACGCCTTCGCTGACATTGCGGCTAAAGGCTGTCGTCGAAGCGAGAATAGCACCGATGATCGGGCCGAAGCAAGGTGTCCAGCCAAAGGCGAAGGCCATCCCCATGCCGACGGCGTAAATCGGTGTCGTCTTTTTAAGCACGAATTGCTTGCGATAGTCTTGATGCATAAAAGGCAGTTTCAAAATGCCAAGCATATTGAGGCCAAAAAACAGAATGAAAACACCGGCCAACCTGGAAAGCCATGCTTTGTTAGAGGCAAATAATTTACCGACGGCACTGGCCGTAACGCCCATGAGGATGAAGACAATGGTGAAACCGAGAATAAAGCCCAGTGTCTGAATGATGGCTTTTCGCCTTTGAAGCTTGATGTCTTCAACATCATAGCTGCCGGTTAGATACATGATATAAGCTGGAATCAGCGGCAGTAAACAGGGTGAAAAGAAAGAGGCAATGCCTGCTGTAAAAGCAGCCCATGCGTTCACTTGAATAATCATAATGACCTCCTGATCAAGATCGTTTCAATGGCATTATGCCCCATTATACACTAAGTGAAAATGCTTTTCAATTACGTTAATCCCTTCACAAGGGGGGGTGCTGTGTTGATAATGTCTGTTAATGGCTGGTAAATTCTCGGAGAATACAGTAAAATAGAGGTGAAAGAAATCACTGCATCCATAATGCGGCCGCATTGAAATCTTTTCGGAAATGTTAGGATAAAGGGGTATAGGATGAAAAATTACAGGTTGACAAAACGTGGCAAGATAACGGCTGGCATATTGGGGATTTTGGCCATTGCCGCCATTGCAGGCGGCGGTATTTATACTGCTGGTTATGTATTTGTCTTTTGTTTAGCGGCATTGGGGTTATCCATTTATGAATTTTTCTTTAACCGTTAGTTTGATAACCGTTCGGACGATGTTTTTGACGGGAGGCTTGTATGATTAGATACGGACCGATATTTTGCGTTGTCCTCTTGTTGGTCAGCGCATTCTATTTTCAGCGAACCAAGCGCGTACATATGATCCATCAGATCAGCGGTGGTATTTTCTTTATTGCATTTATACTGATGCTGTTCAATTTTTATTACATTAATACTTACGGAGCCTATTTGTATCCGTCATTTCTCAGTCAGGTTTTAGGCTTTAAGGTCATCAGCACCTTAAGTGTTTTGGTGATTTCCGTCTTTTACATGACGATTGCCGCCATCACCTGGTTCTCAAATTACTCATTGCGCAAGTATATTGATCCTTCAAAAATTCCAACGTATTATAGTTTAATGCACATCATGAATGCGGCGATTACCATTGTGGTCTTTACCGATTCTTTTATCACGCTTTACGTTGCCTATGTCATTATCATTATGGCGGCTTATCACATGATTCAAATTAAGAATAAAGTGGCGGCGCCTTATGAGAAATTAAGGTTTTTGACAATGAATCTCTTTGGCTTGTCGCTCTTGTTCATCGGTCTCTCAATGATGGTTTTCAAGACGCATGCAATGGATTTCGAGACACTGCATGTGGCAATGAATGCATTTCAGCCGGATGATGCCAACTACTATACGCTTAGTATGACGCTTTGTATTGTTGGTCTCGGCGTCAACGGCGTACTCTTTCCGTTTTTTGCATGGATGCCCGATCTGTTTGCGACGACACCCGCACCGCTCAGTGCTCAGCTTTCAGCAGTTACCATAAAGATTTCGCCAATTGTCATGATGAAGCTCGTGTTCAGCGGTTATGGCATTAACCTGTTTAATGCGCTTCATCTGAACAGCGTCCTCATCGTTCTCGGCATTGCCAGTATGCTCAGTGGTTCTATTTTTGCTATCCATCAGCAGGATCTAAAAAAAATGATTGCCTATTCCACTATTTCGCAGCTCGGCTACGTCTATTTGGCCATTGGAATCGGCAATGAATACGGCATTCGCATTGCGCTATACCAGCTGCTGGCACATGCAGTAACCAAAGCGGCGATTTACATGAGTGTGGGTTCGATGTACGAACAAATTGGAACCACAGAAATAAACCAATTAAAGGGCGTCGGTAAACAACTGCCGATTACGCTTGGCTGTTTTGCGCTCGGGGCTCTATCCATGGTGGGCATTCCGATTTTACCTGGCTTTATTACGAAGTGGAATCTTTCGCTTGCAACGTTGACAAGCGGCAGCATTATTCCGCTCTTTGTTATTCTCATTAGCGCGATTTTAAATGCGACTTACTATGTGCCGATTATTATCAATGGGTTTTTCGGGCCTCATCATATTGAAATGAGACATTTTGAAGTGACGGCAAAACCTTTTAGAGAGGTTTTACCGCTGGTTTGCCTCATTGGCATTATGGTGTTAATGGGCTTTTTTGCCAACAGTATTTTTCACTTTATTAATGCCAAAGAACTGATGGCTGCGGTGATGACGGGAGGGATGCACATATGACGGCAATTGGATTGTACACCATGGTCTTCCTCCCATTTGCTTCTGGGGTCATTCATGAATTTTTGCCGGAGAAACGGCAGAAGCTTTCCAAAGTATGGGTTCTGTCAACGCTGGGTATTGAGATTTTCTTAATTTTACAATCACTTATTCGCGGACAGAATGTGGAGCTTCTCAGTGTTCCAATGATAGATCTGATCCGTCTCCACTTTCGCCTTGATGGTTTGGGGATACTTTTTTGCAGCTTGGCGATTTTTCTTTGGCTGATGGCAACGCTTTATAGCTTTTCCTATATGAAGGGTGAACCGAGGGCGCATCATTTTTACAGCTACATGCTCTGTGTGCTGACGGCAGTGATTGGTATTGCGGTATCAGGCAATTTGATGATGTTGTATATATTCTATGAGCTGCTAACCATTACAACGTTTCCGCTTATTATTTTCAGAAATACGGAAGAGGCCATTCGATTGGGCAATAAATATTTAATTTACAGTTTTGTTGGATCCAGTTTCGTAATCGTCGGTATGAGCGTTTATTTTTTCAATGTCGGCAACTTGGATTTTACGCCGTTTTCACAGGCGAGTGCCTATGGCAATACCCTCGTCATCAGCTACTTATTTCTGTTTTTGGGGTTTGGTGTGAAGACGGCTCTGGTGCCATTTCACAGCTGGCTGCCTTCGGCAATGCTGGCGCCGACGCCTGTCAGTGCGCTGCTGCATGCAGTCGCCGTGGTAAAGTCGGGTATTTTTGCCATGCTCCGAATGAATTATTATCTCTTTGGTGCGGCTTTCCTTAATGCGCATGGTTACTTGCAGAACGCATTGCTCACCATGGTGACGGTGTCCATTCTCGTCGGCGCCTTTTTAGCGTATCATCAAAAAAATCTAAAACGTCGGCTGGCGTATTCGACGATCAGTCAGCTCGGGTATATCATGCTCGGGATACTCATGTCAAATGGCATTGCCTTAACGGGCGCGCTGTTGCATTTTGTCAATCATGCAGTGATCAAAATGTCGCTGTTTTTCTGTGTGGGCAGTTTTTATAAAAATGCGAAGATTACAGATTTTGATGAAGTCGATGGTTATGGTAAAAAACTGCCCTTTAGTTTTGGCGCCTTTATGGTTGCCACCATTTCTATTATGGGTTTGCCGCCGACCAATGGTTTTGTCAGCAAGTGGTTTTTATCCCTCGGCGCCATTGAACAGGCAAAGATGCCGTTTATTTTCGTCATGCTCTTTAGTGCCTTTATGACGGCGTTATACCTAATGCCGGTTGGCATTAATGCTTTTTTTAAAGCACCGAAAACAGAGCGTGAGATTGTACCGATGGATTTGAGCATGCGCGTGCCAATTGCAGTACTCGTGCTCTTATGCCTTTTGCTGGGACTCTTCCCGAATCCGCTGCTGACGTTTATCAATCAGCATGTCGTCAATTACTTGCACATATAGGAGGGTGAGATGAAGGTTAGTACAATGCTTTTAACAATCATCTTCATGCCGATGATTGCCAGTGTCGTCAGTTATTGGATTGGCATGGTTCGGGAGTCTTATCGCAATTTTTTTCTGATGGGCATGATGGTTATTGAGGCAATCTTAACGTATAAGATTTATGGTGTCGTCAGTACTGGTGAAGTCATTTGGCTTACGATTCCGGGTGTCATGGGCACTGGATTTGTCTTGAAGTGCGATTTATATCGATTTGTATTTGTGGCCATTGCCGTCTTTGCGTGGTTTGTGACCATGCTGTATTCTTTTCTTTATTTGATAAAATACAATCACCGAAATCGGTATTTTATGTTTTTTACGCTGACCCTGTCAGCAACGGTGGGATTTTTTCTATCTGCAAACATTATCAATATGTTCACGTTCTTTGAAATATTGACCATCGCACTGTATCTATTGATTATTCACGATGAGGACGAGTATTCGCATGAGGCGGGTTCGATTTACCTGAACATGGCGATCTTCGGCGGCTTGGTTCAACTGCTGGGCATATTCATGCTCTATGCCTATACCGGTACTTTTATGATTGATGAAGTTGGGGCTATTTTTGAAGGGATGGGTTCCATTAAATATGTGATTGCTATTTTGATTTTCATTGGTTATGCGGTTAAGGCAAGCTGTTTTCCACTGCACGTCTGGTTGCCGAAAGCCCACCCAGCTGCACCGTCTCCGGCTTCGGCAGTGTTGTCCGGCGTCATGCTGAAATGCGGTGTATTCGGTATTATCATGGTAGCAAATGATTTTCTTAGACTCGATCATTATTTTGCCACCATGCTGATGATTATTGCCTATGCCAATATTATTCTGACGGGCATTATGGCTATGTATCAGCGAAATTTGAAACGCATTATGGCATTTAGCTCCATGAGCCAGATTGGATTTATACTGCTGGGTGTCGCACTGCTTGGCGTCGATGAAAACTATGCCGCATATGGGACATTGCTTTATATTATCAACCACAGTATCTATAAGGTGCTGTTGTTCCTATGCGCCGGTGTGATCTATACACTTGTCAAGGATTTGAGCCTCAATAACCTGAAGGGATTTGGGAGGGGCAAGTATATTTTGTTTGTGCTCTTTCTCGTGGGTGTACTTGGCCTTACGGCATTCCCGGGCTTCAATGGCTACTTGGGCAAGACGCTTCTATATCATGCGCTGGAACACTATGTCGAAGTGCACGGTTTCTTTTATCGCTTCTTACTGATCCTCTTCGATGTGGGCAGTATGATTACCGTTGCTTATGCACTCAAGATGATGGTTGCAATTTTTATTTGGAAAGCGGAAGAAACACCGCCAAAGACCAGCAATAAGTGGATTTATTTTCCACTTTTCCTATTGGCTTTCGCCATTTATTACGAGGGAACACATCCGACGGCTATTTTAACGGCTCTCGGTGATGCCGCTATTCATCTCGGTGGAACGCGACAATTTCACTATGCTTTTTATGAAGTGGAAAATCTGATGCACAGTGCCGTGATCTTTCTGTTTGGCGGACTGATTTATGTTTTCTTCATCAACGGACTACTGAGGAAAAATGAAAATGGCAAGTGGATGTACGTGAATCCCTCAATGCACTGGATCAGTGCAGAGCGCCTTTTGTACCAGCCGAGTATGGCATTTGTCCTTCGCATTATGCCGCGTGCGATTATGCGGCTTGATGCCAGACTGTCATTGCTCTTTACGCATATCATGACTGCGCTGTTGCGAAGCTCCAACATTAAATTCAAAACGATTTCAGATCGTGAGTACACATTGAAAAGCATTAGCTTTGATGCGATGCGATGGCTAAAGACTGTCAGCGGCAGCATGATTCTGGCCCTTTTAGCAACCATGCTCATTTATATGATTTTAACATTGATTTAGAATGAGATGACGTTAGCCGATAGGATAGGACGCTGGTGCTGTGTTGATCGACTGATTTAATACCAGTGCGGAAGTCAGCACGAAAGATTATGCCAAAAGTAAAGCGCTGCCTCATTCAGGATTAAGACTGGTTGAGACAACGCTTTTTTTATGAGATCGCATTTAATGTGTGTTTGGTAATCATGTCGGCGTCGCCGTCCTCTGAAATGACGATGACGATAACATCGGCATAAGCGGTATTGTGTGAGACGGTTTCAACGTAACGAATAGCAGAATTATAGCGGGCACCTCTTGAAGGATCGCCTTTATCTGTGGCGATGCCGTCTAGAATAACGCCGATACCGTGACAAATGCCGTCTAAATCCATAAGAATGGCGCCGTCAATGCGGGTGATGGATTGGATATCACTTTCAGAAAGCGGTTTGGGTTCAATGACAAATCCTTGATTTTTTAAACGCAATGCTTCGCTTCGCGCATTTTTGGATAAAACGATTAGCGTTCCCTTTATCTGTTTAAAGGCTTCTAATATCAGCTTGTAGAGCTGCAGCGTATGCTTGGCATTGAATTCAGGATAGAGCTCGCGAAGCGTTCGGCTGAATTTGTAATAGCTTATTTTTGGTTTGGGAATAAACAGCTCCTCATGAACCACCTGAAAGAGGCGAACGAGATTAAAGGAGAGCTGCCAGCTGGCATAATGACTAAATTCTATGGTCAGCAGCTGTTTTAAATAGCGTGATGCTTCGACGGCATCTAGGATGCGGACAGTACCATAGATGTTTTCGCCATCTGAGAGCAGATAAATATCATCCCCTGATAATTCCAAGATTTTTCGAATGTGCCGCAAGCGATGAAGCGGTATGGCAGCTTCAAAGGAGACCATGCGTTCAAAGGCACTGCTGCGGCCAAGCCTTGGCAAATCATCCAGTGAGACGAGCAGTATTTTGCCATTGCTGAAAGCCTTTTCATAGCTCAGCGAAGAAATCTTACTAATGCTTTCATAGGGAGAGGCACGCTGCGGTGCATCGAGGAGTTCGGAAAAAAGTGATTTTCCGGCAGCGCGCATCAACGAGATCACAGAAGGCGGTGAAAAGTCATCACCTTCTGATATGGCGTGTATGCCTTCATTTAAAATGCCAAGCGTTTCAACAATAATGGCATCAATAATTGAACGGCTTGCCGTTCGACTGTTTGCAGGCAGCCGCTCATATGGCGAAAGCATTTTTCGATCGAAGACAAGCAGAAAGGCAATGAGGTTTTCTTGGGTTTTGATAAACGGTGTCAGCATTATTTGATGCCATTCACGGTCAAAATCCGGCATAAGTTCGATAAATGTTTGAAGTTCGTGTTTTTTTTCATAAAGTGTCTCAAGCTGTCGGTGATCGGTATTAAAAGTGAATGCCTTATCTTTATACGTCATAATGAGGTTATTGGAAGCGATGTGAAAGGTAATGGCACCCATTTCGGGAATGAGTTCTTCATCGACTTTTTTAAAGATTTGTGTGACATAAGGTTCAAAAGCATTTGTTAATTGATATGTATTTAACAATCTCATCCCTCCATCATATCCCTGTACTTATTCAATGTATACCATTATTGAGGTGCTTGTAAGCAATAAAAAAAGAATACTAGAGCAAGGAAACTCTAGTATTATTAAGGAATGACTATATCAATTAATTATCAAGTTAAATTGTAACATAGGGATTCTCAGAGGGAGGTACAATTTAAGATGATAATAATTGCTGTTATTAATATATCAATTTTAACATACCAACAGCCTCCATGACAAGAATTTTCAACTATTTTGTGAATTTAAAATTGGGATGGGGTATAATAGAATAGATTGATTAACAGACTAGCTTGAGGAGTCATTCATGAAAAAAATAATGCTCATATCAAAGGATATTGCATTTTTTGGTAAGTTTGAAAGGCGTTTTAATCCAGAACACTATACAATTAAGTGGGTGGAGCATATTGAAGCGTCTTATTTGCCGCTTGAGGCGGAAAATTTTAATACGGTTATTGTCGACATTGCCAATCACGATGAAAATGAGCAATACTTGAAGTTTTTACAGAAACATTACCCTAAAATCATTCGTATCAATATTGAGAACCATCAATACGGTATGGAATTTAAGGGTAACTCGCATGCTCAGATGAGCTGGCGCAAGAATCAGGATATCTCAGAACTCGTCCTCATGGTGTTGAAGCTCATTGAAATTGATGAACGGATCAATAACGCAGAATTGTTGAATTTAGTGTCCAATCTACGGCATCTTCCGACGCTTCCTAAAATTTATACGGTCTTAACAAGTCTGATTGAAAACAACGCTTCTGTGGAAGAAATATCACTTCAACTGGAAAGTGATCCTGCAATTGCCACCAATGTATTGAAATTGGCAAACAGTGCTTTTTATAATGCGAAGACGGGATCTATTCGTCAAGCGATTATGTATATCGGTCTCAATAATGTCAAGAACATCATATTGACCAATGCAGTCTTTGACAACAATGGACTTGATCCCGAATTTAAAGACGTACATTGGCGGCATGTCAATTATGCCAATAAAATTCTCAATGCCATGTATATTGAAGTGCTTGGAAAAAAACTGAATAATAATATATCTGCTGTTGGATTGCTGCATGATGTCGGCAATATTGTCCTTATGTGCAACTTCCCTCAGCTGCTGAAAGATATTCTCATGCAGTCCACAGACCACGAAATCTATTTAGTAGAAAAAGAGCAGATTGGCTTTAGCCATGAAGAGTTAGGCGGTCATTTGCTGGATTTATGGGGTTTGCCAATGCCGGTGATCGAAGTGGCACTTTATCATCACGATCCGCTGAATAAGAATATCGTCAATCGCGAACTCATAATGAGCATGCATATTGCCGATTATTATGCGTGGAAAATCGTTGGTGCTGACGATGCTGATTTATCGCTCAATGCATTGGTGTTTTCGGAAATGGGCATTCCGAAATCGGTATTCGATGCATTTTACGAGCAGTTTAAAATGCGTGATCTTGGATAATTCTCGCTTTATCATGGCGCTTTACGAGAAAATTTGTTATGATAGTGAACATAGCTATTGATTGAAGGGAGACAATTATGTCGGATAAAGTATTAGCAAAAGTAAATGGCAGAGCCATTACTGAAAATGATTTAAACATGTTCTTTCAAACACTTGGACAGCAGGTTCAATCGCAGTTTCAAGGGGAAGAGGGAATGAAGCGCCTTTTAGACGAATTGGTTTACCAAGAGCTCTTTTATGCTGAAGCGGTTGATACAAAACTCGAAGAAACTGAGGCCTTCAAGGTGGAACTTAATCGAGCAAAAGAAAATCTGCTTAAACAGTTCAATATAAAAAACCTTATTGAGGGTGTCGCGATAACAGATGACGAAGCGACTGCTTTCTATGAAGCCAATACACAGTATTTTGCATCTGGCGAGCAAGTTAAAGCATCGCATATTCTGGTGGACACACTTGAAAAAGCCAATGAAGTTCAGGAAGCACTAAAAGGTGATTTGACATTTGAAGACGCTGCGAAGACCTATTCATCATGCCCGTCAAAAGAAAATGGCGGCGATTTGGGCTTTTTCCAAAAAGGTCAAATGGTGCCTGAATTTGAAGCAGCTGCATTTGAAATGGCAACCGATACGGTATCAGAACCCGTACAAACGCAGTTCGGCTATCATATCATCAAGAAAACAGGTTATATGGAAGCTGCCGTTCAGCCGTTTGATGCTGTTGCAGCTCAAATTAAACAGCAATTGCTCATACAAAAACAAAATGCGACTTACCTTGAAAAGGTAGAAGCATTAAAGAGCAAATATGCAGTTGAAATGTTATAGAAAACTGTAAAACAGCCAATAGAACAAACGAATGCTTTACGAGGCAGTAATAGCCTAAAGGTAAAGCAATCAGCAAAAGGAAATCAGCCGATTTTGACATCGTGATACATGTCGAAATCGGCTTTTTTTATCCATTCACTCGGGTTTTTTATAGTAAAAGTGGCGTTCTTTTTTCGGTTGGTTTTTCTTCAAATATTCTCAGTATTTGTGCTTACAAAAAGAATACGTACACATTAAAGATGGCATGGTGATTATAATGTAATTGTGGAAAGCGGCAGATTGCTGATAGAAAGATGCTATAGGGTAGGTGCAACGAACACAGTTGTGCTATAATAGACATGAGTAAAGCTACGTTATTCAGTCTAGACAAAGGAGCAGGGGTGTGTTGATAAAAGATTTTAAAGTGGGAGAAGAAGTGACGACCTTTTTCCTGATTAAAGCGAAAAATGTGAAAACCTCTAGTGCAAACAAGCCGTATATCGATTTTACATTTCAAGACGTCACAGGCGACATCAATGCGAAGCTATGGGATGTCAAAGGCGATATTGAACATATTTACAATCCGGGTGAACTGGTAAAGGTCATGGGTACCGTCACACAATGGCAGACGACGCTGCAGCTGAAAATTATTAAAATCCGCAATGTGGAACCGGAAGATCATGTGGATTTTGGTCAATTTATTCCAGTTGCGCCAATTGATCCGGAAACGATGTTTAATGAAATATTATTTTACATCAATAAAATGACCCATAAGGATTTTAAAAAGTTGACATTGGCACTACTTGAAGAAGCAAAGAGCAGACTGATGTACTATCCGGCGGCAAAATCCAATCACCATGCGATAAAGAGCGGCTTGCTGTATCACATTATTCGCATGCTTCGAACGGGTGATGCACTGTGTGATATTTATCATAACTGCAACCGCGATTTGGTCTTGGCTGGCATTATTCTTCACGATATCGAAAAACTAAATGAAATGGATGCCAACGATCTTGGAATCGTCGGCGAATACACAAAAGAAGGCCAGCTCTTAGGTCACATTATCATGGGCATAAAGAAAATTGAAAAAACGGCGGAAACGCTTAAAATAGATCCGGAAGTCTCGCTGCTCTTGCAGCACATGGTGCTGGCGCATCATTATGAGCCGGAATTTGGAAGTCCCAAAAAACCGTTGATTCCTGAGGGCGAACTGCTGCATTATATTGATATGATTGATGCACGCATGTACGATATGAACAAAGCGCTGAAAGATTTGGAAGCAGAGCAGTTTACAGATCCAATCTTTGTCCTCGACAGGAGGCGGCTCTATCGGTCAAAATTTGCAGTAACGGACGAAAGTTGAAAATACGAAAGTTAAAGTGATAAAGCAAATCAGCGCAAATCAAAATAAATCAAAGTAAATCAAAGTCAAAATGTTAAACCCTCGTTCACAGCTGTATGAACGGGGGTTTTGTTTTGCAAAATGCAGCGCTTACCGTTTGTTTGCCTTCCGATATTGTGATGGCGTCATTCCCTTGAGACGCCGAAAAACTTTGCCAAAGTAACTGACGTGGTTAAAACCAACATTGATCGCAATATCTGCGATGGGCAAATCCGTTGTCACAAGACGGTCGCTGGCCATTTGAATACGGTGGGAAAGGAGATAGGCAAAAGGCGTCATATGAAGCAGTTGCTGAAAAGCGCGGCAGCATTCCCCTTTGCTGATATTGGCTGAATCGGCAATATCGCCAAGCGTGATATCATCGGCATAGTTGACGTGGATAAACCGCAGGGCATTTTTTACTTTTGCAGTATGAGGATCTGATATTGGCGTCAGGCCAATGTGATGTTTTAAAAGGTGATAGAGATCATGCCAACTGCTGATAAGCGCGCTGACCATGGCGAGCTCGCAATCACTTACCTGATGATGCGCATATTCGTAAATGGTGTAGAGTGCATTTAGAAACGATGTGGAATTGAGCGAATGCAATTGATCGCTTTTACTGGCTGCACATGAGACCGCAGACTGATTTGGATACGCCTGAGTGTTAACGCTATCCATTGGTTGAGGTGGACTGGAAGCTTTATGTGATTCGGGATCAATAGGTTTTTCAGGAGCGATGACGACTGCCTGAATGCTCTTTGAGGTGATGATGGGTTCGACGTATTGTCGAAAGAGAAGCGTTTCTTCGTTTGATACCATTAATTTTGGGTCAAAATCAATGGTAAACATATGTGTTGGTTCAGATGTGACAGGCTTAATTTGATGAAGGATACCGCGGTTGATGAAAATAGCCTCGCCGGGTTTTAAGCAATACTGTGTACTGCCGATATCAAATTGCAGCGCTCCCGCTAAAACATAGGAATATTGAAGTGCCTGATGCCAGTGCCAATCAATTTGCCCGGAATCAAACAGACTGAAATCGTCGATATAGACGACCAACGGAAAATCTGGCGAACCGTGTACGGCCAGTTCTTCAAGTTGGTGATTGACACGGATCTTTGACACTTGCATCATAACGCCTCCTGTGAACATTGTGATGATTATGGTTAATATAGTGATAGTATAATACCTGAAACTATTGTATTATTATGTCAAATTTCACTTTAAAGATCAATATATTCCGAATTCTTTGGGGGATACAATGCGTCTAAAAGGCATTTTTTTTGTAATCATGGGGTCATCGCTTTGGGGTATTTCGGGAACGGTGGCAGAGTATTTGTTTCAGGTTGTTCATTTTCCAATGGATTTGCTGGTCATGCTGCGGATGACCCTTGCGGGGACGCTAATTTTAACATACCTACGCTTGGTGAAGAGGATGGCTATACTGACGATCTGGCGCGACTGGCAGGGATTGCTTGCCTTTAGCATCATCGGCATGATGGGCGTCCAGTATGCCTACTTTGCGGCGATCCAATATGGCAATGCAGCAACGGCGACTATTTTGCAATACTTGTCACCGGCGATAATCGCCGTTTATGCGGCATTTCGCAATAAAAGAAAACCTACTTCTCAAATGCAGATTGGCATTGCCCTTGCAATGACAGGGACTTTTCTAATTGTTACTTCAGGGCATTTAAATACCATGAGCATTGATCCAAAGGCGTTTTTCTGGGGCATTGTTTCTGCAGTGACAGCGGCATTTTATACCGTCCAGCCACAGGAATTGCTTAAAAAATATGGTGCATTGCAAGTTGTCGGATGGGGCATGCTGGTTGGCGGAAGTGTGTTCGCCGTCATCAAGCGCCCTGCAGGAATCAATGGACCTTTAACACTGACAACGCTGGGCGCTGTCTTGTTTGTCATCATTTTTGGAACCTTAATGGCCTTTACACTGTATTTGGCGAGCACGCGCTATATTACGCCTACAGAGACCAGCATACTGGCTTCGGCAGAACCGCTCTCAGCAGCGTTTTTATCGGTAAGTTGGTTGGGTAATCATCTTTCAGGCATTCAATGGATGGGCATGCTGCTGGTAATGGCAACCATTGCACTTATCAGCAAAGAGCGAACAAAAGTGTGACAATGAAAAACGGCAAAGATCTCCGATGATTTTCAGGGTGGTCTTTGCCGTTTGATGTTAAGTTTTATATGGGACAGTGTCCTGTTGCAGCTGTTTTAGTGATTGTTACCAACGACAAAAGTGTCATTGCTAAAGGTTAGTAGATACCCTTGTCAATACAGCATTTTTTAAACTTCTTGCCGCTGCCGCAAGGACATGGATCATTTCTGCCGACCTTGTTCTCAATGACAACGGTTACAGAACGGTTATAATCCTTTTTGATTTCAGTTTGACGTGTCTTGGTAAGAATATCATCCCATGCTGGAATCGTGTAGAGCCATTCTGCTTTTGCGCTGTGCATGTTAAAATAAAGCTTTTCAAAATCGATGGTAGCATCAAATGACGTTTCTTCTGTAAAACTGTCTAAATCGAGTGCTTCGGTTAAGCTCGTGTTAATTCCGTCGAGAAAACCGACGGTAAGTGTAGGCGAAAGATCGTATTTCTCGCCAAAAGCGGCAACGGTATCTTTTAACTGTGTTGTTTTTTCAGTGAGGATTGCTTCGTAGATGTTTTTTTCCTGCGCCAAGTATTGATTCCAAAATTCATCTGAGGCACCATTGCCTTCCAAAAGGGCCGTCCAATCTTTAAATAGTGACATCGAAATGTCTCCTTTCATAAATTTCCAGTGTTAAGTCTATCATACTCGCTAAACGGTTTCAACTGGAAACTTTTTTTGTTATAATCAAGAATAAGATGATCGCGTGACTTAATCACGTGGTCAAACGCATCGCTTTTATTTAAGGAAATTGCATCATTACCTCATTTGAATACAATTTGTATGATGCAGGATAGCATTTTGAAAGATTATTTGTAAATGGGTTGCAGAATGAAAGAGGAGAGCGAATATGTGCAGAGACATCAATGCGACAAAAGAAAAATTCTATGAATATATTAAGCAATTGCAGGGGCTGGACTATACATCGAACATTGTTTTTTGGGATGCCTCAACGGGTGCGCCTAAGAGCGGCGTAGAAGCGCGAAGCAATGCCATTGGTGTGATCAGCGGTTTTTATCACCACATCATGACGGATCCTGATTTTAACGCCTGTATTGATTCGCTAGCGGTGACACCTGACGAATGTGATGATTTAACAAATGCGCTTATCAGACATTATCAAAGGGAACGCAATCGCGTGGCAAAGATTCCAGCAAAGGAATATGAAGCGTTTCAGGCACATATCACGAAGTCCGCTGCTGCTTGGGAAGATGCCAAAGAAGCGTGTGCATATGACCAGTTTAAACCCTATCTTGAAAAATCAGTTGAGATGATGCGGCAGTTTGCCGAGTATCGCGGCTATTCTGGACATCCTTACAATTTATTGATAGATGATTACGAGCCGGGAATGACTGTTGAACAATTGGATGTTTTTTTTGAAACGGTAAAGGCGCGCCTCGTGCCGCTGCTGAAAAAAATTATTGATTTGCCGAAACCGCGTACAGATTTTATTGCAGCGGCATATCCAATCGAACAACAGCTGCATCTTAGTGAGTCCTTGTTGGATCTCATTGGCTTTAAACGCGATCATGGTTTGTTTAAAGAAAGCGTACACCCTTTTACCATGGGCGTTGATATTGAAGATGTGCGGCTGACAACGCATTTTTATGAAAATGATCTTTTGTCAGCCATGCTCAGTACAGTGCACGAAGGCGGTCATGGTATATATGAACAAAACGTCGGCAAGCAATTGCGCGGCACGCCGATTGCAACAGGGGCATCCAATGCCTTCCATGAATCGCAGTCGAGAATTTACGAAAACAATTTTTTCAGACATAAAGCCTTTATCAGCTTTTTGTATCCAAAACTAAAAGAAACCTTTAAAGAACAATTTAAAACAGTAGCTGAAATAGACCTTTACCGTGCTGTAAATATCGTCGAACCATCGCTCATTAGAACCGAGGCAGATGAGTTAACGTATTCGCTGCATATCCTGCTGCGATATGAACTGGAATTGGCACTTATCAGTGGGACGTTAAGTGTAGCGGACCTTCCAAAAGCATGGTATGATAAAATGGAACAATATTTAGGCGTGGTGCCATCTAACGATGGCGAAGGCGTTTTGCAGGATGTACACTGGTCAGAAGCCCTGTTTGGATATTTTCCAACCTATGCGCTTGGCAGTGCATATGCTGCGCAGCTCTACCATTACATGTCAAAGGATTTGGCGGTGGAACCATTGCTTGCAGAAGGTAATTTTGAGCCGATTACGAAATGGCTCAATGAAAAAGTCCATCAATATGGCGCTTTATATGATCCAACCGTATTAATTGAGAAAATTACCGGTGAACCGCTGAATGCCGATTATTATTGTGATTATCTCGAAATGAAGTATACAGCATTATACCAATTGTAATGAAGCATAATCGTGAGGAGGTTTATTAATGAGCAACCATGGTCTTAGAGGGAATGTGCTCGTCGCACAGGGTGGTGGACCAACAGCCGTCATTAACCAATCTTTGGTGGGCGTCGTTCTTGAAGCGAAAAAATACCCGCAGGTCGACAGGATATACGGTGCACTGCATGGCGTTGAAGGCATTGCCACAGAGCAGTTTCTCGATTTAACAGGTGAAACGCGCTCCAACCTTGAGGAAGTGGCAAAGACACCTGCATCGGCGCTGCTGTCAACACGTGTAAAACCAGATGCAGCTTATTGCCAGAAGATGTTTCAGGTAATGAAAGCACATGACATCCGCTTCTTCTTTTATATTGGCGGCAATGATTCGTCGGATACCGTGAGAATTATCAAAGAAGAAGCCAAAAAAGACGACTATGAGTTTAGGGCAATTCATATACCAAAGACAGTGGACAACGATCTCGTCATGAGCGATCATACGCCGGGTTATGGGTCTGCGGCAAGGTATGTCGCTTCGGCTTTCTCAGGCGTCAACTATGATAACAAATCGTTGGGTGGCGTATACATTGGCGTCGTTATGGGACGGCATGCGGGCTTTTTAACAGCAGCGTCTGTTCTCGGCAAAGTCTATGATGACGATGGTCCGCATCTGGTTTATCTGCCGGAACGCGCCTTTACCATTGAACATTTCATCAATGATGTCAAAGAGGCCTATGATAAATACGGCAGATGTATTATCGCCGTTTCTGAGGGCATTCAGGATGAAGAAGGCGTTCCGATTGTAACAAAGCTGCAGGAACATATTGAAAAAGACGCACACGGCAATGTTCAGCTCTCCGGTACGGGGGCGCTTGGCGACTTGCTGGTCGCAGAAGTGAAATTAAAACTTGGGATTAAACGCGTTCGCGCCGATACACTTGGGTATATCCAGCGCTCGTTCCTTGGCTGCACATCGGATGTCGATCAAATGGAAGCGCGTGAAGTTGGTGAAAAGGCCGTTCAATACGCACTGGACGATGGCCTCGACGGTTCGGTTTCCATTGTCAGAACGGGACATTACGCCGTCGCATACCGCTTGCTGGAACTCGAGCAAATTGCGGCAAAGACAAAACATATGGACCCTTCGTATATCAATGAAGCTGGCAATTATGTCACAGAAGCTTTCTTCAAATATGCGAAGCCGTTGATTGGTTCAGGATTTCCCCATGGGGCGAGACTCAGAGCACAAATGGTTGATAAGTTAATTAAATAGCACTTAATATAAAAGAGCGTTTTGCATGCATGTGCAAAACGCTTTCGTATAAAATGCGATAAAGGATAGACGGTTGCTAAACTTAAAAGAACAATAAAGCGAAAGAAGAACAATATAGCAAAAAAAGAACAATATAGCAAAAAAAGAACATCGTAAAAGATGACGTTAACAGAGGATTGACGAATTGTTGAAGAATAGGAGTATGGATCATGAAAATTGTATTGCTGGACGGTTATACGATTAATCCCGGCGATATTGGCTGGGGACCGTTGGAAGCACTGGGGGATATCGAAATATACGATCGCTGTGAGCAGGATCAGATCGTGGAACGGGCTAAAGATGCAGAAATTGTGCTGGTTAATAAATTGACTTTTGACAATGCGGTTATGGCGTCACTGCCCAAGTTAAAGTACATTGGCGTAACGGCGACGGGCTATAATATTGTGGATGTGGAAAGTGCCGGGAAAAGAGGCATCACCGTAACCAATACCCCGGCTTATGGAACAGATGCCGTTGCTCAGCACACCATGGCACTTATGCTTGAAATCGCCTGTCGTGTGGGACAGCATGCGCAACTGGTCAAGGAAGGTGCGTGGGCAGCACAGCCTGATTTTAGTTTTTGGGAGCACCCGCTTATTGAATTGTCCGGCAAGACGCTGGGCTTAATTGGAACGGGGCGGATTGGCATGACAGTGGCCAAGATGGCAGCAGCCTTTGGCATGCAAGTCATTGCCTATAACCGCACGCATTACCCTGAACACGAACATGCACAATTTAAATATACGTCACTGGAAACCGTTTTGACGACCTCGGACGTCATTAGTTTGCATTGTCCGCTTACGCCAGAAACGGAACAGATCATCAACGCAGAACACTTGGCAATGATGAAAGAAAGTGCCATTTTTATCAACACGGCGCGCGGTGGGCTCATGGATGAAATGGCACTTTATGAAGCGCTTAAACAGAAGACGATCTTTGCGGCAGGACTTGATGTTTTGACACTGGAACCGCCGGAGGCAGACCATCCATTGTACCATTTGGACAATTGCTTTATAACGCCGCACATAGCATGGGCGCCAAAAGAAGCGCGGCTCAGGTTAATGACGATTGCCGCAGACAATATTCGCGCTTTTATGAAAGGGGAGCGCTTAAACGTCGTCTCACGCTGATCTGTATGAAGATCGGTATGGATGAACGCATTATAGAAACGATCAAATGAAAAAAATCGCACCTTGTCCGATTGATAAACGGCAAAGGTGCGATTTCTATTTTATTTCTTGAACAGACGCATTTGAACATTAGAGATGGCTAGACGATTTTATAGCCGACACCCCAGACTGTTTCGATTAGGTGTGCATGCTCAGAAGCCGCTTCAATTTTTTCTCGGATTCGTTTGACATGGACGGTGACAGTAAAAGCGTCGCCGAGGCTGTCGTATTTCCAGACGCGTTCATAGATTTCTTCTTTAGAAAAGACGCGGCCTCTATTTTTGGCAAGCAGGAGAATAATATCAAATTCCTTTGGCGTTAGATCTAGCTGCATGCCGTCAACTGTAAATGTTTTGGTGACTTCATTGATGCTCATATTGCGGATGGCAACATTGGCGTCGTCAAAGGCATTTGCAGGTGAGGACTTCATTTTTTTATAGCGTCGGAGCTGTGCTTTTACACGGGCAATCAGTTCATTGGTGCTAAAGGGTTTTGTCATATAATCGTCGGCGCCAACGCCAAGCCCCAGTACAATATCCATATCCTGATCTTTGGCAGAGACAATGATAATGGGAATGTCTTTAAGCGATTGAATGCGTTTGCAGATTTCAATGCCGTTTCCCTTTGGCAGCATTAAGTCCAAAATGATGAGATTGACATCGTCCAGCAGCGGTATGATTTTCGAAATGTCGCCTGTTTCTTCGATGGTGACAGCGTAACCGTTGATTTCAAGGTAATCCTTTTGAAGTCTGGCGATGCTTTTATCGTCTTCGATGACGAGAATTTTTTCCATTGTTGATCTCCAATTTTATAAATGAGGTAATGGCGAAAGGTAAAATGACAATCCCGTATGGGTTTAGTAGGGCAGCACTTTATCCGATTTGTAAGCCTTGAGGCGAATAGACAGTGTGAGTCCCTTTGATTTATTGCTGTGAGCAGTTATGCGGCCGCCGTGAAGTTCAATGATTTCGCGGCAAATACTAAGACCGATTCCGCTGCCCTTGATATTGAGATTGCGTGACTTATCAGAGCGATAAAAACGGTCAAAAATTCTGTCGATGGCATCTTCCGGTACACCGATGCCATTATCGGAGATATTGATAAGGACGCCATCATCATCACGATTGGCTAGGATGACAATTTCAATGGGGTCGGTGCCGCGGTATTTGATGGCGTTTTCAATAATATTGATAAAAACGCGCATGAGTTTTTCAGGATCTGCGTAAATATAAGTATCCTTGATAATGTAGTGCAAGTATAGCACGCCGCCGGCTTTTTTTACATCGCGCTGGAGTTCATCAACGCAGTCAAACAGAAAATTGCGAAGGTTTATGAGCTGCAGCTTTAGCTGAATACCCTGTTGATCGTACTTTGCCATTTCAGACAGGTCGTTTACAAGGCTTTCGAGCATATCCGTTTTCGCGGCAATGGTATCGAGGTATTCCTGCTGCATGGCTTCTGTACGGGCAACACCGTCGCGCAGGCCTTGTACATAGCCGCGGATTGATGTGATCGGCGTTCGCAGATCGTGTGAAAAATTGGCGATTAGTTCTTTTTTCTCTATTTCGAGCACCTGCTGTTTTTGTACAGAGCGCTTGAGCGATTGCCGCATACTTTCAATGCTTTCGGCAAGGCCTTCAAAATCGTCATTTTCGTTGTATTCCAGTTCAGCATTGAGATTGCCCTTGCGAATCTCATTTGTCGTGTAGGTTAAACGGCGAATACTCCGCTTAATGGGATCGGAAATCCACGAGAGAATGACGGAGAGAATGACGATATTAAATACGGCATAGAGAAGCAGGAAGACGCGCTCAAATACGCGATAGGCTATCTCCAGACGTCCGCTGTCAACGGTGAGTTTTAAATCAATAGGGCCGTTGTTGAGCCGATCAAAGTGCAGATGTTTTAAAGAATACTGCTCATTGGGAAGCAAATTGATTTCGCGATTATAAATCCATTCTTCAAAGATGTTGTTAAAGACAATTTTATCCGTATAAGTCGTTCGCGCCAATTGATTGTTTTCATAGACTTCAATACGAATAAAGGCACTGCTGAATTCATCAGCTGCCACTGTCATAAAATCATCCGTCAGAAAGTATTCCGGCGAATTGATATAGGGATCAATAAAGGTTTCAAACTCATAGGAGAGTTTTGAAAAATTGTTAAAAATATCGTAGTAACTGTCAAAGAAGTCGATGAAGTCCAGATTGTCACTTAAGACGTTGCTGGTAATCAAAATTGTTGAAATCGCCGGCAGGACAATTAACAGCATTAGCGATATGATGAATTTTATTTTTATTTTCATGGGCGCTCCAGTCATAAAACCATTAATGACTCTATTATATTATAACATCCTAGCTAATTTCTAAATGAAAAATAACAAATTTATAAACGATACAGGTATAATAAGAGCAGACATAGAAATTGTGCTAAAGATATGAAAGTTCATAAAGCTGTATAGAACAGTGCGTACAACACTGGCGGTCATAAGCCTATTGAGCGCAATAGAAACAGATAGAAATATTTAGAAGAAGATAAAAATATCTAGAAGAAGATAGAAACAGATAGAGATAAGGAGATGCAAATGCAATTGGATATCGCCACTTTAAAGGATAATTATTATGCAAATGTTCAAGAGGTTGACTTTGCCCCCTATGCTGCGTTTTGTAAAGCCAATCCAAAACGGGTTTCGGCAGATGGCATTTCCCATTACACAATGGGAGAAGGACCGATTTTACTTTGTCTGCCCGGATCAACGGGAAAGGCGCTGACATTTTACCCCTATCTTGAGCAATTGGCGAATCACTGCCGTGTTGTTGCCGTCGATTATCCAGTGGCAGACGGCATTGAAGATTTAACCCTGAAACTCATGCAATTTGTCCGCAGTGAACAAATAGACCGATTTTATATCTTTGCCAATTCGTTTGGAACCGTAGTGGCACAGGCACTGGCGTCAAAAATGCCGAAACAGGTTGATGGCATTATTCTGACCCATGCAGTGACGAAAACCAAAGATGTGCCTGCGAAAATAAGCCGTCAAAATCAGAAATCGCTTAAGGGTTTTATCAAGTCTATTCGCTTTTTAAATTTTACGCGATTCCAGAAAAAGTTTTCAAAACAACTGCAAAAGAATTTCACGCTTTTTCAGAATGATACCTCAAAACGCCTTTTCTGGGAAGGTATTTTTATAGAGATGCTGTACGATACATCAAAACAGGAAATGATGTCCAACTACGGATTTATGCAGAACTTCTGGGATCGATATGTTTTTGAAAAAGCGCATTTTTCTGACATGAAGGCAAAGATAGCGCTGATCGAATCACACAGTGACCATGAAAAGAACTTGCCGGAGAAAACGGCGCTCAGAGCACTGTTTAAAGATGCGGACTACATCGTGCTGCCGGGTGATTCGCAGCTGTCACTGATTAAAAATCAGGAAGTTATTCTTAAAGCCGTCGTTGAAATGATCCGTTCATGAGGCAAGACACTATATTAAAGATATCTTAAATTCGTATTATGATTCGTTTACATTCATTTTTTTGCAAAAACCTTATGCTATCATAGAGTTAGGCGCTTTATAGGAATAATTGTCGAACATATAAGAAATGATGCATAAAAGCAAATAGAGGAGGTCACTATGATACAAATGATATTGACGATGAATCCAGTCGGCCAGATTATCATTGGCTTGATTGTACTCATCCTGATCATCACACTTTGGGCACTTGCGCGCATTAAGACAAAGTATTTAGTATTGACTTATGACGTGCTTGACCATGACAACCGCAAGGAGCTTATTTTTAAAAGCGAACTCAACAACGCCATCGTCGACGATTACAAATCGGCACAAACGCTGAAAATAAAGGAAATCAACACACTGGCAATCATTGAAAAGAATATGAATACCTTTTTAAGCAAAACCAATATTGGCGAACGCTTTATTGGCAGGTCATCTGGATTAATGATTATCTTGGGACTCGTTGGGACCTTCTTTGGCTTGACGCTTTCGATTTCTGAACTCGTCAGCTTGCTCAGTTCAACCAATGAAGCGGTTCTTGGCGACGTCAATACCATTACGGGTGGTCTTTTGAGCTCCATTAACGGCATGTCAGTGGCATTTGTCACATCACTTTTTGGGATTACAGCTTCTATACTCGTCAATGTGCTAACGATTGTCGTCGGAACGACGGAGACTAAAGAACAATATATCGCCGTTGTTGAAGAATACCTTGATAACACCCTCGGCGAGAAATCAACGGATATGACACAAGTTGACGAACACGGCAAAACACCGCTTGAAACGGCATTTGAAAGTTTGGGCGACAGGCTGGCAGCATCACTTGAAGAAGTGACCTCAGCCATGAGCTATCGCCTGACCGTCGCCAGCAATAATATGAAGGATACATCGGATTCGATTGAAAAGAGCATGCATAAATTTGATCAGTCCATTCAGCAGTTTTCTGAAAACATTCGTGATTTTTCAGAGTTTAACCATCACCTGAAAACCAATATCCAGCGGATGTCCGTCGTCTTTGACGATTTTACAGAAGATGTGAAAGAAGCGAATAAAAACGAATAGTACGAAGGGAGGCAGCGGTGAAGGTTAGAAGAAAACGTCAACGCCACGAAGAACAGGAAAATTTTTGGCCCTCCTTTACAGATATGATTTCAACCATTGCAATCATACTCTTTTTCGTCATGTTCCTCATGTACATCAACAATATCGTCACTGGCAAGAATTTAGAGTTTATGCGCAAAGAACTGGATGACACGCAGAAACAGCTGGAATCCAGCAAGCTCGAAATTTCGCAGGCAGAGAATAATTTAAGGCTCTTAAAAGTGGAACTCGACAAGACGATGGCAGAGGTAGAGGAAGGTCAAATTGCATTGAAGCTCTCACAAGAGGAAATTGATGCACAGAAAGAAGTCATTGCCAGCAGCAATCAGGAGCTGGGTGATTTAAGACAAAAATTACAGGGCATCGCCGTTTTGAGGTTGGATGTACTGACGGCGGTTAAAGATTCAATAGAAGCAAAACTAGGTGAAACCAATCAGGCAGGAGAGCCGTTGGTCACGATTTCAGACACTGGGAACATCGTCATCAACGAGAGCCTTGTCTTCGATACCAATTCCTACGATATTAAACCGGAAGGGCAGGCACTTTTGACGCAGCTTGCCAACGCTTTTGAAGAAGTGCTAAAAGACAGTGAGATCAGGGCGAGTATTGATGCCATTAATATTCAGGGACATACTGATGAACGCGGTAGTGGCGCTTACAATAGGGAGCTCGGTTCAAAACGTGCTACGGCAGTTGTCAATTACCTCATGGGTGCGAATAGTAATTTGGAAAGCCGATATGGCAGTTTCTTCATGGCCAGTTCGCTTTCTGAGTACAGACCGGTCACCGGCGGCACGTCAGAGGCTGATTACGCAAAAAACAGGCGGATTGAAATCAGTGTGATCTTAAAAGATTCACATGTACAAAATATTATTGACACGTATCTTCAAGATTCCATTAGAGTCTTTGAAGGTGAATAATGTAAGCCATATTGTCAGCGCATGAAGACCAACCCCTTACAGTACTGTAAGGGGTTCACACTTTTTTGCTGTAATCCCTAAACTGTAATCATATCGTAATCGTTTTTTCATGGCAAAGACACATGGGCGCGGTATAATGAAGGTGACTTAAAACATTGGATGAGAGGGACCCCTATGAAAAAGAAATGGCTGTTACTAACATGCTTAAGCATGCTGTTCTTACAACAACTGACGTTTGCGGATTACATAACACTCTATGAGTGGCGCTCCGAACCTGAGATCATTGCAGATGGCGTCACCAGTCAACACATTCAAAGATTTACCAACGGCGGATGGCTTAATATGAATCTCGTCAATGTCGATTTAGCAGCCGGTGCGGAAATGACAGTCGTAACAGATGACTACCTTTCAGAGCGCGATACGCTGTCTAAATTGGTTGCACAAAGCGAGGAAGCTTCTGAGATTGTAGCGGCGATCAACAGTGATTTCTTTGATACGGCAAACAATACCACAATGGGAACGCTGATTAAAGACGGCGAAGTGTTATCGACCAGTGTGGGTTACAATGAATTTGCTTCATTTAACATTGCTAAAAACGGTTTGCCTTTTGTCGGGTATATCAATACGCCAAATAATACGTTTTCCAATGGGAAGACGACCATGAAGATCAGTTATATCAACAAGCCCTATCTCAATTATGACCGCACGATTTTATTTGACAACAACTGGTCCACTGTTTCTTATGGCAATACCATTGGCCAGGATATTGCAGAAATGCTCGTCGTAAATGACGTTGTGAAAGAAATGCGCCTGAATGGGCCTGCATTTACCATACCTGAAAATGGCTATGTGCTAGCGTCTGTAGGAACGGATATTTCACAGCTCTTAAACAGTTTTAAAATTGGCGATACCATTACGATCCACTATGATGTCAATTTTAATGCCATTGATTTAACGATTGGGGGTGGGGCTCAGATATTAACGAATGGTGCCATTCCAACGACCTTCTCTCAAAATATATCGGGGAATAATCCCAGAACAGCGCTTGGCATTGACCGCGATCGGAAAAAGCTTATCCTGCTGACAATTGACGGCCGGACGACCTCCTATCGCGGCGTTACCCAGACAGAACTCGCTCAGCTTCTGCTGGAATTCGGCGCCTATGAGGGCATTAATCTCGACGGCGGCGGTTCTACGGAAATGCTGGTAAAAACGCCTTGGGATACGTCGGCAAAAATTGTCAATCGGCCTTCCGATGGCGCAGAACGCAAAATGTATACGGGCTTGGCCGTCGTTAAGGATACGGTGGCAAACCCAGCGCTGAAACAAGTGAAAATCGATATGGCTTCAGATGCCGTCTTGCTTGGGGAAAAACTGACGCTAAGCCTGATGGGTATCGACGAAAATTACGATATGACGGCGATTGATCCCGCTGATGTAAAATGGTCTGTCAGTGGTGTAGCAGGATCACTGGAGGGCGATCGCTTCGCACCAACAGCGACGGGCGTAGCATCCATTCAAGCAGCTTATAAGGGATTGACAGCGCAAAAGACGGTTCACGTATATGATAATGGCGTTAAAATTGTCGTTGAGCCTTCTGTTTTAAAACTTGATGCCGGTCAGCAAAAGCAAATGCAGTTTTACATCCAGACGGCTGAAGGCGAAAAGGTGGCAACGTCTCCTGAGGCGCTGACGCTCGTCCTACCGGATAACCTTGGCGCTTTTGATATGACTGAAAGTACATTTACAGCCGGGGCAGACGGACAACAGGGGTACATGACAGTTGGTTTCAATGACTTGATTACCTATGTCCCTATTGGCAACGGCACAGATAAAGCACTGATTGCCGACTTTGAAACGGAGACGGGAACGTTCTTGAGCTATCCTGAAGCGGTAACCGGCAAATATGCGGAGCTGAATTTTCCTAAAACAGGTGCCCAAGGCGGCATGTTGACATATGATTTTACAACGACAACGGAAACGCGGGCCGCCTATATGAAATTTAATGCACCGATAATGCTGCCCGGCAATACAGAATCCATTGGTCTTTGGGCGTATGGCGATTATGGCAATGACCATTGGTTGCGCGGTAAAATTGTGGATGCCAACGGTGCGGCAACGAATATTACCTTTGCCAGACACATTGACTGGACAGGTTGGAAATATCTGACCGCTGAGCTGCCTGATGAATTGGCGGCGCCTTTTACACTGGAACGGATCTACGTGGTTGAAACGGATGTGACAAAGCAAGATTCGGGTACCGTGGTAATTGATGATGTCTACGCTGTTGTCGGGCAGACCATTACAGAGGCCATTCCGGAAAACGTGACAAAGCAAAAGCAAATTGCAGACTATAAAATTGAAGAGGGGTTGACACGCGCATTTACAGCAGCGTATTTAACAGAGGCAACAGAACCTGTTGTCGACTTGGCAACGGCATCCGGTATTGTAAAAGCCGCCGGCAGCGGTTTCAGTGCTGAGGTCAAGAATGGCATTTGGGTAATGACGCTGAATAACAGTGGCGGCAGCATTCGCGCCAATGATTATACACAGTGGACGAAGTTTATCCAGCAGGTGACGCAGATTACATCACGACCAGTCGTGTTGATGATGCGCGATACAGAAACCTTTAACGACAGTCTTGAGGGAACGCTGCTCTACCGTCAACTTGGAACATTGGTCGATAAAGGACTGGATGTTACAGTACTTTATCCAACGAATGGCGATTACAGCGTCAATATCAAATCCGGCATTCGCATCCTAAACTTGCCTAAATCGATAGAGCAGTTAAAAGCCTATACATTTGCCGTGAGAGATAAAGCGCTGGCATTCGAAATCGTGCAGTAAACAACCTGAGACAGTATTGCTTTCAGCAGCGATTTAGTTTTGGCAGGTGGCGGCAGAATAAAATTTGATTAGAAAATGATAAATAAATCTTAAGAGAATTCTAAAAGAACCTAGGTGGCAGCGCCTAGGTTCTTTTTTATATGATGGTATCAGAAAGTGAGGCGTTGACATGGCATTCAAATCGAAACCCAAACGAACCTCAGATGATTCCGTCGTTGAAGGATTGAAGCAGGTTTTTTTAGAATATGATCCGGTTGTCTTTACGCAAAAGGCCTTTGAAGGGCTTTTAGCTGACCATATACCGGGAGCTTATGCATTTAAAGCGCGGTTGACACTGCTGGCAAAATCAGGATACTTATTAAAACTGTTGAAACTAGGGAATGCAGGTGAACAGGCATTGCGCTATGCAGAGCAGTTTGCCGATTATTACGGATTTGAAAGAGGCATTATTGTAAAGGATTTTAAATTAATCCTGCGATCGATTGGCGTGCTCTCATCAAATGGTACCGGTGACATAAATTTTGAAGCAATTGAACAAGGCGATCAGCAGTCGGCTGATGAAACGCATTCCCCGGTTTCGTCGGCAAAAGGCCGAAAGACGCGTCTAAAGAAACGGGGAACAAGTGCCTTTAACTGGATTGGTCTAGGGCTTTGGCTTATGTTCTTTGTGGCCTTAGTTGGCGGTTATGTCTACCAAGTTGATTTTTTCCAATTGAAGCAGACGGTGTTGTCAGGTGTAGAAACCTACATGACGCCGCTTGATCAGACCAATCCATGGCTGATGTTTGGACTTGCAGGCACACTGATAGGCAGTGTTGCCGCATTACTCGTACAAAAGAAACTGGACGTCAATTTAATTGCCGTCTTGCCGTGGTTAATGGTCATTCTCCAATGCGGCATGGCATTTTTTAAAGTTCAAATGCCGCAGTTTTATGAATTTGTACAGTGCTATATGCTCGTCATCACCGTTGCCAGTTTTATGATTCTGCAGACGGGAACATTGCGAACAAAAGGTGTGCCAAAGAGTATGGTATCGTTTTACCTTTTAGGCGCGGTATACCTCGTCAGTCAATACGTTATTCGAACCGTTGTTTTGTAGCCTTTGTTTGAGGCAACAACGGCATTAGAAAAGGAGTGTAATATGAGTCTATTGAAGAAAGGTGATTTGCTGACGTCGACTTTGGAGCATTACACCGTCGTCAAACCCCTTGGCGAAGGCGGTCAGGGCGAAGTTTATCTTGTTCATGCTGAATCAGGTGATTATGCAGTCAAATGGTTTTATAAAAGCATGGCAACAGAAGCGCAGTATCACGCAATTGAGAGTCTCGTTGAACAAGGGGCGCCTTCCGAACAGTTTATTTGGCCAATGGCAATTGTCGAAAACCACTCGGAAGACCAATTTGGCTATGTGATGCCGCTTATAGACAGCAGATACTATCAGAAGTTAACCCGATTTTTCAGCGGAGAACTGACATTTAAATCATATGAAAAGCTCATTGAAGCGTGTATGCAAATGGTGCAGAGCTTTTATACGCTGCATTTGAGCGGCCTTTGCTATCGGGACATTTCATTCGGCAATTTGTTTGTCAATTTTAAAACAGGCGATGTACGCATATGTGACAATGACAATGTCACTTACGACCACTTAAAAAGCGTTGAAGACAATTGGGGCACATATGGTTTTATGGCGCCGGAAGTCATTGTTGGTGAAGCGCCGCCGAGCACGGCAACAGATTTGTTTGCACTGTCTGTTGTGCTATTTAGAATGCTCTATCGTCAGCATCCACTGCAGGGACGACGGGAATATGAAATTGATATTTTGGATGAAGCGGCGTTTATGTCACTTTACGGAACACGGCCCATTTATATATTTGACCCCATTGATGTTACCAATCGGCCTGTAAAAGGGGTTCAGGATATTGCAGAGTTTTACCGCGGTATTTTGCCGCAAGCGGTAAATGATGCCTTTGAACGCGCTTTTACAAATGGCATTAAAGTACCGGAAGAACGGCTGCGGGAAAGTGAATGGATGAAACTTTTGACGACAGTGAAATACAGCATTACCTATTGTCTAAACTGTGGCAAACAGGTTTTTTATGATGCTTCGGTTATTCGCGACAAAAAAGAAGTTTCAGCTTGCGTCCATTGCGGCAAGCCTGCTATGCGTCTGCCGGTTCGCATGAAAGTGGGCGAACAGATTATTGTTCTGAACTACGATTCAACACTGATGATGGATGTTCTTACACCGCTGGATATGACAGCATACCAGACACCATTTGCCAGTATTGTACAGCATCCGAGGCATCCTGAAATATGGGGGCTAAAAAACCACTCTGAGCTCATTTGGCAATACACAACTCAGGAGGGCGATACGCGAACCATCGAAAAAAATGGCGTCGTACCGCTAAGACACGGGATGATGATAAATTTTGGCGATTCCATGGGTGTCGTCAGATTCTAAAAAATGTGCTGCTGCAATTCATGACGCTGCAATTCATGACGCTGCAATTCATGACAATAATACTTGATGACATTTGGCAATAAAACAATCGTGCTTCGCCATATAGGTGAGCAGACTTGGAAATGATTGAAAGGAGTCTACAATGACTGAAAACTATGGCAAGATGGGTGCCCGAGATTTACATTTATTTTTTTTAATTGATGCTTCGGATTCGATGAAATACGGCGGAAAAATTGAGACGCTCAACAATGCCGTAAGAGAAGCAATTCCGCATATTCGCGATGTTGCCAGAGATGCAGAGGGAACGATTCGCGTGCACGCGCTTACATTTTCAACAGGTGCGAGATGGCTCGTCAACAATGTGGACATCAAGCACTTTACATGGGAAAATATTCAGCCAAAAGGCGTGACGGATATGGGAAGAAGCTTTGAACTGCTGGCAGATCAACTGACGACAGAATTTGAAAATATTAGAGGCTATCAGCCGGTTATGATTTTACTTTCTGACGGACTGCCGACAGATGATTATGAAAAGGGCCTTGAAAAACTCATGGCAACAACTTGGGGCAAAAAAGCCATTCGCATTGCCATTGCCATTGGACAGGAAGCAGATATGGAAGTGTTGCAGGCATTTATCGGTGATACCTTTAGAGGAGAACTCAAACCGCTGCAGGCAAAGAATGCATCTGAACTCAAGCAATATATCCGCTGGGCTTCAACAGCGGTTTCCAATGCTTCCATTAATCCGGTAAAAGCAGCTGTACCAATGCCGCCAACAGCAGATGCAACGGTAGATATGGATGATCTCGACTGGTGATCTAAGTGATGACATTTATGGCGGCTGGAGAAAATACACATTGCGTTGGCGCTGTTTCGGCAAAAGGGCCAGGCAAAGCAAAAAATCAGGATGCCTATGCGGTGATGACTGAGCCGTATGCCATTGTCGCCGTAGCCGATGGACACGGTTCAGAGGCACACTGTTTCAGTGACGTCGGCGCACAAAAAGCCGTTGCATGTGCGCTGGAAGTGATGCGGGATGTTTGTGATGCACTGGCAGGCGGCGAAGCGGCTGAAACAATACCAGTACGACTGGATCAAGCAGCCTATGATCTGCATCAAAAATGGCAAAAAGCCATCCATGCAGATGCCACTTTCCAGATGCGCCCTTTTGGAACGACACTGATGACCATTGCCTATGTAAAGCCATGGCTGATCTGTCTGCAAATCGGGGATGGCAAATTGATCTTTCAAAATGCGCGCGGTCAGATTGTCATGCCGATGTCGCAGGATAGACACTTGCAGGGTGAGGAAACCCACTCGCTGTCAGAAAGCTGTGCTTGGCGCCATTTTAGGAAAAAAGTGCTTTACATGGCAGCGCCGCCAGTTTTCTTTGGCGGCTGCAGCGATGGCCTTGAAAAAGCATATCCGTTTCATCCGCATGGATTTACGACATTTTTCCTCAATGAACTCTATGATGCAAATGAAGCTGCGGCGGTACAGGCATCACAATATGCCGGAGATGATGTGACCGCAGCGGCAGTCTTTTACGACAAGCCGCCTGCCTACGACGAAGGCGTATTCGAAAATAGGCAAAGCAGTCCGGTACACACCCTGCAGTGGCAACTGCCGTACGCTTCCATGAAAACGCGTTTGCGGACAGCACTTTGGCTTTATTATGCTTTACGGCATTTTAAGCTGATTCGTGAAAGTGGTGAAATACCTTTAGCACTGATTGATTCACTGTTGATGATGAAATTACCGCCAGACGGCAATTTATATACACTGCTCACGACTGTGAAGAACATGACAGCTTTGAACAGCGGGAAATCTGTACAGGCACTGACAGGACTGATAAAAGCCTTTGTACAGTGTCTGCCGGAAGGTCGTACAGAATCATGGATTGCCGATTGTGAACATATTGAAGTGCTGCAGTCAATTGAATCACTTTGGAATTATGATTTTGAAAAACGCGAGGCCTTTTTTACGTCTTCGCCAAAAGGCTGGTCGGTCAAATCATCTCAAAAAGTTATGACACTGATGCTGGATGATATCATTTATGGTTTTGATTTAGGCTTTTTACATGCATATGCATTGGTGCCCATTGCCAGAATTGTATCCCATAAACGTACGGGACGGTGGGGGCTTCGCAATCTTTCGAATGCGCCTTGGACGGTATATCGAAAGGGAGAAGGAGAAACCCGCACGGTGTACGCTGGTGAAATAGCCGCATTGATGCCTGAAATGACGTTATTTGTCAATGGTTTGCCCCTACAGATTATATGGCGTGATTTTGTTTCATAACAAAATCACGTTTTTTTGATTAAAGCGTAAGTAAATGGATATTAATGAGACAAATGATGCTGAGATAAGTTTTATTACATAATTAAGGAAATTGCATAACAGCCTTTAATTGATCCTTCGCCTCAACCTGTTGCGTTCTCATTTTGCGAATGAGATACATCTTGTAGTGATCGGATGACAATTTGAAGATGCAATTGACAAATCAAGCAAATAAAAATAAGGATGTGATCTTTGGTGAATGAAAAGTTGTATGAAGAGATTATGGAAAATCTCTTAATTTTCCTGCCGCTGCTGAATAAAAAGATTTTTAGAGAGGATGAAATATTTAAATCGGATGTTCTTTTCCCTTCACACATCCAGATCTTATTGACACTCTCTTGCAAGCGTCAAATGACGATGTCCGAAATCAGCCGTCAGATCAATGTCATTAATTCCAATTTGACGCCGCTGGTCGACAAGCTGATTAAAGGTGGTTATCTCAAACGTCAGACGTCAAAAAAAGACCGGCGAGTGGTTTATATCTCAATTACAGCACAGGGCAAGCACTATATCGAAAAGCATAAAGTATATGTGATGCAGCTTTTAGAAGCGCGATTTGAAAACTTGGATGAAGCACAGTTGAAATTGTTTTCAGAACACTTGCAGGGAATGCTCGATATTTTTCATGCCGCAATGCCGGAAGCGTAATCAAAACCGTGTGGCATTGACGAAAGGCCTGAGGGCCTTTTTTTATGCAGTGCTATATAAATTATTTTATATGTGTTATGATGATATCGTAAAATGCAAATAAAGGAGGCTGGAATGTTTCAAGAAAGACTAAAAAAATATGCTGAACTTTTAATAAAAACAGGTGTTAACTTAAAAAAAGGCCAATTGCTGGTGATTAAATCGCCCATTGAATGTGCACCATTTGTGCACGAAGTGATGACCGCTGCTTTTGCAGCAGGCGCAGGCGATGTCGAGATCTTTTGGAATGATGAAATCGCTTCAAAAATCAAATACATGATGGCACCGGATGAACTCTTTGATACATTGCCGTCATGGCAGCGCGAGTTTTATCTTTCTGCTGCAGCGAAAGGGGCGGCGTTTTTATCAATAGCCGCATCGGACCCAGAACTTATGAAAGAAGTAGATCCGTCAAGGATGGTACGTTTTCAAAAGGCATATGGGACAGCGCTGAAAAGCTATCGTCAGCAAATGATGAACAATGAACTCGTGTGGTGTGTCGCTTCGGCACCGACAAAGGCATGGGCTAAAAAAGTATACCCTGACAAAACTGAAGCTCAAGCCGTTGAAGCGCTGTGGGAGTCAATTTTTAAAACGGTTCGAATTGATACACAGGATCCAATTGCTGCGTGGGAAGCACATAAAGAAGCCCTTGCATCGCGTATGAACAAACTGAATGCTTATCGATTTGCATCACTTCGCTATCGCAACAGCCTCGGGACAGATTTAACCATTGGTTTGCCAAAGGGTCATCTCTGGCTGGGGGGTGCCGATAAGTCTTCAGAAGGCCACGAATTCGTCGCCAATATACCAACAGAAGAAATCTTCACGGCACCGCAGTATGATGCGGTTGATGGCATTGTCTACAGTGCGCTGCCATTGAATTTAAATGGCAACCTCATTGAAGATTTTTCGCTGACATTTGAAAAGGGCAAAATTGTCGAATTCACAGCAAAAAAAGGATACGATCAATTAAAGAGCCTGATTGAAACAGATGAGGGATCAGTCTTCCTCGGGGAAGTTGCACTTGTGCCGCATGACTCGCCAATTTCGAACATGAATTTGCTGTTCTTCAATACGTTGTTTGATGAAAACGCCGCTTGCCATCTCGCAATTGGCAAAGCTTATCCTGTGTGTTTAGAGAATGGTGATAAAATGTCTACTGAAATGTTAAAGGCACATGGTATTAATGATTCAATCGTCCATGAAGATTTTATGATTGGTACGGCAGATCTTCAAATCGTGGGTGTAACAGCGGACGGCAAAGAAATAACTGTATTTAAGGATGGCAATTTTGCTTTTTAAGGCGTAACAATTGCAATGATAATAGGATAGCACTTGCTGATATAAAGCGGCAAGTGCTATGTGTTTTTATAGAGTGAAATTCTATTGAGACTGATGAAAAAATATTTATTTTTAAATGCAATCGCCAAAGTGATTGAAATGACGCTGTCGAGGTTTATTTATACAGAGAAGCAGCGTGAAATAGTGTAATGAAAGCATTGATAAATCTTGTGCGGTGCGGTATAAAGAGAGTATGACAACGACAACTGTAGGATGATTCAAAACATAGCAGGTGGAGATTATGAAGAAGACGATTGTAATTGCCGGAGCCGCAGGTGAGGGCATCAATACCGCAGCGCAATTTGTTGAGCGCATGGTAAAAGAAAAGGGACTGTATTTTTTATCTTATAAAAATTACATGTCGCGTGTTAGAGGCGGCTATAATTTTACGACACTGACCGTGTCGGATATACCTGTACACAGCATTTGTGAAGAGGCTGATTTCTTTCTCGCGTTGAATGATGAAGCAACGCAGTCGGCGAGAGCGCATATGGCGCCAAACGGAATGATTGCAACAACTGAAGCGCGCACGGGCGAAGGAATCGTAAGTTTGAAATCAGAGGCGCTCGCAGCGATCAAAAATAAAAATAGCGGTACCATGGCAGGTGTTGGCGCCATAGCGGCGTATCTGGGATTCGATAAAGAGAATCTTTCGCATCTTGAACAGGCAAAGTGGTCTGAGGCAATAAACCAACAGAACGCAGAAGCAGCCGCACTTGGATATGACTTGTTTAAGGCGGTTGAACATCCGGCGTGGCAGCTAAAGACCCCGGAGAAGCCTCAAATCATGCTGAATGGCAACACGGCGGTAGCACTCGGTGCAATTGCTGCAGGTGCAGGCTTCTACTGTGCTTATCCAATGGCACCTTCGACTGGCATTATGGCTTACCTCATGAAAAAACAGAAAGAGACCCATATGCTCGTCGAGCAAGCTGAAGATGAAATTGCAGCAATGATGGCCGCCATTGGCGCTGCTTCAAATGGCGTACGCGCGATGACGGGCACATCAGGCGGCGGCTTTTCACTGATGGTAGAGGCGCTTGGTTTTGCTGCGGTGAGTGAAGTGCCGTTGGTTGCCTGTAATGTACAGAGGCCCGGCCCGGCTACCGGCTTGCCGACGCGTACAGAACAAGCAGACTTGCTTTTTACACTCTTTGCTTCACAAGGTGAGTTCGCACGTATTGTACTGGCGCCGACTTCTGTTTCGGATGCTTTTTACACGACGTTTAGAGCCTTCAATCTCGCAGAAAAATATCAGGTACCCGTTCTGATTTTAACCGATCAGTATTTGGCAGATTCGACGGTTACAACGGATCGATTCAACACGGAAGCATTAAAAATTGAACGCTATGTACAGGCGGCGCCAATTGATGATTATAAGCGCTATGATTTTGAAAGCTATATAGGCAATCGCAAATATCCGGGAATTGATTCGCAGTCGGTAATTATGACGGATTCGCATGTTCACGATGTTTATGGGCATGTTTCAGAAGCAAAGGATGTTACAATCGCACTTAAAAAGAAGATGATGCATAAAATGACAATGATCTTAAGTGATTTAAATCAACCGGAATTGGTTGGCGTCTCAGACTATACGCATTTGCTCATTGCCTGGGGGTCAACGGCAGGTGTTGTGAGAGAGGCGGTTCAATTGCTCAATGATAATGGTCAAAAGACGGCGGCGCTATGTTTTTCCGATATTTATCCAATGGCTGAAAATGTGTTGGATGACTATATGAAGCCGGGGATAACCCTTGTGAACGTGGAGGGCAATGCGACGAATCAATTTGGCAAGCTGTTGCGGATGGAAACCGGTGTTAAATATACACACAGCATCAACCGTTATGATGGGAGGCCATTTACAGCGAAAGGCATTATGCAATCCATGGAGGTGATTATAAATGAATAATCCATTTAAGCTCAATACAAAGACGACATGGTGCCCGGGCTGCGGCAATTTTAGTATCCTGGAATGTTTAAATCAGACGCTTGAATCCCTGTCGCTGACACCGCAGGATGTACTGGTGGTATCGGGCATTGGACAGGCGGCGAAACTGCCGCATTATTTACATGCACATGGTATGAACACACTTCACGGTAGAGCAGTGCCAGCCGCCATGGGCGCTCATGTGGCCAATCCTAAACTAAAGCTGATTCTGACTTCCGGCGATGGCGATACATATGGAGAGGGCGGTAATCATCTCCTGCATGGTATTCGTCGCAATCTTGATATCGTTCATATGGTGCATGACAATCAGGTATACGGGCTGACCAAAGGGCAGGGATCGCCGACGACGGCTTTTGGACAAGTAACGCGACTTCAATATGACGGTATGAAATCTGATCCGCTTAACCCGATGGCATTTGCAATCAGCATCGGCTGCGGTTTTGTCGCGAGGAGTTTTTCAGGTGATCCGGAGCATTTGAAAAGTGTATTGAAGGCGGCAATGGCTTATAAAGGCTATGCGCTTATTGATATCCTGCAGCCGTGTGTATCCTTTAACCAGGTTAATACGTTTAAATGGTACAAAGACCGTGTTTTTAAACTTCCGGAGACGTATGATCCACATGATAAGGTTCGCGCTTTTGAGATGGCGCAATTATTTGGTGATGAAGGCATTCCGATCGGTATTTTATATGAAGAAACCAAAACGGATTTTCTCGGCAGGTTTAATCACCTAGAGAAACCGCTGGTACAGTATGACCGATCTCCGAAAGCTGTTGAATCACTGCTTGATGAACTTTTATAAATGGCATGAATGGCTTGAAGATGATGTAATGGCTGCTGTTTTAAGAAAGTGCTGAACGGTTATTATTAGATCAAAAGGTGCTGTTGCAAATCTAAGAAATTAGATGAGCAAAGCACCTTTTTTAGGTTGTTAAACACCAATTGCGCTGTATCAAATGTTAAATACCATTATAAAAGACATGGATTTCGCCGCTTACGAATAAAGCAATGCAGTTGGATGCAGTTGGGCGTTTAAAAAACGATGCTCAGAGGAGCCCAAACCACTTTGCGAGGAAGGGTACAATGAGAACGGTTATGAGACCTGCCAATGCAATAGCCGAACTTGAAAAAGCACCTTCTTCTTCTCCCATTTCAAGGGCTTTGGAAGTGCCGACAGCATGTGATGCGGTACCGATGCCAATCCCTTTTGCAATGGCGTTAAAGTGCGGGAATAGCTTGACGGCAAATGGTGCGAGAAAGGCACCTGACATCCCCGTTATCACGACGAGGATAATGGTAAGCGGCTCTTCCCCGCCTAATATTTGAGTCAGTGAGATCGCCATAGGCGTGGTAATTGATTTTGGGAGAGCAGATAAGGTGAGCATATCGCTAAGCCCCATTGCTTTTGCCATGAGCAAAATGGTAAAGAAGGACGTAATGACACCAGCGGAAATGCCGATGATTAGACTGACAAAATGCTGTTTAATCACTGCGCGCTGTCGATAGAGCATAATCCCCAGTGCAACTGTAAGCGGACTGAGAAAAAAGTGAATGTAGTCTGCGCCTATTTTATATGAATCATATGGGATATGAAACAACGTCAAAAAGCCGATGATCATAAACATGGCGAGTAAAAGCGGATTGAAAAGATCGCTTTTAAAACGCGCTTTAAGCTTAAGGCCGATTTGATAAGTGATGATGGATAGAAAGATGCCGAATACGGGTGAGTTTAAGATATTCATTTTTTGCTCCTTGCAGATGTCAGTATCTGTGTCACCACCATGGTGACCACCATGGTGACAAAAGTTGATACAATGGCGATGGCAAATAATTTAATGGCGGAGCCTTTTAGTGCGTCAGCGACAGCTAGAACGCCAATACTGGCCGGAATAAAGAAAAAGGCAATATTATTGAGAAAGAAATCACTGGTTTCCTTTATATGTGATTCTTTTAAGATCCCGGTGGACAGTGCAAAGAATAGCAGCAGCATTCCCATAATGGCTCCGGGAATGACAATGATGCCTGCAAACAAACTGCTGATCCATTCGCCGACGATCCAAAAAGCGAGTAAAATGCCAAGTTGCATTAAATATTTCATGTTGTCCTCCTTATGCGAATCGCATAAGTCTATTTTAATGACCCAGATTTTAAAAATCAAGTATCTGACAGCAGATACATGATTTAAACAATAGATGGGCTGTTGGCGACGACAGCGGACTGGTGCGCAGCCGATGACAATAAGGAGCGCATCACATTGTCGCTGTGATGTCGATTTGACATAAAAAAACGGCATATCCCAAAAGAATATGCCGTTTGGCTTCACCCTGTACTTGTCATAAGCGTTAAATTAATTTCGTAAGCAAATTGTTGCTGCGCGTAATAAAGGCAGTCATCGCTTCTGGACTGAGCTGCGTATGGCTTAAAAGTGCAAGATCGTAAAGCTGTGCACAGATCATTTGAACCGTTTCGTTATCGCCGTCTTCCTGCTTCATCAGATAATCGACCAATGGGTGTTTTTCATTGAGAATCAGTGTGGTTTCGCCTTTGAACATATCTGCATTCATGCCGGGCATGCTGTACATTTTCATCATATCCTGCATTCTTCGAGATTCTTCAGAGAGTACCATCATACTTGAGAGATTTTCTGATTTCATATTTTCAATGCGCAGTGTAATGGCTTCTAAATTAAGCGCCTTTTTAAAGAATTCGGTCAGTTTTTCAGTCAGCGTCTTTTGCGCTTCTTCCGTAAGGCTTGAGCTGTTTCGGAGGGCATCGGAAACATCGGCGTCAACGCGTTCAAATTTCACGTCTTCATTTTTTGATTCGATCAGTGAAATAAAGGCAGAATCAATTGGATGATCCAATATGACGGCATTCATATCCTGTGATTTAAACAGACTGATGTACTGTGCCTGCTGAACGGTATCCGTTGCATAGTAGACTTTTTTATCAGCAGCTTTTTCAAGGTACTCTGAAAGCGTGACATAAGAACCTTCAATGGTTTTGTAGATAAAGCTCTTATCGACGTTTTCGTAGAATTTTTCATCTTTCAGTGCGCCAAATTTAATAAACGGATTGATGTCGTCCCAAAAGCCTTCATAAGTTTCGCGTTCTGTTTTATAGAGTGCATTGAGCTTGTCGGCAACTTTCTTCGTAATGTAGCTGGAAATCTTCTTGACGAATCCATCGTTTTGAAGGAAGCTTCTCGATACGTTGAGCGGCAAGTCGGGGCAGTCTATGACGCCTTTTAGCAACAACAGGAATTCCGGAATAACTTCTTTAATGTTGTCTGCGACGAAAACCTGCGAATTGTATAATTTGATTTGACCTTCAATGCGGTCGAATTCTGTATTGAGACGCGGAAAATATAAGATACCCTTGAGGTTAAAAGGATAGTCCATATTTAAGTGGATCCAAAACAAAGGCTCTTTAAAGTCATTAAATGTCGATTGATAGAAAGCTTTATAATCTTCATCCGTACATTCACTTGGCTGTTTTGTATAGAGCGGTTTTGTCTCATTGAGCGGCTCTGGTGGCAGCATATTGCCGTCTTCATCTTTAAGTGGTTCTTTACCGACGATGTCAAAGAAGATTTCAACAGGCATAAAACTGCAGTATTTTTTAATGGTTTGCTTTAATTCGTATTCTTTTAGAAAATCCTTGCCGTCATCTGAGATGTGAAGGATGATATCTGTACCACGCGATGTACGCGTACCTTCAGTCATTTCAAAAGTCGTCCCGCCGTCACATTTCCAGTTCACGGGTTCGGCATCGGGGAGAAAAGATTTTGTATGGATTTCGACATCGGAAGCAACCATAAAGGCAGAATAAAAACCAAGGCCAAAATGGCCGATAATTTGATCTTTATCAGACTTGTCTTTATAATTTTTAATAAAGTCTTCAGCACCTGAAAATGCAATCTGATTGATATACTTTTTGATTTCATCTGCCGTCATCCCAATGCCGTTATCACTGAAAGTCAGTGTTTTTGCTTCTTCATCAAGCGTAACGGTAATTTTATAATCGGGATTTTCTTCGATTTGTGCTTCATTAATCATCACGAGCTTTTGAAGCTTTGTAATGGCATCGCTTGCGTTTGAAATCAGCTCTCTGACAAAGATGTCATGATCTGAATAGAGCCATTTTTTTATAATGGGAAAGATATTCTCACTGTGTATGGACAAACTGCCCTTTTCCAATGACATATGATCAACTCCTATCTGTCTTTATTTATTGATTGATTGACAATTACATCGATTCTATGATAGTCAATTGAGACGCAAAAGTCAAGAAAATTTAGCACTCAAACAGAAAGAGTGCTAACAAAAATTGGAGACATTTTAGAGACTCGCTTTACAAAAGTGAATTCTTGTGGCATTAGCTGCTTGGCGCGATTTTTATTCGCATCTGAAACGCGTGCGGATTCAACTATTTTTGAAATGGCCTTGTTATGTGTCCAATCGGACAAATGATTGCGGTTTAGCATTTGAAAATATTCTTCATCTTTGGCAGTATACAGGGTGACGAGCTTGAAATTTGTGATATGATTCTATTAAATGATTTAGGTGGAACGGCGATCGTGAAGATTGGAAGAACGATTGAAAAGGAGTCTTTATGAAGATTGATGAGCGCGATACGATTTTATCAAGAATACGGTATCAGAAGGGTGATGGTATGTATGAAGCCTATTATGAGGCGCATCCGGAAAAACAGGCCGTTGATGACATGCTGAGGGCTATGCCGGAGATTAATGCGCCGAATACGCCGATGTACCAGCCGCTTAAGTCGCCGTTTGCAGACAGTGCTTTTGATTTTATAGCAGATATTAAACAATTTTCAAGGCAATGTGCAAAAAGGGAAAAACAGCCTGTCGATGCGAGACTAATGTCAGCTCAGATAAAGAAACTTGCGCTTTATTTAGGTGCAACAGAAGTCGGGATTGCAAAGATGGACACAGGGGATTACTACTCACATAGAGGCAGAACAAAAGCGCATTACGGCAAGCCCGTTGAAGGTGAAGGCGCTTATGGCATCGTATTATTAAAGGAAATGAATCGTGAAATGATTAATCGCGCGCCTCATTTAGAAGAAATGACAGAAGTGACGAAGGCATATTTTGATTTGGCAGTTATGGGGATGTGGCTCAGCTATTACATTGCCAATCTCGGCTATGACGCCAAAAACAATATGGATATGGATTATTTGATGTACACGCCGCATGTCGCTGAACAGGCCGGTCTTGGAGAAGTCGGAAGAGCGGGTTTGCTTGTGACGCCCAATTATGGCATGCGTGTACGAATTGGAATTGTGACGACGGATTTGCCGCTTATTGCCGATCAGCCTGTCGATTATGGGATTAAAGCGCTCTGCAGCATTTGCGGGCTGTGTGCAAAGCATTGTCCAAGCCGTGCGATTATGCGCGGTGCACCTGTAGCGATTGATGAGGGACAATACGGCTATGTCAGCGATCAGGAAAAGTGTTTTAAGATGTGGAAAACACTGGGGACTGACTGTGGTGTCTGCCTTTCTGTCTGTCCGCTGTCACAGGCATTGCCGGATGAGATACGGCAAAGTTTGCAAACAGACCCACGTCGCATTGTCAAATGGCACCGAGAAAGGATCGGCAAGCGCATCTACACTAAAGAAGCACTTGACCTGTTTAAAGATGAATAACGATTTTCACCATAAATAAAAGAGAGGGTGTTTTTCTGAAATCCCCTAGCATGCAGTTGACAATGTATTTGGTTTTGAATTTATAACAATTATCGCGAGGGGACTATATGCTGAATATGTTGCAAAAACTGAATAGTTTCATACTTAAAATGTTTTTATGCATGTTATAAGCTATAATATGTTGTTTTGTGCATAAAAAAATACATTGAAAACAGAAAAGTCAAAAAAATGAAACTTTCTCAAAAAAAAAAATCAAATTGTACCCTTTTATATTTTAAGACATCGTCATATTTAAAACGCTTGAAACATTGTCATTTCAATAAAAACGGCGATTCGAAGCCTAGATGCCTTTGTTTTGCTCACGCGGACAACATGCGTTTATACATTATACATAGATAAAATTTATGAATAGCACATGTATAAAGTATTGTCTTATGCAAGGAAGTGTTATATAATATTCAAAATCAGAAAAGAGAATTGAAGCGCTAAAATGCAAATGAAATGAATGAACGCGATGACTTCAATTTTTATGAATTGATGCTATAAAGATCAGTTACATACGGAATTTGAAAACAGGAGACCATGTAAAAGCATCTGGCCAGTCCGGCAGTTTTTGTCTCTCATTTTTAGACAAATTTTGTATGTATACTGAATACAACAAATTGGTCTAGGGGGGATGAATATGGTGTCGAATGGATTACCATCTGCGCAGGGTCTTTACGATCCGAGTTATGAAAAGGACAATTGTGGCGTTGGATTTATCGCTAATATAAAAGGTGAAAAGAGTCACGAGATTGTCAAAAAAGGCATTGAAATTTTGGTGAACATGACACATAGAGGCGCCGCTGGGTCTGATCCGACGACTGGTGACGGTGCGGGTCTCATGGTACAAATTCCACATGAATTTTTTAAAATCGCCTGCACGAATTTGGGCATGGAACTGCCAGAGGCGAGAGCGTATGCCGTGGGCATGATGTTTTTGCCGAAAACACCGGCAGTGCGATACCAGTGTGAAGGTATCACGGAGCGAATCGTTGAAGAAGAAGGCGCGAGCCTGCTTGGATGGCGACTCGTACCGGTGGATAACCGTTCAATTGGCGATACGGCGAGGTATACGGAACCAATTATCAAGCAAGTGATTATTGGCATGGGCAGTATTCAATCGATTGAAGCTTTTGAATCAAAGCTCTACCTTATTCGAAAACGCATTGAAAATGAAATTGCAAAACGCGTCGCAAAGGGCAATGAACTGTTTTATATTTGCAGTATGTCCAATAAAACAATTGTTTACAAAGGGCTGCTGCTGCCGGAACAAATTGCGAGCTTTTATATTGACTTAGATGATTTGAACTTTAAAAGCGCGATGGCGATGGTGCATTCACGCTTTAGTACCAATACATTCCCTACGTGGGAACTGGCACATCCTTATCGTTATTTGGCACACAACGGTGAGATTAATACCATTCGCGGCAATCGAAACTGGATGAATGCACGTGAAGGGGTCTTAAAGTCAGATGTGTATCAAAAAGATGTTTCAAAGCTATTTCCGATTTTAGCGCCAAATATGAGTGACTCGGGATCGCTTGATAACGTTTTTGAATTGCTCAGAACGCATGGCAAAAGCAATTCACACGCTTTGACAATGCTCATACCGGAAGCATGGGAGAATGATCTCAACATGAATGAGCACAAGCGATGCTACTATGAATACAATGCCTCAATGGTTGAACCATGGGATGGCCCTGCTGCCGTCTTCTTCTGTGACGGCGATCAAGTTGGCGCCACACTCGATAGAAATGGTTTAAGACCTGCAAAATATGTCATTACGAATGACGGCATTATGGTGATGGCTTCTGAGCTCGGCGTTATTCGATTTGAGCCGGAGCGCATTCTGAAAAAGGGAAGACTTGAACCGGGCAAGATGATTATGGTCGATACGGAGAAGGGTGCCGTAATTGAGGACGAAGCAATCAAGGCAGAAATTTACAATAGCTTCCCATACCTTGAAGCGGTTAACGATCGCCGTATAACGCTTGATACAATGCCTGAATTCAAGGAAAACTATCAAATTCGCAGCGAGACGCTGACAGAAAAACAATATGCATTTGGCTATACGCTGGAAGATATCCATGAAATCGTCAAAGTCATGGCGGAAACGGGTAAAGAGCCAATTGGCGCAATGGGCAATGATGCACCGCTCGCGGTTTTCTCCGATCAGCCTCAGACGCTCTTTAACTATTTTAGACAGCTCTTCGCGCAGGTAACCAATCCGCCAATCGATCCGATTCGCGAAAAGATCGTTATGTCGCTTAAGAACTACATTGGTTCACAAGCGAGCATGCTGTCGCTTTCACCGGATGTTGAACCGTTTATCGAGATTCCTTCACCGGTACTGAACAATATCGATATGGGCAAGATTCGATCGCTTCGCAATGAGCATTTTAAATCAACAAAAATTCCAATCACTTTCAAAGCCGATTTAGGTGTTGATGGTTTTAAAACAGCACTCCACAGTATTTGCGAACGTGCATCGAGACGTGTTGCAGAAGGCTATAATATACTCATTCTCAGCGATAAGAAAGTGGATGGCTATGAAGCTTCTATTCCAAGTCTTCTCGCCGTATCCGCAGTGCATCATCATTTGATTGCTGAGAAGACCAGAACCAAAGTATCCATTATTGTCGAATCAGGTGATGCAAGGGATACAACGCATATCGCGCTGCTCGTGGCATATGGCGCAAGTGCCGTGAATCCATATCTCGCAATTGAAACGGCACGTGAACTGACGCGCAAAAAGATTATTCACAATATGACGGAAGATGAAGCGACTGAAAACTATGTGCACGCGTTGAGTACAGGTCTTCAAAAGATTTTGTCTAAAATGGGCATTTGTACGGTTCAATCCTATCATGGCGCTCAAATCTTTGAAGCACTTGGCCTCAGTCAGGCATTTGTCGATCAGTACTTCCCCGGAACGCCTTCCAGAATTGGCGGACTCAATGTGGAATCCATTGCGAAAGAGACGATCAGCAAGCATCACAAAGCTTTTAACCGTTTACGAAAATCAATGAATGACCTTGAAATTGGGGGCCAGCTTATTTGGCGTAATGGCGCAGAAAGACATTTGTTCAACCCTGAAACCATTTCACTTCTACAGCGGGCAACACACAATAACGATTTTAGAACATTCCAAGAATATACGAAAATCATCAACAATCAGGCAAAAGGCCTTTCCACTGTTCGTGGGATGTTTGAACTGATCAAAGCACCGCAGCCGATCAGTATCGACGAGGTTGAACCTGTGAGCGAAATTTTGAAACGCTTTGTAACGGGTGCCATGTCATTTGGTTCCTTGAGCAAAGAGGTGCATGAGACCATTGCCATTGCCATGAACCGCATTGGTGCAAGAAGCAATAGCGGCGAAGGCGGCGAGGATCCGGCACGTTACAAAATTGACGATGAAGGCAATAACCGCCGAAGCGCGATCAAACAAGTGGCATCAGCACGTTTCGGTGTCAACACGCATTATTTAATGAATGCAGATGAACTCCAAATTAAAGTGGCACAAGGTGCAAAACCGGGTGAAGGCGGCCATTTGCCGGGACCGAAAGTGGATGCGCACATTGCACGCGTCAGACACTCCACACCGGGGATTGACCTGATTTCACCACCGCCGCATCATGATATTTATTCAATTGAAGACTTGGCACAGCTCATTTATGACTTGAAGTCAACAAACCCGAAAGCGCGCATCAGCGTTAAACTCGTTGCGGAAGTCGGTGTCGGCACCATTGCAGCGGGTGTTGCCAAAGCACATGCCGATATGATTCTTATCAGCGGCCATGATGGCGGTACTGGTGCTTCGCCAATTTCATCCATTAAGACAGCTGGTGTTCCTTGGGAAATCGGTTTGTCAGAAGCGCATCAGGTACTGCTGCTCAATAACCTTAGAAGCAGAGTACGCCTTCAGACGGATGGTCAGCTCAAAACAGGTCGCGATATTGTTATCGCAGCACTGCTCGGCGCTGAAGAATTTGGATTTGCGACGACGGCACTGGTGGTAATGGGCTGTACCATGCTCAGACACTGCAACAAAAACAACTGTGACCTCGGGATTGCAACGCAAGACCCAGACTTGAGAAAGAACTTCAAAGGACGTCCTGAATACTTGATTAACTTCCTGACTTTTATGGCGATGGAAGCACGCCAAATTATGGCTGATATGGGCTTTAGAACGATAGAAGAAATGGTAGGCCGTGTTGATAAGATCAAAGTAAATTCGAAAATTGATCACTGGAAAGCAGTTCAGCTCGATCTTGACAAAGTTCTTTACCGTCCGGATGTGCCAAGCCGTATGAAGCCTTATTGTACAGAAGCACAGGATCACGGCATTGATCAAAGTTTCGATCATAAACTGATGGAAGCGGCGACAAATGCCATGAAGACGAAAAAACCTATTCAGGCATCTTATGAAATCAATAACGTGCATCGTACCGTCGGCTCAATGCTGAGCGGTGAAATTGTTCAGCGATTTGGTGAAAAAGGCCTTCCGGAAGATACGTTGACCTTTAGGTTCCGCGGTTCTGCCGGACAGAGCTTTGGTGCTTTCGGTGCGCCGGGGCTGACACTTATTCTTGAAGGCGATGCCAATGATTATGTAGGCAAGAGCCTTTCAGGTGCCAAAGTCGTTGTAAAACCGTCGCCAAAAGCGAAATTTGATGCTTCTGAAAATTATATTGCCGGCAATACCATTTTATATGGTGCCACTGCAGGTGAACTCTATATTAGCGGCCGCGTCGGCGAGCGCTTTGGTGTTCGAAACAGCGGTGCCTCAGCAGTTGTCGAAGGCGTCGGAAACCATGGTTGCGAGTATATGACCGGCGGTACAGTCGTAATCTTAGGGCCAACCGGCAAGAACTTTGCAGCGGGGATGTCCGGCGGTGAGGCGTTTGTCTACGATCCAAACAATAAATTGGAAGATAACTGCAATTTCGAAATGGTGAAGGTCTTTGAACTTGATACCGTTACGAGAGACCGCGTGAAAGCGATGATTGAAAAACACCTTGCGTTAACAGATTCCGTTATCGCTGAAAAGATTTTAAAGGATTGGGACAATGCCGTAAATGCATTTAAATATATCGTTTCTCCAATCTACAAGGCCATTGTTGATCAAAAGCAAATTGTCGAAAGTGAAAGAGTTTCATAGGGAGGAGCGGCATATGGGAACGAATACAGGTTTTAAAACCTATGATCGACAGAATTTCAAGCTGAGACCAAAATCTCAGCGTGTCAAAGATGATAATGAAGTTTATAAACCTCTGAGTGAAGAGGAGATGATCGACCAGGCGAAACGCTGCATGGGATGTGGTACGACATTCTGTTCATGGGGATGCCCACTTGGCAATCTCATTTCTTACTGGAACGATTTTTCACAGCAGGGCATGTGGGAAGAAGCCTACGAAGTGCTCAGCAGAACAAGCAACTTTCCTGAATTTACATCACGTGTATGCCCGGCGCTCTGTGAAGCCTCATGTGTTTTAGGTGTCAACAGAGAACCGGTAAGTATTCGTGAAATTGAATATACTATTATTGAACATGCTTTCAAGGAGGGCTGGGTGAAGCCTAGGCGTCCAAAGACCAGAACCGGCAAACGCGTTGCGGTTGTTGGCTCCGGTCCGTCAGGACTGGCAACAGCTGATGAACTCAATGCCGTCGGACACGAGGTCGTCGTCTATGAACGAAACCTTGAACCGGGCGGGCTGCTTCGATACGGTATCCCAAACTTTAAGCTTGAAAAGACGGTGATTGATCGCCGCGTTGATCTAATGAAGGCAGCGGGGGTAACTTTTGTCACCAATACAGCTGTTGGCAAAGATGTGGCGGCTACTGTGCTGTTGGAAGATTTTGATGCGCTTGTTCTAACGGGGGGATCGACACTGCCAAGAGATTTAAAGACGACTGGTCGTGATCTCGACGGGATCTATTTTGCCGTTGACTATCTGGAAAATCATACGAAACGCATTCACGAACTGCCGACAGAAGCAATCATTGATGCCAATGGCAAAAATGTATTGGTAATTGGCGGCGGCGACACGGGTTCAGACTGTATCGGCACGGCCAACCGACAAGGAGCCAAAAAGGTCTATCAAGTTGAAATACTGCCAAAGGCGCCAGATGTGCGCGATGACAGTCAGCCGTGGCCTATTTATCCAAAACTCAACAAAGTAACTTCTTCGCATAAAGAAGGTTGTGAGCAGTTCTGGGAAGTTAACACAAAAGAACTGATCGGCGAAAACGGCGTTGTTAAAAAAGCCATTCTTGAAAAAATTGAATGGGTTGAAGAAAATGGCAGGATGGTACCGAAGCCGATTGAAAATGGGCAGTTTGAAGTAGAAGTTGATCTCGTCCTGCTGGCAATGGGCTTCCTGTCACCTGAACACGATGGCGTTGTCAAAGATTTGGGACTTGCGCTGGATGCCAGAGGCAATGTCATGTCCAATGAAAGACACGAAACCAATGTAAAGGGTGTTTTTGCTGCAGGTGATATGGCAAGAGGGCAGTCACTTGTCGTCAGAGCCATTAAGGAAGGGCGTACTGCTGCTAAATACGTTGATGAATACTTAATGTCCGAATCATATATTCGTACATTATAGGTTAGTGAATAGCGTTCGAGTTAGTATTATCGAACAAAAGCGACAAATGAGACAAAATTGAAAAGCGCTTGACATGTCATTTACAAAAAAATGATGTGTCAGGCGCTTTTTTAATGATGTAAATGCCTTATTTTTAAGATCACATGATTTAACGAATATTATGGTTGTTGGTGATACAACGTTTCCCATTCATCCCGCAGGATGCCATAACTAACGGAATCAAAGTATTCGCCTTTGACGATTCGAGCTTTGCGGTAGACGGCTTCCTTTTTTAGGCCCAATTTTTCAGCCAGAGCCATCATTCGCTGATTGCCAGACCAAGTCGTTAAACCAATTCCAACCAATTCTTTATTTTTTGCTGTTCTTCTGGCGTTTTTTTGCGGCCGGGTTGGTTTCGGCATATTGTGCCACCGATTCTTCTGTGCGTTTTAGCATGCGATAAGCGAACAAATAAATGAGCTGTACGGCGGCGACACTTGCGAGCCAGAACATGGTGAAGCGCATAAAAAATTCAAGCGGCATCATCTGAAGCAAACGGTCTTTGGATGGGTTGAGCAGCCAAAGATCGTTGTAGAAAAGCATCTCGTGAAATTTGACAAAGGCCCAGTTAAAGTCCATAAAATACATCACACCGAGGGAGGCGAGGCTGAGTAATGCCGCAGCAACACTAATCGGCAAAAAGCGATAGCGCGCCTTGCCCTTTAAAAAGATAATATTGAGGATTAATGTCGCAAAGAAAGCGGTCTTTAACTGTGTGAGCAGCTTGCGTGCATGCCGGATAAGGTTCATGATATCGGTGAGATGTGCTTGTTCTTTGGCATTAAAATATTCGACTTCGCTGCCGTCAATGGTTACTTTAACATGCAAATCGCCTGAGGCATCATCAATATAGGCAACGAGTGCATGCGTGACGCGAACCAGATCTTCATCAGAAATATGAACGATGTCTTGAACGTTATAGGTTTGAAAACCCGTTATAAAGAAGGACTCATTAAGTGCAAAGCCTTCAAAGAGTATCATAAACGTGACAATGGTCAATAAAATGCCTGTGACGGTTGATAGTAGATAAAGCAGTATGCGTTTGATCATATGAAACTCCTTTGGCTGTTATGATAGAAAGAACTGTCGTATGATAAGCAGTAAAGTAATATGAATCGGATAAAAGGCATAAAACAGGTAACGCGGCAGTGCAGGAGGTCCTTTTTTGCCATTGTAGCGACTAAGCAGTGGCAGTGTGAGCAGCGCAAACAGCTGAACCCAAAGATGAAATCCCTGAGGGCCGCCTGGGGTTCCCGCAGCCATCAGCGTCATGACTTCAATGATGATGTAAATCAGAACCATGTTAAGAGCAGCCATGCGAAAGTGATCGCGGTTTTTATGAAAACCATAGACCAGTAAAACGACAATGAACTGCCCGTCAAACTGGAGATAAGTAGCGATTAGCATTGGCACTAAGAGTGCGATTACGCGCATCACAGACGTCGTTGCACGATCTGTGAGGTCAATGGCGACAAGGCCTGCCAGCAGTGAAAACATAATGTTAAAAGGGCCATAGCCAAAATAGGCATTGTAGGGCCACATGGTCAGCAAACCAAAAAATAATAGCCTCAGCATATATTTTTTAACATCTTTTGTATAATGATAACCTTCTGCAATAAAGTAGGCCATAATGGGCATGGTCAATCTGCCAATGATTCGATATAGGGCAACGGATGGGAAAAAAACGGCGCCAATATGATCAATAACCATGGCAAATATGGCGATTAGCTTGAGTTGATTGCCGGATAGACTGAATGAAGATGGCATATGGCCTCCTGATTTGTTTGACTTTAACGGAACCATTATAACATATTGAAGGCATTGGTACGCAATATTTTCGCAGGTAACAGAAAGCAATCTTTGGTATAATGGAGAGAGCATCAGAAAGAGGTGACCTATGTTAAAAATACTGATTGGCGAAGCAAAAACAGGGAAGAGCTATCGTGTCTATGAAGAATTGATTGCAGCTGTCCAAGCGGGACGCGGGCATGAATGCATGCTCATTGTGCCGGAACAGTTCACACTTGAGGCTGAAAAACAATTGCTGGAACAAGGTGCGCTAAACGGTTTTGTCGGACTGGAAGTTTTGAGTTTGAAGCGTTTGACCCACTTTGTCTTTGACGAACTCGGCTCTCCGCGAGAGACGGTTATTACGGCGCTTGGCCAGATGATGCTGTTAAAGCAAATCTTTGAAACCGAAAAACAATCGTTGACGTATTATCGTCGAGCATTTGACAAACGCGGAATGCTTGAAAGGTGTTTCGAGTTTATAGAAGAATTAAAACAAAACCGCATTGAACCGCATATGATGGCAGAAGCAGTTGACGCCGTCCATAACGACCCGCTTTTAAGTGCAAAACTGGCAGATTTGGCATTTATTTTTAATGCTTATGAAGCGGCGAAGACGTCACAGTATTTTGATGGTGCCGATGTGTATGAGCACTTGCTGACAAAACTGCCGCAGTCACAAAAACTAAGACAAAAACAAATCTGGATTGACGGCTTTGACAGTTTTACCGTTCAGGAACTGGCCGTTATCGAAGCACTGTGTCAAACTGCAAAACACGTTACGGTAACATTGACAGCACTGCCGGATGCAGCACTTGAAACATTTGCACACACGCAGTCCGTACTGCAAAGATTGACGCATTTTGAAGGGGTGCCGGTTCAAATAGAACGAATGACAAATGTGCGGATGCACGATGACCTGCGTCATTTCAGCCTGCATGCCATGGTCTACCCAATAATACCGTATAAAGGGTCAGCGGCTCATATTGCAATACACAGTGCGCAGTCTCAGGCATCAGAAGTGGTATGGATCGCAGAAACACTTTTAAAACACATGCGAACCGGACAGTACAATTGGCGGGATTTTTCAGTCCTCACCAATGACCTCGACGGATACCAAATGACAATCCACCGTATCTTTGAACAATATGGCATTCCACATTTTATCGATGTTAAAAGACGCATTCTCAATCATCCGGTTGTTCATTTCATGACGAATATCTTTGAAGCCTTTCAAATGAACTTTAGACAGGATACGGTGATAAAACTGTTGAAGACGGGGTTCTTTGAATGGTCGGCAACTGAAACGGCCTTGTTTGAACACTATATTATCGAACATGGCATTTATGGAAAGCGTCTGTTCCAGCCGTTTGAAAAAGCAATATCGGAACAATATGATCTAGAGTTGCTGAATGCACTGAGACGAAAGCTTACCGAACCGCTTGACCAGTATCGAAATCATTTAAAAAATGCTGAGACAGTTCGGCAGCAGTTAAAACTTCTCTTTGAGCTTATGCAGCAACTGGCGATACCGGAAAAGATTCAGCAAGCCGTTCAAATATTTACTGAAAAGGGTAATATGGAACAGGCGCAAATTTTTGCGCAGGTTTGGAATGCGGTTATCAATGTATTTGAGCAGCTGGATTCGCTGATTGGAAGTGAAGTCATGACATCTTCAGCGCTTTGGGAGCGATTGGAAGTTGGTCTGGAAAATGTAGAAATCGGTCTTTTGCCGCTTTCAGAACAGCATGTGCTCATTGGCTCACTCGACCGTTCCAGAGCCCATCCCGTTGCGATTCAATTTCTTGTGGGGATCAATGATGGCGTTCTGCCGGAGGCAGGTGCAGAGCAGCAGTTGCTTCAGGAACATGAGAAACAGCGCGTTAACGACATTGGTCTGCGCTGGCTTTCAGATCAGCAGATGTTTATACAAAAGGAAAGTTTTAATATTTATCAGGCGCTGACCCGTCCATCGGAAAAACTATATTTAAGTTATGCTCTGTCGGATAAAAAAGGTGCGGCGTTAAGGCCATCCTATCTGATTGCAAAATTCAAATCGCTTTTGCCCCTGTGCGATCAGCACTTAGAACCCTATGGTCATTTGAAGACTGCTGAAAACATCGCGACGCCGGAAGGCACTTATGGCGTGCTTGCTGAGCAAATGCGGCTGCATTTAGACGGGCAGAAAATTGACGAGGTTTGGTATGAAGTGATGGCATGGTACCGTCATCATGAACCCATTATTGCAGAAAGACTCTTAGAAGCGGCAACGCATCATCATCATGTTCAGAAGCTGGCGGAAAGCGAAGTCAGTCTGCTATATGAACGACCGATTAAGAGCAGTGTCTCCGGACTTGAACAGTATGTCGCATGTCCTTTTAAATACTTTGTCGATCAGGGTCTAAAACCCAAAAGGGTTAAGCCATTTGAAATTACGTATCCGGATGTGGGCATCCTCTTTCATAAGGCGCTTGAACGCTTCGGCAAGACCGTTTATGACCAGAAGCTCATTTGGGAACAGCTCTCGCAAGCACAATGTGACCAGATGATTGACGCCATTATCGGCGAGATGGTTTCGGCAGAAATATATCAGTCAAAATTTCAGTATAAAGCGCTGATAAGAAAACTTGGCCGCGTGGCAAAGCGTGCTGTTTGGACATTGACGACACAGTTAAAACAAGGGACGTTTAAGCCCGTAGCCTTTGAACTTGCGTTTACAGATGCGGCGTTCGGCGTACCGCCAATTGTTATAGAACTGTCCAATCAAGAAAAGATTATGCTTCGAGGTGTTGTCGACCGCGTTGACTTATTGGATGAAGACGGTGTTCAATACATCAAAATTATTGATTATAAATCAGGCGCTAAGCAATTGAGTCTTGAAGATATCTACCACGGACTGCAAATGCAGCTCTGTGTTTACATGTACGCATGTCTTTCGAATCCGTCCTATTTCAAGACATCCGCACTGCGTCCGGGCGGCTTCTACTATTATCGGATTGACGATCCGCTGTTGGACACAGTTCAGGAAGATTTGTCAACGCTTGAACAGACACTGCTTGATAAACTTAAGCTGGATGGAATCTCACTGGATGACGAGCGCGTGCTTTCGGCTCTGGACATGACCATTATTGAGCGCGATACGTCGTCCGTCGTACAAGTGAAACGCAAGAAGGACGGCAGTTACACGAAGGATTCTAAAGTGCTGAATGAAATACAGTTTCATGCGCTGATGACACATGTGACAAGTAAAATTTCGTCAATTGGGGATCAGATTCTTGGCGGTGATATTGATATCGCACCCTGTCGTATGAAAAATGGTCTCAGCTGTGATTATTGTGAATTTAGTGGGATCTGCCAGTTTGAAATTAAATTTGACTATGCCGATGTAAGGCGATTGCCGAAAATGAGCAATGACGATGTCGTGCAGCGCATTGAAGTCATGTATGGAGGTGAGCGCGATGACGAAGTGGACGCTTGAGCAGCAGGCTGCGATTGAACTGAGGGGATGCGAGCTGCTGGTATCCGCAGCAGCGGGATCGGGCAAAACGGCTGTACTCGTGGAACGCATTACGCGAATGGTAATTGACGATCATATTCCCATTAATGAAATGCTCATCGTCACTTATACGAATGCAGCTGCCGGGGAAATGCGTGCGCGGATTGAAACGGCGCTTTCAAATGCCATGCAGGAATCAGAGGACGATAAAGCATTTCTTCAGGAACAGCTCAAACGGTTAAACCGTGCGCATATTAAGACGTTTCACGCTTTCTGTCTGGATGTCGTCAGGCAGCATTTTCAGAAACTGGAGATCGATCCTGCGTTTAGAATGGCCAATGAAAGCGAACTTCAAGTGCTCATATTTCAGTCGCTTGAGGAGACGTTGGAGCAGTTTTATGAAGCAGAACAACCTGCTTTTGTCCAGTTGGTAGAAAGCTATTCAGGCAATAGAGATGATGGGAAACTGAGAGAACTGATACTGTCGCTTTATCGATTTATACAGAGCCAGGCTTATCCGCTCAAGTGGCTGGATGGTCAGGTGGCACAATATGCGCATTCAGGTGAAGCGCTTTGTGAGAAGTGGTTAAGCGAAATGGAAGCATATCATAAGTGGATGCTGCAGAGCGGTGTGGAGCTGTTGGAATACGGGATTCGCCTTTGTGAAGAGACATCGGGACTCGAAGGCTATCGCGAGACACTTTCGCTGGATCTGCAAGCTTTTGAGCACATGTGTGCCTTGAGCGGAGAAGCTTTTCAGGCCTATATTGCTCAGTTCGAGTTTTCTAGGATGAAAGCACTTAAAAAGGATGCTAAAGCGCAGATAGACCCAGCCGTTATTGATGAAGTTAAAGGCGAAATTCGCGACAAAGTTATAAAAAAGCAGATTTTTGAGAAAATAAAACAGTTTTATGGCTATAAGACGACAGCGCGCTATTTAGCGGAAATTGCCGAACAGGGGCCGTTGCTGGGGGTACTGCATGAGATCATTGACACTTTTACAACGCGATTTGATGCCTTAAAGCGTAAACGCAATGTCTTGGATTTTGGCGATTTAGAGCATTTTGCGGTACAGTTGCTGGATGATGACAGTATTGCATCGCGTTATCGCGATCATTTTCAGTTTGTCTTTGTAGATGAATACCAGGATGCCAGCGGTATTCAAGAACAGATTATTAAAAGCATCAAACGGCAAAACGCATTGTTCATGGTAGGCGACCTCAAACAGAGTATTTATAAATTCAGACTTGCCGATCCGCAAATCTTTGTCTCAAAATACAATGCCTTTCAGAAATTAAGTGCATATGGCGTTGATTCTGTTTCGGCAATTGCCGATTTAAATCAATCGTTTGCAAAGGCAGATGACAATGAAGCGCGACAGGTACGCGTCGATTTGAAAAAGAATTTTAGAACGCGCGATGTCATACTCGATGCGGTTAATACAATTTTTAGTACGGTAATGCAGCCGCCACTAGGCGAAATTGTTTACGACGAAGATGCGCAGCTTTATCCGGGCATGGCTTTTGAACCGTCAACAGCGGCGACTGTAGAGGTAAATCTTATTTCAAAGACGCTGCTTGATGAAGGAGACAGGACGTATCAGGACGACAATGAGGCTTACGATGAGGGGCAAGAAACGCTTGAAACATATTTTGAAGACATGAAACACGATGAAATTGAGGCAAGAGCTGCTGTATTAAAGATTAAGGCAATACTGGGAACGCCCATTTATCATCCAAAGCAAAAGATGACGGCACCGTGCACCTATAAGGACATCGTTTTGCTGATTCGAAGTGTCAGGTCGTGGACGCCGATTTTTGAAACTGTTTTTATGGAAGAGGGATTGCCGCTCTTTGCCGATAATCCTACCGGCTATTTTGATACACTGGAAATAAAATTCATTTTATCACTTTTAAAGGTTATTGCAGATCCTTACGATGATATTGCATTGTTGACTGTGCTGAGATCGCCGATTGTCGGACTTGGCATATCGGAACTGATCAATATTAAAAAAACAGCAGATATAGCACATTATTTATACGATGGCGTTCAATTGCACCTTGAAGATGATACGGAAACGGGCAAGGCGCTGAAAGCTTTTACGGCACAGCTTGATGCGTGGCGACAAGCCTCTGCCTATATGATGCTGGATGAATTTTTATGGATGCTGTTACGCGATTCCGGTCTTTATCATTATTGTATCGCCATGCCCGGCGGTTCAGCCAGAGCAGCCAATCTTACACTGCTCATTGATCGGGCGTCAGAACTAAGGCAATCCCAAATTATCTCTTTGAACCAGTTTATACAGTTTATTGAAGCACTTCACAATGCATCTGGCGACATGGGTGTCGCCAAGACCATTGGCGAGAATGACAATGTGATACGCCTGATGAGCATTCATAAGTCAAAAGGGCTCGAATTTCCCGTGGTGCTATTGCTGGGGCTAGGGCGGCGTATCAATCTCATGGATTCATATGGGGACTTGCTGATGCACAAAGATGATGGGATAGCACTGGCGTATGTTGATCTTGAAAAGCGAACACGCAGTAAATCGCTGCTTCAATGGGTGATTAAAAACCGCATTCAGTGGGAGACCTATGCAGAGGAACTCAGGGTTCTCTACGTCGCACTGACGCGTCCGGTTGATCGATTAATCCTGTTTGGGACTTATGCGGCGCTGCCTAAGAAAATGCGTGTTTGGCGACGCGGTGCCAACAGACAGCTGTTTTGGAATCCCCAAGGGCTGATGGACTGGATCATGCCGAATTGGATAGATCACCCACAGGTAACCGTCAACTTATTGGATGCCGCTCATTTTGAGGCGGAGGCCGTCGATCAGCATCGAGACTGGACACAGCGACTGGGCCATTGGCGTGAGAATAGGATGGAAGTGTCACCAGATGATGAGACTTTAGAAACGATTTCACAGATTTTGTCATACCATTACCCAAAAGTGATGGATACACTTCCGTCAAAGACGTCTGTAACCAGTATACAGACTGCATATAAGCCGCCAATGCTGTCGGAAGCACCTGCCTTTTCAGAAACGGTGAAACTAAGCGGTGCCGAACGCGGTACCCTGACACATGCATTTTTAGAACGGCTTGATTTTCATGAAGTTCAGACCATTGATACACTAAAAGGACTGCTGCAGCAAAATATGCTGTCTGGGGTATTTTCGGAAGAAGAGGCAGCGGTCATTGATCTTCAAAAGATTAGCGTGTTTTTAGCCTCACCTTTGGGTATTAAATTGAGAACCATTGAAACGCATCATCATGAAATGCCTTTTATTCACAGGACGGAAGGACAAATGGTTCAGGGCATTATTGATTTTTATGCGGAGATGCCGTCTGAACTGCTGCTCATAGACTTTAAAACCGATTATCGCATACCTGAAACGGATGATCCAATGTGGCAAAAATACTGGCAGCAGATTCATTATTACCGCATGGCGCTGGAAGCTTTAACCGGTAAAAAAGTAACGGCAGCTTACCTTGTATTCCTAATGGCGGGCGAAATAATTGCCGTCTCTCGTGATGAAGACAGGGAAAATTATAAAACAAGCTGAAATGTTGAAATAAACCAAATATCAGAATAAGCTATTGAGGGCAGTAGAAAGGGGCAGATTATGACGTATCGCAACGAACTTGACGTCGCCATTAAGGCGGCGGCTTTGGCTGGGGAGCGAATCCTGAAAGTATATGATGAAGCCTTTGAAGTGGCGTATAAAAAGGATTCATCCCCTGTAACGGAAGCGGATGTCTCTGCCGGACTTGCGATTGAACAATTTATCAAAGCGCATTTTCCGGAAGATGGCTTTCTCTCGGAAGAAATGGAAGATGACGGCAGCCGGTATCAACGTGCGCGTTTTTGGGTTGTGGATCCACTAGATGGCACGAAAGAATTTGTAAAAAAGAACGATGAATTTGCGGTAAACATTGGTCTTGTTGACCGCGGTAAAGTCGTACTCGGCGTGGTATACGTTCCTGTGACAGAGACGGTTTATTATGCGGTCAGCGGGCAAGGAGCATATCGCAAAAATGACAGCAAGCTGGAGCGACTCAGCGTTTCAAACCGATACAATCCCGTTAGACTGCTCATAAGCCGTTCGCATCCGTCGCCACGGACAAGTGAACTCATTGATCTTTTAAAATCGCGCATTGAGTGTATCAAAGAAATGGGAAGTTCAATTAAAGGCTGTCTCATTGCAGCAGGTGAATTTGATATTTACTATAATTTTGGTACCAGTATGAAGTGGGATACCTGTGCACTAGACTGTATTGTGAAAGAGGCCGGCGGCATTATGAAACGCTTGGATGGTGAACCGATTAACTATACGGAGAACAGTCCGTATAATAAGGGGTTTTACATTGTAAATGACGCTGCAAACGAGGTAAAACTCTGAATACGTGCTTTGCACAAGCACTGAAAAAATAATGACAGCCTATATCAAGGGGGAGTTTGATGACGCATATTTACACGGGAAACGGGAAGGGAAAATCAACAGCGGCATTTGGACTGGCAGTAAGGGCAGCCATGGCTGACTTAAAAGTCTATATTGTGCAATTTGCCAAAACAGAAAAGTATCATGAGACGCGGATTGAATCCTATGTGAAATGGATTCACATTGAACAGTGGGGAACACCTGAAAAGATGGCAAGCGGTGTTAAAATGCTTTGGCAGAATGTAGCGGCACATGGCGACGACGTGGTTATTTTGGATGAAATCACCATTGCACTCATGATGAATCATATAACACTGGATTCAGTTATTACCTTGATTAAAGCAAAGCCTAAAGACGTTGAATTGGTTTTAACGGGGATTAATTGTCCAAAACCGCTATACGAATATGCTGATGTGGTGACGGAGATGACGCAGATTAAACACTATTACCAGAAGGGCATTACATCGAGAGCGGGTTTCGATTGTTAAAATCCTCGCGAAATTCTTTAAAACTCCATAAGAACTACACATTTCACCTCTAAGATAAAGAAAAAAACTTAGAGGTGAAATTATGTTCAAGCATCTGAAAAAAAGACATTTGCTGCAATTGTTTTTCTTCGTGCTCATTGGGATTATTGCTGTTAATCACACGCTGGCAGAAAGCGGCGGGGGGATATCGTGGCTTTCTTCGGCATCACTTCACGCCATTTGTCCGTTTGGCGGCGTTGTAACGCTTTATCAGCTGGTGACACTGGGAACCTTCGTACAAAAAATTCATATTTCGTCTGTCATTTTAATGGGACTTGTCTTTGTTCTGGCAGTACTGTTTGGGCCGGTGTTCTGCGGATGGGTTTGTCCACTTGGCACGGTACAGGAGTGGTTTGGCAAGCTCGGCAAAAAAATATTTAAGAAGCGTTATAATCATTTTATACCTAAGCGCGTAGACAAAGTGCTCAGATGGCTTCGCTATGTAATTCTCGCAAGAGTGCTGTATATGACAGCCATGTCAGGTTATTTGGTATTCGCAGACATTGATCCGTACCATGCACTTTATAATTTCTGGTCAAGTGAGACGTCTATTCTCAGCATTATTGTCCTTTTAGTGGTACTTGCAATGAGCCTGTTCGTTGAACGTCCATGGTGCAAATATGCTTGTCCGTATGGTGCTGTTCTCAGTATTACCAATAAGATTAGTGTTTTTAAGATTAAACGTGCAGAAACCAGCTGTATCAGCTGTAAAAAATGTGATCATGCTTGTCCGATGAATATTGAAATTTCAGGCAAAGATGTCATTACAGATCTAAGCTGCATCAGATGCATGCAATGCACATCAGAGAACAGCTGTCCTGTATCTGATACCGTAACCATAGAACCTATTCAATTTCAAGGAGGCCGAAAATGATGAAGCGCATACGTGAGCAAACCATTCTCATCACTATTCTCGTCATTATACTCGGCGGCATCGGCGTGACCATGGCAACCGGCATTTGGTCGACAGAATCGACCAAAGTGCCTGTAAAATTTGAAACGGGTGATTTTGAAGGTGAGTACAATCCGGAAGACATTAGAGGTTCTTATACACTTGCTGAAATAGCGTCCATATTTGAAATCCCGGAATCAATTTTAAAGACAGCTTTTGGCATTGATGAGAGCGTGTCCGCCGATTCTTTTAAGAGCAAAGACCTTGAAACGCTTTTCCCTGAAGATGTAGAGATTGGAAATGACGCAATGAAGGCGTTTGTATCGCTCTACAAAGGTATTCCTTATGAATTGGAGGGCTTGATTTTACCGGATGCGGCAGTTGATATTATTCTCAGTCAGCCCCTGAATTTTGATGAGACGATGCGTAATGCAATTGAAGCGACGCGTTACAGCAACTATGAAGCGACAATGGGTGATGTGTCTGATGACGGGAACGGCAATGCGACGACACCAGACGATAATGAAACCGCTGAATCAGTGAATGATGCAACGGATGCTGCTGAGCAGACGACTGTCCATGAAACAACGGAAGATGAACCCGTGATCAATGGCAATACGACTTTTATGCAGGCACTTGATGCCGGGCTTTCAAAAGAGGAGATTGAAACCATTATTGGGGCAGAAATGCCCTCAACAGCCATGACGATTAAAGATTTTTGTGTAAACAATGGCTTGAGCTTTTCAACGGTTAAAACGGCATTGACCTCAAAAATAGAATCGATACAATAACCGATCACACGATTGATGATGCTTTTAGCAATAGATGTTTGCCTCCTCAGCATGCTTAAGATATAATGAGCATAATGAGGAGGCTTTATGTTGATATTTAAAAGGATCGCCTATATGCCGGAAACCATGCTGAACGAGCGGCGCTATGCCTTTGAAGCTTTGTCAGATACAACTGTTGTCGCTGAAGTGCTGGTAACGGTACCCGGTTTGCAGGCGTTGGCATCGGCGCAAACGACATCAGCGTTGGGGTATGGCACCATTGAAGTGTTAAAATGGTATGAATCGCCAATCCGTTATGCAGATGAACTCTATCAAACAGTGTGCTATAAATTTCCAAACGTCAGTGATTGGCATCATGCACTTTCACTTGACGATCATGCAACGCTGCCGACAGCGCCTTCACAGCTTGGAGGCCTACGCGTCGTGCTGTTGGATTTAGACAATACATTTTTTAACTATGATGCAGGTGAAAAACAGGCTTTTGAAAAGACCATGTCATCTTTTGATTTGCCGACATCTTCTTATCCGGTTTATCAGGAGATCAACAAGGCTTATTGGGAAAAATTAGAACGCGGTGAAATTACCAAATCGGCGCTTCGCATTCAACGCTTTGAAGATTTCTTAAAACATATAGAAAGTGATTTGTCACCTAAAGCAGTGGCGGATATTTATCTCGAAAATCTTTCAAATGCCTGCATTCTCTATGATGACAGCCTTGAAGTACTCAAGCGACTCAAAGCGCATTATTTAGTGGCAGCAGTTTCAAACGGCATCGAAACCGTGCAGCTGAGCAGACTTAAACTGGCCGGCATTGAATCGCTCTTTGATGCTGTGATCATATCCGAACAAGTTGGCGTTAACAAACCTGACCCTGCTATATTTGAAGCGGCATTAAAACGCGTGGGTTATCATGGGCCGATGGAATCGGTTTTAATGGTAGGGGATAATTTAAATGCGGATATTTTGGGGGCAAAAGCGTTAGGCATGCGAACCTGCTGGATGAATTATGATATTAGGCTTGCAGGTGCATCTGCCTCAGCTGATTATGAGATCCACCGAATTGGTGAATTGCTGTCGATTGTAGGCGGTTTGCCTTCTAACGGATAAATGAAGGGTGAAAATTGGGCGAATAAGGAGAGGTGTAAATGGACGTTTTGGTCGATAAGTTACAGCAGGCATTTCAATTAACCAGTGATTTGGTAGAAGGACTTGAGGCATCGCAGTTATCACTTGGATTGGGAGAACTGCCTTCTAATCGCATCGGTGAGCAGCTCTGGTGTGTCGTTGGTGCAAGAGAGAGTTATTTCAAAGCAATCCAGAAAAGTGAGTGGGCAGGATTTAATTGTTCGCTGATTAACGTTGCCAGCAAGCCGGAAATTATTGAACGGCTGCAAATAACGCAATCGGATATCATAACGTTTTTGCGCGGCAAAACACTTTCTGACAAGCAAGTGGATTTGGTGATTGACTTGCTGACACATGAGATACAGCATCACGGTCAATTGATACGCTATCTATATGGCAACGGGATTAAGTTTCCAAAGAGCTGGCGACAAAAGTATTCACTTTGATCTGCCGCTTCGTTGATTTGGCAGTGTCAGCATGCGTTATAATTTACATGAATTTAAAGAATAATGATATAAATAAATGTTCATATTCGATACAATATAATTGTATCAAAATGTGAACATTTTTTTGCATGGACATCCCTTTTGATAGAGCATATAATAATGCAAGGGTTCATTATGCGTTATTACTGGACATTCAGAATAAGATTGGAGGCATTTCATGGAGTATCGCATCATTGATCGACAACAGCATAAGTATCGTGAATGGCCCGGCGGCAAAAGTACGGAATTATATATTTACCCAGAAGACGCCAATTACTTGGAGCGCCATTTTCTTTGGCGTGTGAGTTATGCGACTGTTGATGTCGATAAGACGAGTTTTACGCCGCTCTATGGCGTTAAAAGATGGATTATGCCACTTGAATCACCGCTTTTGCTCATGCACAAGCACGATATGCAGCCGCTTTATGATATTTCTGTTAAACCATATGAAGCACATTGCTTTAAGGGTGAATGGGAAACGATTAGTTATGGTAAAACAAATGATTTTAATTTAATGCTAAAGGAAGGCGCTTATGGTATTTTAAAGCATTATAAAGTACCTTCCGATCAGGAAATCGTACTAAGCAAGATTTTCCCGGAAAGTTTTGACGAACGCTTGCCGCTTTACCAGCGCCGGCTGTCAATGGGCATTTACTGCATTGAAGAGCCTATTGAAATACTGCATCCGGAGGGATTGATGATTTTACCGAAGGAACAGCTCTTTTTAATGGATTATCAGTATGAGGAAGGTTATCAGCTTGCGAATTTTCTCATCAGGCATCAAGCGGAACGCAGTGTGAACATCGTTTTATTTTTTGTCAGTTATTAATGAAAGAAACAATGCAATTTTCTCAATTATAAATGGGTTGGCGCACCAACGGTATTTTTAGAATGTTACTTGATTTTTTATGGACTTTTTTTTAAACTAATCATATAAATGTAGGTAGCCTCATGTGAACGCATGGGGTTTTTTAATAAAATGATTGCTGCAGGTAAAGGTCTGGGACGCTAATATGAAATCCGATTAATGCAGTGCAATGGATTTTTTATCCGCAACTTGCAGTATTTGAATATGGAGGCATTGAGGGAATGGAAAAATTAAAGCATGCACTGGATACGCGCGGCCATAAGCCTAAACATGGCATACGCGAAATGTTGGGCTATATAGGTCCCGGTTTATTGGTGACAGTTGGTTTTATTGACCCGGGTAATTGGGCATCCAATATTGCTGCGGGAAGTGACTACGGTTATAAACTCCTATGGATGGTGACACTTTCAACCATTATGCTCATTCTCTTGCAGCATAATGTTGCACACTTGGGCATTGTAACAGGCGATTGTCTTTCGGAGGCGGCACAAAAGCACTTAAAGCCGTGGCTGTCGAGAAGTGTTTTGGGAACCGGTATGATTGCGGCTGTATCCACGGCACTGGCGGAAATTTTAGGCGGTGCAATAGCCCTGCAACTTCTCTTCGGCATTCCGATCAAAATAGGTTCTGTTCTGGTCTTGTTGCTGATCTTGTTTTTTTTGTTTTCAAATACGTATAAAAAGCTTGAAAAATGGATTGTAGGTTTTGTATCCATTATTGGCATATCGTTTCTATATGAGCTTCACATGGTGGATATTCAGTGGGGGGCAGTGATTAAAGGATGGACGACCATTCAGTTTCCGGCGAATTCCATGCCGATTATCATGTCTGTTTTAGGTGCTGTCGTCATGCCGCACAATCTGTTTTTGCACTCTGAGATTATCCAGAGCAGACAATGGCAGCTTGAAGACGACGTTGTTATTAAGCGACAGCTAAAATATGAGTTTGCGGATACGCTTTTTTCGATGATTATTGGCTGGGCAATTAACAGTGCCATGATTATTCTGGCGGCGACGACGTTCTTTACGGCGCATGTTTCAGTGGATGAATTGTCACAGGCGCAGCAGATGCTCGTGCCGCTGGTTGGCAATATGGCGGCGCTGGTGTTTGGCGTAGCCCTTCTCTTTTCAGGTATTGCATCGACAATGACAGCGGGGATGGCAGGCGGATCAATATTCGCGGGTATTTTTGGAGAGCCGTATGATATTGCGGATCGGCATACGAAAATTGGTGTCGTTGGTGTCCTTGGTCTTGCTACCGTTCTGATTTTTGCAATTTCAGATCCATTTCAAGGACTGATCTACAGCCAGATGCTACTGAGTATCCAACTGCCGATTACGGTGTTTTTGCAGATCTACCTGACGTCATCTGAGAAAGTGATGGGCAAGTTTAAGAATACGATGATTCACAATATCGAACTCGGTGCAGTGGCCATTGTGCTGACGATTTTAAATATCATGCTCTTTGCGAGCTATTTTATGTGAAGCACCGGTTATATACGTTAAATTTTCTTGTTAGAAACGCGAAAAACCCCTTGTTCAACATCTGCCGCAATCAAAATAATTAGCGGCACATGCTGTGCAAGGGGTTTAAATTTATGGGTTGCTTACCGACAGCAGTTTCTTCAACGGTTAAAGGCTTGATCGCCGGCAGGTGTTTGCATCGGCAGCATCAGCGTAAAGGTCGTACCTTGGTTGAGATCACTCTCAACGATAATTTGGCCGCCGTGTTGTTCGATGATAATTTTGGCAATGGATAATCCGAGTCCCGTGCCGCCGTGCTGCGCGTCCTTGAGCTTGGTTCTGGATTTATCCGCACGATAGAAGCGGTCAAAGATATGTGGTAAATCCTCTTTGGAGATGCCAATGCCGTTATCTGAAATGGTCAGTACATTATAAGGCGGCTTTGGCGTTAGGTTGATATCGATTTTGCCGTCTTCAGGGGTGTACTTAATGCTGTTGTCAATAAAGACACGGCAGGCTTGCTTCAGCTTGTCAACAGAACCATATTGAATAAGGCGATCTGTGATGTCTTCAGAAATGTCATGCTGTGTATCGATCAGACGCGTTTCTTTGACAATTTCCTGAATGAGTTCCGACAAGTTAAAAGTCTGCATATCCATCTTAAGTGTACCTTTATCGTTTCGTGCGATAAAGAGCAAGCTTTCGACGAGGGAATGCATGTTTTCTGTTTCGCCTAAAATGGCCTGAATACTCTCTTCGAGTATAGCGGGGTCATCTTTTCCCCAGCGGTTTAGCATGCCGGCATAGCCTTTGATAACGGCAATCGGCGTTCGCAGTTCATGAGAGGCATCGGAGACAAACTGCTTTTCGCGTTCATAGCTTTGTTGAATATCGTCTAGCATTTTGTTAAATGTCATGGCGAGGTCTTTGAGTTCATCTTTGGTTCCGCTGACGTTGAGCCGTGTGCTGATGGACATTTCCTGCACTTGCTGCGTCATGGTATGAATAGGGCGGAGCTGCTTGTTCGCCATGTGCGAGGCGGCTCTTACAGATGAAAGCATAAAGACGATTGCCAGTACAATGGCGATTGGGAATGTCGTCTCAAGGATGTTTCGCGTATAGCTCATATCTTTTTGAAGCGCCAGCGTATAGATATCGGTGGGACCTTCAACAGCGGCCACCGTCCATAAATCCGGCAAATTTGGGAAATCGCCAAGATCAAATGTGACGGGTGCTTCAATTTGGCTTAAAAGCGGTGCGGTTTCTGCGATACTTTCATAAATGAGGACTTCGTTTTGATCGTATAGATAAAATTTCAAATGATCTTGTGTTAAATAGGTTTGAAACAGTGGCGCGTCATAGGCCGTACCCTCTTGCATCATCGCCTGAACATAACTGAGGTTTTCATCTAATCGCTGCTCGCCCGTATAGAACAGGTAGTATGAAAAAGCGGCATAGATGAGTGCCAGCAACAGGACGAAGATAAAGAGAAGGCGAAAGGCATAGCCAATGGTCAGTTTAAACGTAATATTAAAACGAATGAGGGATAAGAGCTGATTAATGCGCTGACCAATATAAGATCGCTCACTTTCAAATGCTGCATGTCGATCGAAATGAGCATTGTTGTCTTTTGGCTGAGGATGCTGTTGCTGAACGCCTTTCTCAACGGTTAGGGGAACAGCGTTTGAGCGCGATGGGGGTGCTTCTTGTCTAACAGGGGGATTTTTGATGCCGAATTGCTTGGAAACAGGCTGTTTTGAACCCGTTGGGGCCGTCTTTGAAATTGGAGCGAGCGAAAGGGCAGATTCTGCCTTCGGCATTGATTTTGTCTTGGGCTTTTGCCATTGCTTTTTTTCACGTCGCTTGCGTTTGATATTCTCTCGACGACGACGCTCATCTTCAATGTGCTGAAGGCGCATTTCTCGCTTTCGGGCCTCTGCCTCCGCTTTTTTTTCAGATTTAGTCAGCGGTTTTGGCTCACTGGTTACCAGCTTTACGGCAACATCACGTGTTTTCTTTGGCGCCTTGGGCGGTTCGCTATGGAGTTCTTCAATGCGATCCTTACTTATGATCTTCATCTTTAAATAGGTAACCTACCCCTCTAACGGTGTGAATGAATTTTGTTTGAAAAACGTCATCGATTTTACTGCGAAGATATCGAATGTAAACATCGACGATTTTTGTTTCTCCAAAGTAATCATATCCCCAAACTTTATCCAGAATTTGTTCGCGGGAAAGTGCTATATTTTTGTTTTCTGCAAGATAGTGCAACAGGTCGAATTCTGTTTTGGTTAATTCAATGGGGTGACTGTCATAGGTGACATTGTATTGGTTGTAATCAATTTTTAGGTTGCCGGATACAAAACAGTTGGCTGGTACAGCGGGTGCGGCAACGGCTTTTCTGAAAATACGGCGGATTCTTGCCAGCAGTTCTTCAATGGCAAAGGGTTTGGTCATATAGTCGTCAGCGCCAAAATCCAGTCCCATGACTTTGTCCATGGTATCATCTTTTGCCGTGAGCATAATAATGGGAATTTCGGAGTTCAGGCGAATGCGCCGGCAGACTTCCATACCGTTGAGCCCTGGGAGCATGATGTCTAAAATAATGAGATCGAAGCCGCCTTCGAGACCCATTTCGAGGCCGGTACGGCCGTCGTTTGCCGTTGCGACTTCAAAACCTTCGTGCTTTAATTCCAATTCGATAAACCGTGCTATTTTGAGATCGTCTTCTACGACTAATATCTTTTGCATATATCCTCCCGTGCGATACTTTTTAATCTTAATATAGCATTTCAACCATTGAAATAAAAGCCTTTGCGTAAAAAAGGGTGAAATGCCTAAGCATTCACCCTTTATCCTTTACGTTATTCGTAACGGTCTTCTTCAACAGGTGCTTCCTGTTTTGGCGCCATTTCATCGAATTTGAACTTGCTGCCATCTGCATTTAGAATTCGGATTTGATAGCCGAAGAAGTATGGTAGGATGAGCAGGAATAATGATGCCGGCAGTGTTACCAGAATAATGATGCCGGCAACTGTCAACGGAATGTCCAAAAGACGTCTGTCTTTTTTGGAAACGATGAAACTTGTTTTATGAAGTTTTTGAACGAAACCTTTGAGATCTTCAAAGATGTCTCTGTTTTGTGCTCTGCGCTGTTGTCTGCGTTGTTCTTTGTAATGTTCTCTGTGTTCACGTGGATGCCTGCTCGTGGTGTGCGGTGCTGTTTTCTGATTGGATTCGAGATAAATAAGGGCTTCCACCATATCGCCGTCGAATTTTTCGAGGGCTTCTTTAGCTTCTTTATAACTGATATTCGCTCTTTCCATAAGCATATCGATTTTTTCTAAACTCACTGACATTGTACGTTCCTCCTTTAATCGTAACGGTTAATTTCATTATACGCACCCTTTCTTAATAAGGTGCAAAAGCATGGTTAAAATTTGGCAAGAATCTTTTTTGGCTGTATTGCCGTCGAATGACAAATTGCTTTTGATGAACTTTGGATGGTTTCATTATAGGCCGGTACCATTAGAACAACACCAAAGCAAGGTTAGAAATCAAAAAGAAAACGATTAGCATCCAGCGGGGAACAAGGGGTTTTTGACAGCAATTGAATGAATAAGAATTGCTGAAGTGATTGGAAAATGTGTGTTTTTTGATTAAAAGCAAAAAGCGGGTGATGATGACTTGACATTAAAGAACGATCTGATATGATAAGTGTATAAACAATAATATCTATCGTAAACAAATGTTTATAAAATGAGGTGTCTATGACAGAACGCGAACGTGAAATTCTAAGGTTAATTGAAGGCGAGCCGCTTATAACGCAGGAAATGCTAGCAGAACGGCTTGGTATTCAGCGATCGTCCGTTGCAGTTCATATTTCCAATCTAATGAAAAAAGGCTACATTAAAGGGCGCGGGTATATTGTCGATTCATCCCCGTACATTGTCGTCGTTGGCGGCAGCAATATGGACATTATTGGAACACCCAATAAAAAGCTTATTCCGAGGGATTCCAATATTGGGACGGTGATGACGCGTGCTGGCGGCGTTGGTCGCAATATTGCTGAAAACCTTTCGGCGCTGGGACATCCGATTCACTTTATTTCGGCAGTTGGCCAAGATGATTTTGGGCGAAAGCTTTTAGAAGCACTTAATCAAAAGGGTATCCATACCGCAGGTGTTATGATGCATTCATCACTGCCAACATCGACCTACCTTTGCATTAACGATGTCGATCATGATATGGCGATGGCGATTTCACAGATGCACATTGCAGATGCCATTGACGTCAATTATTTGATGCAATGGGGAAAATTGATTGAAGGTGCTCGGCTGTTGGTACTTGATACGAATTTAAGTGAAGCGGCAATTCAATATCTTTTAACCGCGTATTCAGATCGACGTATTTGCATCGATCCGGTATCCACGGCGAAGGCGGCAAAATTAAAAAGCCATTTATCTAAAATTCACTTTTTAAAGCCGAATTTGATTGAGGCTGCCCTGCTCACGGAGATGGAACAGATGGCTGATGAATCGGAACGCGACTATGCGACAAGGCTTTGCAAAGCCCTTGTATCACTTGGCATTGACGAAGTAGCACTGACACTGGGGGCTGATGGCGTCGTTGTCGGCAATCGTCGAGAAGTGCGTTTTTTTGAAAGTCATCGCGTAGCCGTTCAAAATACAACTGGTGCAGGAGATGCATTTTTTGCAGGTTATGTTCATGGCATTTTTTTCGATGTACCGCTGGAAGCGCGTGTCAACATGGCGCTAAGGTGTGCGGCACATCAAATATCTCAGCCGCAGATGCCGCTGTCTGAAGCGATTGCAACATTGTAGAGGATGCGTTTGCCATCCAATGAGCGTGCCAATAAATTTCAAAGTGTTGAAACTGTGCAAGTGATGCGCAGTGAGGAAAGGATGAAACCATATGAATCAAGCATATTTAAAGCATGTATTATACATTAAACCTGAAGTTAAAGAAGCATTGGCAGCGGGTATGCCGGTTGTTGCACTGGAATCGACGATTATCAGCCATGGTATGCCATATCCTGAAAATGTGGCGACAGCACGCGAAGTTGAAGCGATTATTCGCAGAGAGGGTGCTGTGCCGGCGACAATCGCAATTTTGGATGGTATTATCAAAATTGGGCTAACAGATGATGAGCTCGAATATCTGGGCCAGGCACAAAACGTCGTTAAAGTTTCCAGACGAGATTTCCCAATTGTGATCGCAAATAAGCAAAACGGTGCGACGACAGTGGCGGCGACGATGATTTGCGCGGCACTCGCTGGGATTGCCGTCTTTGTAACGGGCGGTATCGGTGGTGTTCACCGAGGGGCGCAGGAGACATTTGACATTTCAGCAGATTTGACGGAATTAGGACAGACTTCTGTTGCCGTCGTCTGTGCCGGGGCGAAATCGATCCTCGATTTGGGATTGACCCTTGAGCATCTTGAGACACTGGGCGTTCCCGTCATCGGTTACGGCACGGCGGAACTGCCTGCCTTTTACACGCGTTCAAGCGGATTTAATGTGGATTATCGCATGGACACGCCGGAAGATGTCGCAGCGGCGATGCATCATAAATGGAATCTTGGACTGGCTGGCGGTCTGGTGATTGCCAATCCTATTCCTGAAGAAGATCAACTGGACAAATCGTTTATCGATGGCATTATTGAATCGGCTTTAAAGCATGCAGATGAACGCGGTATAAAAGGGAAGGAAACGACACCGTATCTATTATCCGAAATTAAACGTTTAACAGAGGGGACGAGTTTAGCGGCAAATATTCAGCTCGTTTACAACAATGCTAGCGTAGGTGCCAATATTGCTAAAGCATATGCGCTGTTACAGAAGCACTGATTTTTCTTTAACAAAGTTTAACAATTTAAAGCATTTATTAATAGAAACTTAATTGACTGTCTTGCTTGGATTTGATATCATTAAGCACACGTTAAATTTCTTTTTAAACATTTACATTTCCCCCTTTTATTCGAATGTAAATGGATTTCACACATCTCTAATTTGGCAGGAGGTGTGTTTTTTTTATTTTTTGATACGAATCATGATATTGGGGCAAATTCATCTTTTTATAAAAGGGTGTGAAGTGAAAATAAGGGCAAAACGATTGTTAACCGAAAACGACAACCAAGTTAACGTTAACTGTTGACAATTGATAAGTTGACATTTAAAATAGAGTTATTCAAATAGGATTGGGAGGAAATTTCATGAAGACGAGAGACATGGTCATTATTGCTATTTTTGCCGCATTGACGGCGATTGGGGCGTTTATTAAAATACAGATTGGCGTTGTTCCCTTTACGTTTCAGTTCTTTTTCTGTGCGCTTTCAGGCGCATTGTTAGGTGCAAAACGCGGAGTGCTGTCACAACTGCTCTATGTAGGCATGGGTCTGATCGGTATCCCCGTTTTTACAAACGGCGGCGGGCCTACTTATGTTTTTCAACCGACATTTGGCTACCTGTTAGGGTTTATTATGTGTGCCTATATCATTGGATGGGCAACTGAGCGCATGTCAAATGCCACGCTGCCGAAAGTGTTGGCAGCAACCGTTGCCGGACTTATGGTCGTTTATATCGTGGGTGTCCCTTATTTATATTTGATCGTCAGGGTCTACTTGGCAAAGGGAACTTACACATTTATGAATGCTGTCGTCGGCGGTTTTGTTCCATTCATTGGACCAGATTTAATCATGAGTGTTATAACGGCATCAGTCGCGACAATAATTTTGCCGCGACTTCGACAAATGGGCTATACAAAGGCATACCGTACACGATAGGGAGGCGCAAATGAAAATGACAGATGTTTTGCTGGAAGGTGATGTCGTTGCTTCGTGGCCTTATGAGGCGGTGTATCACCTCGCTGTCAATCCTTCAGTCAAGACAGAAGAGCTGATGCTGGGCGCCGATGCTGTAAGGCGTCAATTTAAAGGTGATAACGCCTCGCTGTGTACCATAGTCAACGGCAGGAGCGGCAAGTGCAGTGAAGACTGTAAATTTTGTGCACAGTCAAAATATTATCCGACAGATGTGACAACGTATGGCATGATGCCAACTGACGACATTATAAAGGCGGCAAAAGCAGCAGAGGACTCAGGGGTTCATTGTTTTTCCATTGTGACAAGCGGTGGATACCTAAGTGATTCGCTGCTGGAAGCACTTGATCCGATTTACAGACGGTTGAAAGCAGAAACGCGTCTTTCGCTCTGTGCTTCACATGGCATGCTGACGGCTTTGCAGGCACAAAGGCTGAAAGCGGCTGGTGTGACAACTTATCATCACAATCTGGAAACGTCGAGAAAATTTTATCCGACGATTTGTACGACACATGCCTATGATGAGCGTATTGAAACAGTGAAAATATGTCAATCAGCTGGATTGAATGTCTGCTGTGGCGGGATCATCGGACTTGGTGAGACGATGGCAGATCGCATTGCCCTCGCTTTTGAAATCAAGGCGCTTGGCATACAATCTGTTCCCATGAACATACTGATGCCGATTGACGGAACGCCAATGGCGATGAATGCCCCCCTTTCTACAGATGAGATTTTAAGAACACTTGCGATGTTTCGCCTGATTTTACCGGAGGCGAATATTCGCATCGCAGGCGGCAGGGCGAAGCTGGGCAGACACGTTGAAAACGCGCTGACAGGTGGTGTCAACGCGTTAATGGTAGGGAATTATTTGACGACGCTTGGCAGCGTCGTCGAAGCGGATTTAAAAATGATGGCGGCATTGGGCTACCGGTTTTAGACCCTAGATGAGAAAAGTACATCATTTAAAGGTTTAAGGATATAAGGATTTAAAGGTTTAAAGATTTAAAGATTTAAAGATTGTAAGTAAAGATTGTAAGTAAAAAATCAATTTGCTTGTATTTCTGATTCTTTGAATGGAAAGACGAGATCAATTTCAGATGCGAGATCACGATAGAGCGCGTGGTGCCGGATAGGTGCCAGGCGCTTTAATACAGCGTGATAGTACCATGACTGCTGTTCATAACCCGCATTGAATTTCGCCCAAAGCGAATCGCCCATTTTACCTAGGTGCCTATGAATGCTTTTTAAATTTGTGAGTTTATCGACGCAGACGATAAAGCGGACTTCATTTGATACGGTTTCGAGATGTGCCAAGTAAAGCGTCTTGCGCGTATGCCAGTCCAGCGATTTATCCTGTTCGGTACAATCATTGACGAGGTCGGCAACGTGTTTGCCAAATTCATCAAAGAGATTATCATAAGTCAGTGGTGTATCTTCAAGTGTATCGTGAAGAATACCGGCGCAAATAACATCGTCGGAAAAACCGTATTTAGACAAGATCATTCCGACTTCAATAGGGTGAGCCGCATAGAGATCTAGGTCTAGTTTGCGTATTTGGCCTTCATGTGCTTTTAGGGCCCTGTGAATTGCCTGATAGATAATCATGGTATCGCCTCCCATCTATTGCTATTTTAGCATAATGAAGCCAGAGACGATAGCACCAGGCCATAGGTCCCAAGAAAAAAACATTAAAAAAACATCCGCATCTCAACAAGATATTGTGTATAATTGATATGGATATACTGTATGTAGCAAGAGGAGGGGATCGCATGCAAATGAATGTTGAGAAGCGCAATGGCGCACTCGTCGCCTTTGACAGAGAAAAAATAGAACAGGCGATTTTGAAGGCTTTGGCCGCGACGAAACCGGATCGGCTCAGAAAGGACATGGTAAAACTTTCAGAAGTGATCACAGATTATGTTGTCATTGCACTTGAAAAAGCGGATAAACCGACGGTTGAATCGATTCAGGACGTCGTTGAGAATACACTAATGCAAATGGGTGAGTACCAGACGGCAAAAAATTACATCAAATATCGATATGAGCACAAGAAAAAACGTGCACACCGTCAGACGGCGATGGATATATTATCGCTCTTTGACGATTACTTAGGTCAAAACGATTGGCTCGTCAAGGAAAATTCCAATATGGGGTATTCACTTCAAGGACTCAACAATCATATTATTTCAAAAGCATCGAAATCCTTCTGGCTAAATGAAGTTTATGATGAGAAAATTGCGGATGCACATGAATCAGGTGCCCTGCATATTCACGATTTAGGGCTGCTCTCTACCTATTGCTGCGGATGGAGCCTTGAAGACTTGCTGCTGAAGGGATTCGGCGGCGTTTCAGGGAAAGTGGAGTCAGCGCCTGCAAAACACTTTGACACGGCATTGCTCCAAATCGTCAATTTTATTTATACGGTTCAGGGGGAAGCGGCTGGTGCACAGGCGATTTCCAATTTCGATACTCTGCTAGCGCCTTTTGTCGCACATGACGGCCTCGATTATGGCACAGTAAAGCATTATATGAAAACGTTTATTTTTAATATGAATATCGCGACGCGCGTCGGTTTTCAAACGCCGTTTTTCAATATTACCATGGATAAAGAAGTGCCGAGTACCCATCGTGATTTGCCGATTATCGTCGATGGCAAACATGATTTCAATAAAACCTATGCGCAGTTCCAACCGGAAATGGACATGATTAACAAAGCTTTTTGTGAAGTGATGATGGCTGGGGATGCAAAGGGGCGCATTTTTACATTCCCAATTCCCACATACAATATTACAGACGATTGGAACTGGCATAATGAAGTGACGGATATCATTATGGAAATGACGGCAAAATACGGTACGCCGTATTTCAGCAACTTTGTCAATTCTGACCTCAATCCCGAGGATGTCCGCAGCATGTGCTGTCGCTTGAGACTTGACAACAAAGCGCTCATCAGAAGAGGCGGCGGACTGTTTGGCGCCAATCCAAAGACGGGGTCCATTGGGGTCGTTACCATTAATATGGCGCGGCTGGGCTATATGAACCATACAATGGAAGGGCTTCTCGACAGCCTTGAAAGGCTGATGGACATTGCTAAACAATCACTCGAGTCCAAACGAAAAATTCTCGAAGAAAATATGCAGCGTGGGCTTTACCCTTATTCAAGGTATTATCTGCAGGACGTTTACGATACCCAGGGCGAATATTGGCACAATCACTTTGCAACCATAGGGCCTAACGGCATGAATGAATGCATTCAAAACTTCACAGGGAGTCGTGAGAGCATTTTAACTGTTAAAGGTAAGCAAATGGCAGAGGATATCTTGGATTACATGAATGAAGTCCTTTTAAGGTTTCAGCTTGAAACCGGCCATCTGTACAATTTGGAAGCAAGCCCTGCTGAAGGTGCTGCTTACCGATTTGCTAAAATTGACAAAGCGATGTTCCCGGATATTGTAACAGCAGGCGTCGGTGCGCCATACTATACAAATTCGACTCAGCTTCCTGTTGGCTATACGGAAGATTTATTTGAAGCGTTGAATGCACAGGATTCGCTGCAGACGAAATACACAGGCGGCACAGTGTTCCATGGCTTTATTCCTGAGCGAATCGAAGATGTTGAAATCGTGAAGACGATTTTAAAAGATGTGACACAGCAGTATCGGCTGCCGTATTTCACCATAACGCCAACTTTTAGCATTTGTGAGGATCATAAGTACATTGCAGGTGAACATGCAACGTGTCCAACATGCGGCAAGACCACGGAAATCTGGTCGCGTGTCGTCGGCTACCATCGACCGATCCAGTCTTGGAATGTCGGCAAGCAGTCGGAGTTTATAGATCGAAAAGCTTTTGTTGTCAAATAGAGTGAGAAGGACTCCGATAAAGGGGCTGCATGCTATGCAAATATGCAGATACATGTAAAATAACGTTTACGTCTAAAAGGAGGCTGTGACGTTGAACATCGGCGGCTTTTTAAAAACTTCCTATAGCGATTTTCCGGGGCGCCTGTCCAGTGTTATTTTTACCAATGGCTGCAATTTTAGGTGTCCATATTGCCACAATGGCGATTTGGCGCGCGGGAATGCTCCCGAGACAGAAACATTTGATACTGTATTAACCAAACTTGATCAAAGACGGCAGCACATTCGTGCTGTCGTTATTTCAGGTGGGGAACCAACACTTTACCGGGATTTGCCGGAATGTATCCGAACGCTGAAAAATGCGGGATATGCTGTTAAACTGGATACGAATGGTTCGAATCCTGAAATGCTTAAAAAGTTGTTTCGAGAATCACTGCTCGACTATATTGCTATGGATTTTAAATGGCTGATTCCCGACTATGCGCCGTTTGTTGCCGATCAAGCCCTGACGGCATCGATGACATGGTTGAATGATTCGATTGATTTGATTATCAATAGCGGTATTGCGCACGAATTCAGAACTACCGTGCTGCTGCCGTATCACAGTGAGGCCACGCTCGAGAATATGTGCAGGTGTATTGGGAAGGCGCAAGCTTGGTCGCTCCAGCAGTATCAGTATACATCTAACCAGCTTGAAGACAGTAGATTTGAGACCTGCTCCAAGTCGGAACTGGAGGCTTTTGCAAATCGTCAGGCAAAAGAATTTCCAAAAATGAAAATACGTGTTCGGGCTAAAGTCTGACGTGCTTTGCCATCATTGACGAATGACGGGTTTCGAAGTATAATGTGTACGATTATGCGTAATGGAGTGTGGTAGTGATGATGCTGATTGGCAATGGTGTTGACTTGCTCGAGATTGAGCGAATAGAAGCAATTCTAAAGAAACGACCGCATTTCATTGAACGCTATTTTACAGAAAATGAACGCGCGTATTTTGAGATGAAACATATGAAAGCCGAGACGATTGCTGCGACTTTTTCAGCCAAAGAGGCTGTTTCAAAGGCTTTTGGCACAGGTGTGCGCGGATTTGAACTCAAGGAAATTGAAGTGCTCAGAGATGAACTGGGCAAACCTTACATTATATTGCACGGGAAGGCCAAATGTCTGGCAGAATCATTGAAGATCGCTGAACTCCAGCTTTCGCTGTCACACAGCAAAAAAATGGTCATCGCGTTTGTTATCGCAATTGGGGGGCATAAAGGGTGAAAATTGCATTAGAACAGGATATACGAAAAATTGATCAGACAGCTTCGGCTAAATATCAGGTACCATCTATTGTGTTGATGGAAAACTCGGGGATTGCGTTGGCTGAAGAAGTCGAAAAACAATTCCAGTCGTCGGCGCAGCGGATTATAATCGTCGTTGGCATGGGCAACAACGGCGGTGATGGCATGGTTTGTGCACGCCACCTGTTCAATCAGGGAAAAAATGTTACTGTTTTTCTCGTGGGCAATACGAAAAAACTCTCACCGGACGCTGCTCTGAATTATGAAATGCTGAAACCACTGGACATTCGCATGGAGGCAATTAACGAAATCAACGGTGTCAAGAAAATGGGCAAGATGATTCGACCGGGTGATATTGTCGTCGACTGTTTGTTTGGGATTGGATTAAAACGCGATGTTGACGGCGTTTATGAATTTGTTATTGAGGAGATTAACCAGTCTCAGGGATATGTCATTGCCTGCGACATTCCCAGCGGCATCAATGCCAGTGACGGCAGCGTCATGAAGACGGCTGTGCGCGCTGATAAAACCGTTGCCATTTGCCTGCCTAAAGTAGGCAATATCATGTTTCCAGGTGCCGATTACAATGGTGAACTGATCGTGAAACGCATTGGTCTCTCTGATAAACTGATTGATGAAATGGGTATTCTATATCAGACGATATCAGAGAGCGATGTCAGGCGTATTATTCCAAAGCGTCAGATGAATTCGCATAAGGGTACTTATGGCAAGGCAAGTTTGATTGCCGGCTCTTTTGGCATGACGGGTGCAGCGATATTAGCGGCAAAGGCTTCCCTGAGATCCGGCATTGGGTTGCTGAAGCTGGTGATACCAGAAAGTCTCCATACCATTATTACGACCAGTGTTCCAGAAGTGGTCACAGTACCGCTCATGGAAACCAGACGCGGTGTCTTTGGCATTAATCAAGTGGAAAAACTCATCCAAAACTGTGAGGGTTCCGATGTTGTTGCCATTGGGCCGGGCTGTGGTCAAAATGCGGAAATGATTGAGGTGGTCAGGCAATTGATTACACAAGTAGACAAACCGCTGGTGATTGATGCAGACGGTCTTAATACACTGTCAAAAAATGTTGAGATTCTCGCCAATCGTGTCAATGAGATTGTTATAACGCCGCATCCCGGCGAGATGAGCCGTTTGACGGGTATGACAGTTGAAGCCATTAACCGTCATCCCATTGATACGGCCACTGCGTTTGCAGTGAAATGGCAGATCATCGTCGTCTTAAAAGGGGCACGGACTGTTGTGGCACTGCCCGATGGTTCAGCTTATGTCAATTTAACGGGTAACCCCGGCATGGCGACAGCGGGAAGCGGCGATGTGCTGACCGGGATTATTACAAGTCTGATAGCGCAGGGAATGACATTGGCAGATGCGGCCATTGCAGGTGTTTTTTTACACGGGTATTCCGGTGATATTATGGCGGTTCAAAAAGGTGAGCACGGTCTGATTGCCGGCGATCTGATTGAAGGCATTACGCAGGCTTTTAAAGCACTGTTAAAACAATAATAGCGATGCAATCGCCGTACTGCCGGCAATCGTAAAAATTGCTGACATTTGGAACGATTGCTGACATTTGAAAATATATCAAAGCAAGAGATATCAAAGAAAGATTAATGGAAAGCATCGACTTGAAAATATTTTTAAGTCGGTGCTTTAAGACGTCGTATGGCAGAGGAATAGTACACAGCTGTCATTATAGGTCATGTTAAAGCTGAAGCAATACGATGCAGCAGGTGAGGGGGTAAGACAATGGCATATGAATATCGTCCGGCATGGATGGAAATTGATTTGGGTGCACTGACGCACAATTATAAACAACTGGCGAAGCATTACGGTGGCACGAAGATGTGTGCTGTGGTGAAAGCGGATGCCTATGGTCACGGCATGATACCCGTTGCCAGAAAATTGCATGCGCTGGGTGTTGACTTTTTTGCGGTTGCGACGATTATCGAGGCGCAGACACTTCGATCTGCACTGCCGAATGTCGATATTCTTATTTTAGGCTACTCGCCTGTTGAGGCGGCAGAAGTCCTCATTGAACAGAATTTGATTCAAACACTCTATGATACAGAACAGGGAGAAGTTTTTCACATCGCCGGACTGAAATATGGCAAGCCTTTGCGCGTTCACGTGAAAGTTGATACGGGCATGCGGCGACTCGGCTTTTCCGCCGATAAGACAGGGATTGATGCGATTGAGGCGCTCAGCAGTCTTAACGGCATCGCCGTTGAAGGTATTTTTTCGCACTTTGCCCGAGCAGACGAAACAGACACCGCGTCCGTGCATGCACAAGGACAGTTGTTTATTACCGTACTTGAGGCACTTTCAAATCGCGGCATGACCTTTAAACTTAGGCATATTTGCAATAGTGCCGCTTCAGCAAGGTTCCCAGAATACTATTTTGATATGGTGCGCCCGGGGATTGTCCTGTACGGACAGCCGCCTTCTGAAGAAGTTGCACTGGAAACGCTTGGACTTCGTGAAGTCATGTGTGTCAAAGCCAATATTGCCATGGTAAAATCGGTGAGCAAGGGCGATGGTGTCAGTTACGGTCATCGATATCATTTGCCGGAAACCATGAATATCGCAACGATTCCCGTGGGCTATGCCGATGGATTGCTTAGGGGATTGAGCGGCAAAGCGCATGTGCTCGTAGGTGGTGAACCATGCCCAATTGTCGGTTCTATCTGCATGGATCAGTGTATGGTCGCCGTTGGAGAGCATATGCCAAAAATGGGTGATGAAGTTATTGTAATGGGCGGCAATGCGCATCCACTGGTGTCTGTGGCAGCATATGCAAAGGCGCTGGGAACCATTAGCTACGAGATTACCTGTCAATTTTCATTGAGGCTGCATCGGCGCTACCTCGAATAATCGATAGGTGGCTGCAAAACACGCCATTAGATGGCCTTGCGTTTTTATGGTATTGAATTCGCTTTTATGGTAAAATAATGTTATTAGCTCGTAAACAGAGAAAAGAGCACAGGTTGATACTACATATTTGACATCTGCAATGGCATTAGGTAGATGTGTATTGGGTAAAGGTGACGCTTTAAAAGGTTATATTTTATGCTTGCGAAACGGCGGAGGTTTCGAAGCAGCATGAATGGGCAACGTTTCATGCAAATGGGTGACACTTTACGCGAAAGTACACATAAAATACGACATCAAGCGGTTTTACGTCAGTGGTGACATGCGAAAAGGCTATGAGCGAATGGCAGCAATCAACTTATATCTTACAGAAATAGGACTTTTCGATGATTTATCGACCCGATCTTATTTAAAATCGCTTTTGAAATGGAGATGATAATTGAAGTGAATATTAAAAGAGGCGACGTTTTTTTCGCAGATTTGTCACCGGTTAGGGGGTCAGAACAGGGTGGTCAAAGACCTGTTTTGATTATTCAAAATGACGTTGGCAATCGGTACAGCCCAACCGTCATCGTCGCTGCAATAACGGCAAAAATCGCTAAAGCCAAGTTGCCAACCCATGTTGAAGTCGAAGCGACCACAGTGGGTCTGTTAAAAGATTCTGTTGTTTTGATGGAACAGGTGCGGACAATTGATAAGACGCGTCTTATCCAGAAACTTGGTCATTTGGATGCAGATGTTATGAAACGCGTTGATAAAGCCTTGATTGTTAGTTTGGGGCTAAGTGAAGAAGCATAAGAACCTGCTGGGAGGTTACTCGTCAGGTTGTTTTATGCTTATTTTTTTTTTCAGATATTTATGTTAAAATGGGTGTTGAAGGTGTGACAGGAGGCGCTTATGAAGCATATTAATTGGGATAAATTGAGTTATACGACACTTGGCATCGTCATTGGCGTTGCGCTGAGTTTTGGCATATCGGGCGCTGATAATACAGCGGGGACATCCAGTGATCCGCTGGTAACACTCAGCTACCTAAATCAGCAGATGTCCGCACTTGAGGCTCGGATGACTGGTGATGTCAACGAAAAGATCAGTGCACTGGATGTGAGTACGCCCTCTTTATTTGAAGTGATTAACGTACCAAACGGCACGACGCTCTATTTTGGCGCCAGTACAGAATTCATTTTAAGAGTGGGTACTGCAGTGGTTGTCGATCCCAACGCTGTAGGAATCCCGGACTTGACCTCCGGTATAAAAGTGGATGACAAAGGCATTGTCCCCTTAGATCATCATATGCTCGTACCAAGTGATGACGGCCGAGGCATAAAGCTGACATCCGACTGTTGGCTGATGGTAAAGGGAACCTATACAACTGCTGATCAGTAAGCAAGCTGATACAATTGCATACTCGCAATATTGATGGAGGCCATATGAATTTAAAGCGAAAAATTTATCTGGCAGTATTTCTCGTGAGCTTAATTGGCACGGGATTTCTGCTGTTTAATCGCATAGAAGTTGAAAATCAGTCAAAATCTGCCGAGATCGTCGCTGATTATGACGAATTTGTTGAATTTGGCAGACAACTTGACATGACGCCAGACGAAACATTCGAGGCATTAAAGGATGCGCATTTTACATCTGTTGCCATAAAAGAAGATTCACTTTATGATCTCGTAGCCAATGGTGAACCAATTGAATATGCACTGTTTAAGCATATTAAAGAGGACATTGATTGGCAAGGGCAGTATAGCAGCGAGGCGGTCAAATACCTGGCTTCTGAGGCATCGGATTACGACATCGTCATGCGGACGCGCGATGCCGCGCTCTTTGATCGTCTGAAAGCGGGCGTTGAAGCGCGTTATGACAAGGACTTTTATCAGTTCTTTGAATCGCCAGATGTTAAAACAATGGTCTTTAAAGGGGCGATTGACGATATCTATTATACGGAGGATACGCGGTATGTCGACGTACTCACCAAGGGAATTAAAGCCCCTCGGGAAGTGGTTTCATCTGCCATTGAGGATATGGGACTTGGGTATGATCCTGCAAAGATCGATGCAGTACAGGCTGCTGGACTTACCGTCAATCTGAGGCCTTCAAATTATTATAAATACAATACAAAGCTCGTTGATGTCTATTTTGATGAGGTTGCGAAATACAATGCCAGCTTAAATGAAATTATTTTTAACGGCAGGGAGATTCTCAGTTACACAAAAGATTCGGGCAATTATCAGCAGGCGCTTTACGATGTGATGCGTGCGCGCAATATTCCCGTCGGCATGATCGAATCAAGTGTTCAAAGAGGCTATACAGAGCAGAAGGGCATTGAGCAGCTGGCTAAAGATTTGGAATACAATGTTGTACGCGTCTTTCCTGTGATTGAATACATTCAGCAGCGATATAATTATCTCGGTTACTATGAAGGGCCGATCGAGGTTGAAAATACATTGTACCGTGCCATTACAGAGCGCAATATTCGTTCGATTTATTTCAGACCGTTCAAAGACAGCAGTTACACGTATTACAATAGTATAGATGAATACAAAACGATGTTTGAAGACTTAGCACGGCGACTGGAACCGCATGGCATTGTCTTAGGAGCTGCATCGGTAATGCCATACAATGCCGTATCACCGCATCTCGTCATTCTGTCAGCATGGGGATTGCTGGTACTGGGACTCATCATTTTAAAATTAGTTTTCGATATTGCAGAGACTTTTGAATGGATTCTGTTTGGCGTTGGCATTGTCGGCATTGTCGGCATTAACTTTCTTGCGCCGAATTTGAGTATTGAGCTCTTTGCATTGGCAGGTGCCCTGATTTATCCGGTGCTGGCGATTATTTTTCTTATAGAATACCTTAAAGACATGCGCCTCAGTCAGAAGGTTTACAATTTTAAAGATATTGTCGTCAAAGCGGTGATTGCACTTTGTGTCACGGGCTTCATTAGCCTGTTGGGCGGGTTGACGGTAGCAGCCATTATGTCGCGCGCAGATTATCTCGTTGAAATGAGTTATTACCGAGGCGTTAAACTCAGTTTAATCGCACCAATTGTAATCTTTGTCGTCGTTTACCTCATTAAACTTGGTTATAAACGGGATGTCAACGAACTTCGGGAAAATACGTTTTTTATTCAGGATGTCAAGCAATTCCTGATGGAAGATATTAAAATGTACTATCTTTTTATTGCCATTATCGTTGGCGTCGTCGGCTATATTTACATTGGACGGTCTGGACATGAATCCGGTGTTGAGGCGTTGAATATTGAGCTCATTTTCCGAAATTATCTGGAAAATGTACTGTTGGCGAGGCCGAGGACCAAAGAAATACTCATGGCCTTTCCGGCGCTTTCAGCTTCCGTATTCTTTGCGGCGAGATTTTACAACCGCTTGATTTTTCCGGCGGCACTCGTTGCATCGCTGGGCTTCACATCAATTGTCAATACCTTCTGTCATGCGAGAAGCCCTATCTATCTGTCGACAGCCCGTACGTTCCTGTCATTGGGCATTGGCATTATTATCAGTATTGTCGTGCTGGCAATACTAAATATTCTAAGCAGAATTTACGTTGCTTATTTTGGGAGCAGTAAGTATGAATAAAATCGTAATCTCGGGTTTCTACGGCTTTCACAATATTGGTGATGAAGCAATATTGCGAACGCTGACGACCCAATTTAGAGCCATTGATCCTGCGGTTCAAATCACGGTTCTATCCAATCATCCGGAAGAGACGCGCCAGAAGTTTAATGTGCGCGCAGTTGATCGCAGCAATGCCTTTCGCGTCTTTGCCGAGATTATGAAGTGTAATATTCTCATTAGCGGCGGCGGCAGTTTGCTTCAGGATGTTACAAGTGCCCGAAGCATTCACTATTATTTGAGCATTATTCGAGCGGGATTACTTTTTCGCAAGCGTGTCGTTCTGCTGAGCCATGGGGTGGGGCCGCTCATTCGTCCTAAAAATAGACGAAGGGTGCGCAATGTACTCAATCGCGTCGAAGTGATCACCGTTAGAGATGTAAAGTCAGCGGAACTGTTGGAAAGCATCGGCGTCAATATGAAGCGCGTTAGTGTGACCACAGATCCCGTTATGGGCATGCCAATGGCCGATCCGGCATTGGGCAAGGCCATTCTGCAGAAGATCGGCGCGTGGGAGACATCGCGAAAGCGCGTGGCAATTGCCATTCGCCAAAAAGACTTTCGAAGCGATGAGAAACGCGCGAAGTTGCTGGCGTTAACTGAGGCACTTGCAGTAGCGCATGAAGTTTACTATTTGCCGTTTTACTATAAAAACGACACGAAAATATATGATGACCTGCATAACTTGGTAGGTGAACACGTTCATTTTGTTGTTGAAAAGTATCAGTCGCAGGAATTTATGAGCCTCGTGCAAAATATGGACTTGCTTATTGGTGCAAGACTGCACTCACTAATATTTGCACTGGTGGCGGAAGTGCCGTTTATCGGCATCAGCTATGATCCCAAAATTGATAATTTTTTAGAAACGATTTCGCAAAATGCAGTTTGCAGCATAGAGGCATTCAAACCTGAAGCGATATTGTCGCATGTCGAATCCATTTTTGAGGATTATGATGAAGCATGCCAGATGGTTAAGGACGAAAAAGCGACGCTAAAAGCAAGACTCACCATCAATGAAACTGTTTTAAATCAATTGTTGAGATCGGAGGGTCAATGAACCATATTAGAGGCAAGACAACCGTAAAAATCCTGGGTGTCAAATTCGATAAACTTGATTTTGATGAAGCCTATCAGCGTTTTACGACGTTCATGATGCAAGATGAGACGAAAATGATTTTTACGCCGAATTCTGAACTCGTTATGATGGCGCAGGAAGATGAAGCATTTAGACAAATTCTTAATGAAGGTGACCTTACGGTTCCCGATGGAATCGGCATAATCTTAGCATCGCGCATTCACAATCTGGAGCTTACAGAGCGCATACCGGGAATTGATTTGATGGCAAAGATGCTGGCATATGCCAATCGGTCAAATAAATCGATCTTTCTATTTGGCGCCAAACCGGGTGTTGCAGAAAAAGCAGCGCAAAACATTGCCGAGCAATACGGCAATATTAAAATCGTTGGCGTTCAGGATGGCTATTTTGATGAACGCGAAGAACTACGCATACTAGATAGAATTAATGAAGTAAAACCTGATATCCTCTTTACGGCTCTGGGAGCGCCAAAGCAGGAAAAATGGATCTATAAATATCGCAAACTGTTAAATGTGAAAGTTGCAATGGGTGTGGGCGGTTCAATTGACGTTTGGGCGGGTACGGCTAAAAGGGCGCCAAAAATATTTCAAAAGATGGGACTTGAATGGTTCTATCGATTACTTAAGGAGCCAACGCGCATTGGGCGCATGATGCTTCTGCCAAAATTTCTCATTAAGGTGATTTTTACAAAAGCGCAAGCGAGTGACGAGTAAAAAAATGTACTGATGATGACGCAAAGGTATGTACAAAGGAGGAAGACATGGAAGAAAAAGAAACAATGGCAGCGGCACTGGCTGAAATGGATCAGCTCGAATCGTTGCAAGCCGGTGATATCGTCAAAGGCACTGTGATGAGTGTCAATGAAGAGGAAGCGATTGTAAATCTCAATTACATGGCTGACGGTATCCTGCCAAAAGAAGAAATCGAAAGCGGCAGTACCGCTGAGATCGCCATTGGCGATGTGCTTGACGTTTGTATCGTCAAAACAAATGACGGTGAGGGCAATGTCAAGCTATCCCTTAAAAGAGCAGAAGCGCAAATGGTTTGGGAAGAACTTCAAGGGCTTATTGATGCAGATAAGCCGTTGACGTTAAATGTTAAAGAAGCGGTTAAAGGCGGTGTCGTGGGTATATACAAAGGCGCGCGAATCTTTATTCCTGCATCTCAGGTAGCACTGCACTATGTTGAAGACTTAACAACCTATGCAGGGACGAGCTTTGATGTGAAAATTATCGAACTCGATATGGATAAAAAGCGTGTTGTCGCTTCCAGAAGAGCGATTGAAGAAGTTGAACGTGCAAAGCGAAAGGCAGATACACTGGCGAGACTGGCGCCAAAAGACAAGTTAAAGGGAACCGTTGTAAGACTGGCTAGTTATGGTGCCTTTGTTGATTTAGGCGATGTTGATGGCCTTGTCCACATCTCTCAAATGTCGTGGCGACGTGTTAAACATCCTTCAGAAGTCGTTAAAGAAGGCGATGTTGTTGAAGTCGAAGTCTTAAGTGTAGATCGTGAAAAGGAAAAGATTTCACTAAAATTGGCAAATGTCGAACAAAGTCCATGGCAAAACATTGAGGCACATTATCAAGTTGATGATATTGTAACGGGCAAAGTTGTGCGCATTACGAATTTTGGTGCATTTGTAGCACTTGAGGAAGGTGTTGAGGGTCTGGTTCATATATCAGAGCTGTCAACGGAGCATGTTGCAAAAGTAAATGACGTTGTCAATGAAGGTGATGAAGTCGAAGTGTTGATTCTCGCCATTGATGCCGCTAAAGAAAAAATCAGCTTAAGTATGAAAGCGGTTTCATTTATTGATGAAACTGAAAATTATGAAACACCTGAGGAAGATGCGCCGAAAGCGGCAACACTCAGCGATCTCTTTGGCGATAAATTAAAAAATTTGAAATTTTAGCAGCAAATGCGCATGTTCTTTTTGGAATGTGCGCATTTTTTTTGAAAAAAAAGGGTATGAAGGATTTGTGTAGAATATAGGTGTAGATATAGCAGTCATGAAATGCATATGAACACATATGGTATAGCAGGCATTAAGGAGGCAAAGATGAATCATCTAAAACTAAAACCAGAGCAACTCAGCAATCGCTGCGACCCAAAGCAATTCACTTTTGTAACCACTGAAGAATTGCCCCCTATGCGCGGAATCATCGGACAGGAGCGCGCTAAGCAAGCACTCCGTTTTGGATTGAATGTCACGCAAAAGGGCTATAACATTTACGTATCGGGCCAATGGGGCACCGGGCGAAACAGTTTTGTAAACATGCTTGCAGAAGAACAGGCGATTAAAATGCCCGCACCTTCTGACTGGCTATATGTCAATAATTTTAAAGACACCTATCATCCGCTGGCAATTAAAATTGCACACGGTCAAGGCAAAGTATTCATTAAATACGTCGATCGTGCTATTCGCTTTCTGCGAAAAGGAATTCTGGAAGTTTTTTCAAGCCGAGATTATGAAAATGCGAGGCAGAAACTCATTGAGGACTATAATGTCAGTACCAATGAAATCATTGCCAATCTCAATGATGTGGCGCAGAATTACAACTTTATGTTTACCATGACGGAAAAGGGGATTATGAGCATTCCCCTACAAGATGGTAAACCGCTTAACGAAGAGCAGTACAAATCGTTATCAAAAGAAGCATATGATGCAATTGTTGCAAACTCACAGCGATTAAACCTTGAAACCATTGACTATTTTAATAAACTGCGCATTGAAGAAGATAATCTACGCATTAAAATGAAAAGCTTGGATGAACAGATGGTGCGACATCTCGTTCGCTTTCATCTAGATGCCATCCGTGACAAGTACAAGGAAAATGAAGATGTTAAACAGTATTTGCAATTGCTTGAAGAAGATATTGTCGAAAATCTAGATAATTTTAAGCAGGAAGAACCGGAGACGGATGAACAGAATCCACTGGCGATGTTGGCGGTGGGCTCACATAATCCGGAAGCCTTTTTTGAACGCTATCGGATTAACCTCTTCGTGGATAATGCCGAACTCAAGTCGGCACCTGTGGTGTTTGAATCGAATCCGACGTATTTTAACTTAGCGGGTAGTATTGAATACCAAAATGAAATGGGTGTCATGAAAACGGACTATACCATGATTCGCCCCGGCGCACTGCATAAGGCAAACGGCGGTTATTTGATTTTGTTGGCAAAGGATATTTTGAGCAATCCATATGCATGGAAGAGCTTAAAGCGGTCGCTGTTGGATGAAGCGGTCGCCATTGACAGCCGCATTTCTTTTTCAGGTGCACTGATTTCTCAGACGATTAGACCGCAGCCGATTCCCATTGATGTGAAGGTCATCGTCATTGGCGATTACTATACGTATTCTGTTTTGTCAGCTTATGACGAAGAATTCCAAAAGCTTTTTAAAGTCATGGCAGATTTTGATGAAGAGATGTCACGCAACAATGAAAATATCGAAAAATTTACACGGTTTATTTCAACCAAATGCCAAATGGAAAATCTCGGTCATTTTACACCGGATGCCGTGGCACTGCTCGTGGAACATGCCACAAGACTGGCAGATGATCAGTCGAAACTAACGGCACATTTAAAGACGCTTGGTGATATTATCATTGAGTCAGATGCATGGGCAAAATATTATAAGCACGATACAGTTGGCGTTGAGTATGTCAAAAAAGCGCTGGCTGAACGCAAACATCGAGCTGACAAATTTGAAGAAAATACAATGTCGTTTTTTGAAGAAGGTACCTATCTGCTGGATGTAGAGGGCTATAAAGTTGGTGAAATCAACGGATTGGCAGTTGTTGGCGCCGGACAGTACAGTTTTGGGAAGCCTTCGAAGATTACGGTTTCAACTTATCAAGGCCGTCAGGGAATCATTAACATTGAGCGCGAAGCGCGAACCAGTGGTAAAATCCACGATAAAGGCGTTATGATTTTAACGGGTTACCTTGGGAAGATGTTTGCACAGGACAAACCGCTTGCACTTACGGCGAGCATCGTCTTTGAACAGCTTTACTCTGGTGTAGATGGCGACAGTGCTTCCAGTACAGAGCTCTATGCACTACTGTCCGATCTTTCAGGGATACCGATCAATCAGGCAATCGCCGTAACGGGTTCCGTCAATCAGCGCGGTTATATCCAACCGATTGGCGGGATTAATGAGAAAATTGAAGGCTATTTCAAAGTATGTAAAATGAAGGGCCTCAATGGCGAGCAAGGGGTTATTATGCCACATCAAAATGTTAAAAACCTCATGCTCGATCAGGAGATAGTCGATGCTGTCAGCCAGGGAAAATTCCACATCTGGGCGATAAGTCATGTCGATGAAGGCATTGAAATTCTCACGGGAAGAAAAGCGGGCAAACGTACAAAATCAGGTGGATTTGAACGCGGCAGCATTTATGCATACGTCGACAAACGTTTGAAAGCGCTTGCAATGTCACCGGAAGAAAAAGCGGCGAAAGCTAAACCAAAAAAACTTAAAACCGAAGAACTCGATTCGCCAAAACAGCCGGAACCGGATAAAAAAATCCCTATAAATGAACCGGAACCAGATGAAGATTCGGACGATGACGGCGACTTCGATGAATAGCCATTAAGACCGGCGAATGAGAACGGCACCTTTAAGCAATTAAGGGTGTCGTTTTATATGTGAAAAAACGAGAATTATCGCCGAGTAACCGCACTTTTTCGGACAGCGTCAATGTGCTAATCTTGAAACATAGTATTCACTGGCTAAGCGGTGCGCAATACCAGCATCATTTTAGCCATATGAAAACATTTGAGGTTGAGGGGGAAACATAACGTGGATCAAGCGATAAAATCAAAGGGCAGACGACTAACGTCACTCATGGAAGCAGCTGAAATGTTTTTAGACCTGTTTCCGCTGGATTGCTGTGTCGTGATTGGTGACAGTGAGGGCGTCATACGAAAATACATACCGGGTAAGACATTTGACGTCGGTTTAAAAGAGGGGAATCGTGCGACACCTAATAGTGCTGTCGATAAAATTATTACGACGAGGCAGTCGTTGATGCATCTGGTACCGCAAGAGCGATTTGGCATTCCGGTCAAGTCTATTGGACAGCCCGTTTTTGAAGATGGCGTGTTGACAGGTGCTATTGTGCTCGTTATGACACAGGAAGTGCAGCGGACACTCAATACTTCGGCACAGTCAATTACACAGGGAACGGAGCGAACGACAGCGATGATGCAGGAACTGTCGGCATCTGCAAAAATACTTTCAGGCAGTATAGGGCAGCTTAGTGAAAAGGGCAATCGTGTTATTGATGCCATTAACAAAACAGATGAAATTTTAAAATTTGTCAGTGCAGTGGCAAACAATTCAAATCTACTTGGCCTCAATGCCGCTATTGAAGCAGCGCGTGCCGGTGAACTGGGAAGAGGCTTTGCCGTTGTGGCGCAGGAAATTAGGAAAATGGCAGATGACAGCGCCTTGGCAGTAGATGACATCAAAAATACACTGCGAACGATTCGAAGTGAAACAGATGGTATTATCAGCGATATTGAACAGGCACTTTTACTGGGTGAACAGCAGCAAAAAGCCTCGGAAGAAGTTGCTGAAGATATGGAAGCCTTGATACAAACTGCTTATGAAGTCGAGCGCATTGCCAATTTTATGTAGCTTTTCATCAATAAAGCGCGTTTCCCAATTTCTAATTGATATGTGCGTCAATGAAATGAAATCGGGAAGCGCGCTTTATATAGTTATAAGGCTGCGATTACAGCAAAGATGCTGTTGTTGTATTAAAAAAACCATTTTCTGTTACATAACCGTGAAGGCGTATGTCATGTGGTTCACATGGGATGTCTGCCACAATCTGAAGATCAAATGCGAGTCCGATTCGAAGAACATCGTTGCTGATTGATTCAAAAAAACGATCATAATAGCCGCCGCCGTAGCCGAGTCGAAAGCCATTGCGCGTAAAGGCGACACCGGGGGTTAGCACCAATGAGAGCTGATTGAGATCACCTGGCACACAGCATGCGGGATCGGGTTCCATGATTCCCAATCGGCTTATCACAAGGTGTTCAAGAGAATCAACTTGATAAAAAACCATTTGCGTACCATCATCGCTGATTCTTGGCAGCATCAATGGGATGTTCATAGCCAGTAAATGCTGCAAAATTGGCCTCATCTGGACTTCATTGCGGAAATCGACAAACCCTGCTACAGCCCGTGCGGATTGAAAAAAGTCCAATTTTGATAAATGCTGTAAAATGTTTGAACTGTGTAAGCGGCGTGCATGATCATCAAGTGTATTTCGTGTTTTTATCATTTGTTTGCGAAGCTGTTTTTTATCCATAAAAGCCTCTATTCATTTAAAACTGTGAAAGAATTGAAAGCGGTTGACAGCAATTGCTAGAAGAAAATTACCTTTAAAGATACCTGCCTGTCAAAATAGCTGCCTGTAAGATAGGAAGCGTCGACAGAAGGATTAATTGCCACTATTTAAGAAACGAAAAAATAGGAGACAGCGTTATCGTCTTTCTCCTATTTTTTACTTAAGGAAATTGCATCATTTGAATGATGCAATTTTCTCACTTAATAACAAGCAAGTTGAATCTTGAGGTTTTGCGGCTGGAAATGTCAGCAGGAGGTCGTATTTTTGATGCATGTCAAAAAACCGCTTCAAAACCGCATTTTTATTAGATTTTTTCTAAATTTGTATAAGGATCACGTTTTTTAAGTTGAAAAGTTTATTGTTAAAAAATTGGTATGGCGCATCATCATATGCGCCATACCTTATAACATTGTGCTGAAAATGCCTGTGGTAACATTTTCGGCACGTTGCCATTAGTATTTTTGTTCGACGAGATTCATGAATTTATCAAGTTCTGCTTCACTCATGCTCCAGCCATGTTCCTGAGCAGGGTAAACTTCGTTTTTGACTTCGGCATCAAACGTTGTAAATGCTTTAATTGATTCGCCAAGGAAAGAAGCGTAAGCTTTTGAATGTTTTGCAAGTGCTTCTGGCGGTAAGAAACCGAGCAGGTCAAAAATAACGAGTTCAGAACCATCGGCAACACCGCCGGCTGCAACTTGGATAACAGGAATTCTGAGTTTTTTAGCGACCATGTCTGTTAATTCTCTTGGTGCCATTTCGATGGTCATCCCAACCATACCGTTTTCTTGATATTCATATGCTTGACGGAAGACGTTCATTGCGTCTTCTGCTGTTTTACCAACGCGTCTGTAGCCGCCGAAACGACCTGTTTGCCATCCTGAAAGACAGCCGACATGACCAAATACAGGAATGTTATTATCTGACATTGCCTTTAGGACATCATTGGTAACGCCCATAGGAAGAACAGAATCGGCGCCGTCAGCCATTAGGATAGAGGCTTCTTTAACGGCAGTGTATTTATCACCGTATTGCTGTGTTTGCATAACGGCATTTAAACAAATATTTGGTGCCATTTTACGGATTGCTCTTGTCCACCAAGCAATATTGTTTGCACGATGTGCGCTGGTTTCACCAGGTGCAGTATAACGAACCAAATTGACACCTGCTTTTTCACAGAGCATTGTAAAAATTGGATCCATATAAGCTGTGCCGACCATTGAGATTTTTTTGCCTTCGTCTTTCATTTTTTGAAGATGCCAAATTGTTTGTCTTTGCATCGAAATAGGTACCATTTCTATATTGCTTCCTTTACCAGTTGCCATAACCAAATCTCCCTTCGTTTTTTATCATGTGTTTGGATTTTGCCCGATTAAAGGCAATGCAGCCTTAGTTTGAGAACAATGTATCTGATGACGCTTTCAGTATAACAATGAAAAAAACTGATTTAAATTCATAAATTTGAGTATTTCTGATAAAAGTGCCGCAGCCAAGAATACGCAAGTTTATGTATATATTTTCGTACTTAGGGAACGATATAATCTAAATAAACGTATTTGAATATGTTGTGTAGCATTAAAAATTCGCTTCTTATTTGAAAGGAGAAAACGATTATGGCAAAACCTATTGCAGCAATGAATCACATTGGATTGTCTGTTGGTGATATTGACAAGGCGATCGATTTTTACAAAGAAGTGTTTGGATGGTATCATATTGCAGGTCCATTTCCAATTAAAAGAGATGGTGGTCCGTCAAGCCAATTTTGCGATACGCTCTATGCCCATGAAGGTCATGAATGGACTGGATTCCGCATTGCGCATATGGTCGGAAGCAACGGCGTTGGCGTTGAACTTTTAGAATTTGAAGGCGGCTATGATCCTGAAGATGAATTCGAATACAAAAGACATGGTCTTTTTCATTTTTCAGTGACGGTGCCGGATGTTGATGAATTTATGGCACGCTTAAAAGAAAATGGCGGTGAAGAATACTGCGCATACAGCCGACGAAAATTCTATGAAGAAAATACAGTTGTTACCGTTTATGGGAAAGATCCATTCGGCAACATTTTTGAAGTGCATTCACACAGTTATGAATACATGAACAGAATGTAAGCACGGATTAAATTTGCAAATATTTAGTGGATATTGGCATTAGCATTAAGCATAGAGAAGCCAGCCCCTTGCATATCTTTTATATGCATATGTCGCTGGCTTCCATTGTCTTTCATTCAAAAACTTACACGGCAGAAGTGTATGAAACACGATCGTGAATGAGGGATACGGTTGAAGAAGAAGTATGGGGGATAAATAAATGAAAGCAGCAATATATCAAGAAGTTGAGCGCGTAACCATTGAAGACATTGAAAAACCTGTCTGCGGTCCCGACGATGTTATCGTTAAAACAGTCAGAACCGGTATTTGTGGTTCAGATGTCAATGGCTATTTTAAAGGCAGCATGTTTTCAGGGACATTTAAGGGGGATCAATTTGGCCATGAAACCGCAGGTTATATAACGGAAATCGGCGAAAATGTCACAGATCTGACAAAGGGGATGCGCGTTTGGATACAACCGATAACGTCAACAAAACCGGGACAGTCCAACAACCTTGGTGGTTTCTCGGAATATGTTCACGTACCGAAGGCCAAACTCAATGTCAATATCTATGCATTGCCTGATAATGTGAGCTACGATGAAGCAGCGCTAATTGAGCCGTTTGCAGTGGGGACACATGGCAAGAATGTCCCAGGTGCGAAGCCGGGTGATCATGTGATTATCTATGGCGCCGGCACAATCGGCATCAGTTGTCTCAGTGGATTATGCGCACAGGGCGTCGTGCCGATTGTCATTGTACGCAATAATAATAAAAGGGCGCTAATTGAAAAAATAGGCGGGATCGTTTGCAACATTAATGAAGTCGATATGCTCACTTTTGTGAAGGAAAAATTTGGTGTTACCAAACATCGCATCGGCTATCCGGCAGTTGATGTCGATATTGTCATTGATTGCGCGGGAGCGACAAATATCGTTGAAGATTTTATGAAGTTTTCAAAACCAAAATCAATACTTTCCGTTGTTGGGGTGACCACAGCCCCCATTCCCGTACCGATGGGGCGTCTCATGAGCTCAGAGATCATTATTCAAGGCTCATGCGGTTACGATCATGAAGATATCGTTGAGGTGATTGATAACCTTTCTGCAAAACGCACTTATATGCCTGAAATTATTACACATCATTATCCGCTGGAATCAATTAACGAAGCCATCAAGATGGCAAGCATGCGCGATCAAGCAATAAAAGTCATTATTGATATGGCTTAACAGAGATGATTTGGTCTCATGACAGTCAAAAATAGAGTAGGGGGAATAAAAAAGCTGCTGCATCTCTGAGAGCAAAGAGATGCAGCAGCTTTTTGCTGAAAATAATAGCATATAAAAACGACGATTAATTCACGTGTTCATTTTCCAGGACAGCACATACCGTAACGTCGTCCCGGCCTAATTTATTGCCTGACATGAGTTTGATCAATAGTTCCTGCTGGCTGGAGACATTGAGTTTTTCGTGAATATGTGAAATATGCTTATAAACAGTCGCTGTAGAAATGCAGAGTTTATCGCCAATGCTATTGGTTGATGCACCTTGCATAAGCAGCTTTGCAATTTCCCGCTCACGAGCTGTTAACAGCGCGATATTTTTATTGACATTCTCGAGATTGAAATCTTTTGGAATAGGGACGTAAAAATTTTTAAATAAGTTTTCTAAATGCGGCAAGAGGATGTTTAGGATATTTAGTTCATAATCTGAGAATTTGACATTGGTCAGGCGATCAATGATAAAAGTTGCTTTTGGAGAGTTATAAATATCATGAAGCATAAAGCCAGTGCTATATTGAATGCCCTGTGGTCTCAGATAATCTTTGATAAATTCATCGTTGCTGCAATTGGTCCAATCTCTGACACGATCTTCTGCCTTTGTGAGATTGCAGATTTTGCCGTTCCGCATTGAACGTCCAAATGGTGAGTAGCGGCCACCGCCGACGTTTGCATAGTATTCAAAATACATTTTAGTCCAACGCTTGTTGACGCCAAATAAAACTTCATCATAGACTTTTCGATTGTCGTTAAGAAAATAAATGCGTGCCTGATCATAAGCGATAAATGAATTGAGTCGCTTCATAAGATAGGTACAAAATTCTTTTGGATCTCTTATGTTGCCGCAATCAAGCAAAAAGGCATTGATTTCATTCCATGGTGTACTGACACGATTCATATATTACTCCTACATCTATGCATTATAAAGTAATGAGACAACAAATTATAAAACTGGATAATAATTTGAAATCATACGACATATTTTACAGACAAATAGGGAATGTTCGAGGGCTCAATACGCTCAATAGAATGAATTGCTATAGATCTGCAAAAATTGAGTGCCTCTTAATTCATGTTGCTCTATACACTGAGTTCTCATCAATTCAACACCTCCATCATTTAATTTTTCGAACCAAAGATGATTGGTTATGTTTACATTATAGTACATATAGACAGTTCATGCATTCTATATATTAATTCTAGTCAAAGATTGTACAAAAAAAAATACCTAATATTGAGAATTTGTATGATTACCTGACCGTGATAAACTTCAATTGTGAGCGCGTTCACACGATTATCATGAATTATTTGCAGTTTATTTGTAAATTTGACTTGCTGAAAAATGGAAGTATATGCTGAGAAATAATGTATTTGCAATGCTTTGCGCAATATGTAAAATGATTATTTTGCTGCTGCAGTTGAAAGTGTCATTTTTTACTGAATAGGGTTGACTGCATTTAAGGCATGCTGTGATGTATAAAAATAGTCAAAAGAGGAGGAGTTAAATGGAAGAGAAAGTTTATATCATCATTGGTGGTGAACGCGGAATCGGTTTGGCGGTTTCTGAACAACTTTCTAAAAAGGGTACCGTTGTCATGTCGGGTCTGGAAGAATCAGACGTCGTGAAGGGCACAAATGCCTTAAAAGAAAAGGGCATTGACGTTACTTCAATGGTGGTAGATATCCGAAAAGATGAAGATGTTGACAAGATACTTCAAGTGGCTTTAGAAAAGGGTAAAATTGAAGGCGTTGTTCTCGTTGCAGGGTTGACACCAGCTTGCGGCGATTGGAAAGCTATTTTTGACGTCGATTTTCTATCACATATCAAAGCCATGAAAACCATCAAACCGCACATGGCGCCGGGCACTTCTTTTGTGCTCTTCGCATCATCATCACCGTATCAATTGCCAACTCAAATGCTGCAGCCAATTAATGACGTATTATGGCAAGCAGATGAAAATCCTGAAGCAATGTGGCAAGCAGTGGAACCAATCGTTATGGCGAGAGGCGAACAAGTAGCACCTGGCATTGCTTATTCAGTTGCGAAAAAGGGAACAATGATTGCGGCACAAAAATATGCAGTCCTCTTTGGTGGAGATGGCATACGCGTCAATTCAGTTTCTCCTGGAATCGCCGAGACTGAAAATAATCAAATAGAACTAGAAAAGAGCAAACTTAACACTGAAAATAGAATGTGGAGCATGATCAATGTTTTGACGCCAGCTAAGCGCATGGGATCAACAATGGAAATGGCAACGGTCGTCGACTTTTTAATGAGTGACAGTGCATCGTTTATTTCCGGAATTGATATTCTTGTAGATGGCGGTTGTATGGCCAATATGAGAATGCAGAAAATGATTCCATAGTCTGCTGCGATAAATGAATGAAGCCTTGCTCAAAGTGTATCTGAATGACAATCTATTATTTTGAAGGGGTGAATGTTTTGTCAAAAGGAAAACAGTCAATGGTTGTACTGATACTTGCACTGTTTAATTTCGTCGTTATGATCCCATATCTGGGACCTGCGGCAATGCTTTCTACGATTATGGGGGATCTTAATGTTTCTGTCAGTATGGGTGGTATTGTTGTATCCATCTATCTGATTATGTGTGGTTTGTGTATGTTTGTCGGCAGTATTATTTGTAATCGAATAGGCTTTCGAGAAACATTTATACTTGGGGCAGCTCTGATTACAATAGGTCTGGTTGCATCGGCATCAGCGAGCGGTTTTAGTCTGTACTTAATGGGCAGAACCTTGTCTGGTATCGGTTATGGGCTTGCACAGTCAGCGCTTTTCCCAATTGCATCTATCTGGTTTAAAGGTTCAAAATTTGCAACCATGCAAACCGTTATCACGGCATGTTCTTGTCTTGGTGTTGCAATGGCCTATATTGTGTTCCCTATGTTTGGATCGTGGAGAACGGCAACATGGACTTTTACAATTATTACACTTATTTATACCGTGGTCTCATTTGTATGGCTGCAGTACCCTGAAGGCGTTGGTGAACATTTAAAACAGATGCGTGAAGATGCGAAATCCGGAAAAGTGCCAAAACAAAAAACAGAATTTGGGCGTGTCTTTCAATACAAGGATTTTGTGCTTATTTTGATTATTACCAGTTTTTCAATGATTTCAAATACAATCTTACTGACTTACATGGTGACTTATTTTACAACAGAGGCCGGTATGTCAATGACTTTGGCGACAACGGTGTCCAGCGTGCTGACACTGGTTCAAATTATTGGTGCTGTAGCTGGCGGTGTCTTGTGTAATACAACCGGCAGACGCAAACCTTTTATCGTTGCTTCTGTGGCGATCTATGGCATAGCAAGTATTGGCTTAGTAGCATTTGGCCAGTCTATTGTACCTGTGATTGCTTGTGCGGTACTTTCGGGTGCGGGTTACTTCCTTAGAATGCCAATTCTCGGCATGTACATGGTTGAAGAAACCGAGAAACCTGAACCGCATTTTGTAGCACCAATATCGGCAATTGTCAATGGCCTCCCAATGCTCTTGACGTTGCCTGGCAGCGTGATCGGCGGCATTATGATTATGAAGTTCGGCTCTGGCATGACCATTGTCATTATGCATGTACTTGCACTTCTGATGGTGATACCGGCAATGATGCTCAACGAAGTAGGACCAAAATCAAAGAGAGCAACAACGAAAGCTGTAAACGCTTGATAGGTGTGTATCTTTAAGATACCCATAGAAGAGGGAGATAGAAAATGAAACCAGAAACATTTAAAGCGGCGATTTACAAAGATATCAAAGACATTACAATTGAAGAAAGACCTTATCCAGTATGTGGGGATGATGACGTTATTGTTAAAAATCTTTTTGCAGGCATTTGCGGATCAGACATTGCAGCCTATTATAAAGGCGGCGATGCCAATATGATTTGGAAAAATTCAGAATTTGGCCATGAAGTCGTCAGCGAAGTGGTTGAGATAGGCAAAAACGTAAAAGACATCCAGCTGGGTGATCACGTATTTCCCAATATGGGACAGGCAAAACGCGATAGAATGCGCATGGCAACTGTCGGCGGTTTTTCTGAATACATCCATATACCACAGTTTGAATTAGGTTACAGTGCTGTTAAAATTGACAAGAATATTTCAACAGTAGTTGCTGCACTATTGGAACCATTTGTCGTGGGGACGCGCGGCGCGAAAAATGCAAATCCCGGACCGGGAAAAACAGCTATCGTCTTTGGTGCAGGCATTATTGGCATGTCTGCAGCTATTATGCTCAAATGGTTTGGGTGTGACAAAGTTATGATGGTGGATATATCTGAATATCGATTGGAAAATGCTAAAAAATATGGCTTAATCGTTTGCAATCCTAAAAAAGATGACTTAAAAGATATGGCGATTGCAGAATTCGGCATGCAAAGATGCTATACAGGCGAAGCATGCGGTGCCAATATTTTCATTGATGCTACGGGCATTCAAGCGACAATCGACGATTTTAAAGCTTTAGCAGGCAGAAATGCATTCCTTTCAGTTGTCGGCGTGCATAAGGATCCTGTGACGCTTGATTTTGTAAGTATTACGTATAATAACTGGTATATCAGCGGCAGCGGTAATGGTTCATATGAAGAAGTTGCTGTCGACGTCTTAGAGATGATGGCTTCTGGTCAATATGACCTCGAACCGCTGGTATCTCATAAATTTAAACAAAGCGATATCTGTGAAGCAATCGAAGTGGCTGCCAATTCAGAAATCGCTCAAAAAGTTGTCATTCAGTATTAAAAATATTTTGCAATGATTTTGGAGGTTCAGATGGAATATAAAAGTGATATAGAAATTGCACAGGAAGCGAAAATGCTGCCGATTCGGGAAATTGCAGAGAAACTTGGCATCGGTGAAGAAACACTTGAGCCGTATGGGAGAACAAAGGCGAAAGTCGATATTAATCACTTGAAAGATCAGCCGAGAAATGGCAAGCTCATCCTAGTAACGGCCATTAACCCAACACCGGCTGGAGAGGGAAAGACGACGACAAGTGTCGGTTTGTCTGATGCGCTCTCAAAATTGGGTAAGAAAACCGTGCTTTGTCTGCGTGAACCTTCATTGGGTCCTGTCTTTGGTGTAAAAGGTGGTGCGGCAGGTGGCGGCTATTCACAAGTTGTGCCGATGGAAGATATTAATTTGCACTTTACAGGTGACTTCCATGCAATTGGCGCTGCAAATAACTTGTTGGCGGCTATGCTAGACAATCATATTCAGCAGGGAAATGCGCTTGACATTGATACACGTCAAATTGTTTGGAGACGTGCAGTTGACATGAACGACAGACAGCTTAGAAATATCGTTTGTGGACTTGGGGGGAAAGCAAACGGTGTTCCGAGAGAAGATGGCTTCGATATTACCGTTGCATCTGAGATTATGGCGGTACTTTGCCTGTCGACAAGTCTTAAAGACTTGAAAGAGAGACTGGCGCGTATGGTTATTGCCTATACACGCAGTGGAAAGCCGGTTACAGCAAGTGATTTGCGTGCAGAAGGCGCAATGACTGCACTCTTAAAAGATGCAATCAAACCAAATCTCGTACAGACACTCGAACATACGCCAGCGTTTATCCATGGCGGACCATTTGCAAATATTGCACATGGCTGCAACTCAATTTCGGCAACTGAAACAGCACTTAAACTTGGTGATTACGTTGTAACAGAAGCTGGATTCGGTGCAGACCTCGGTGCAGAAAAATTCCTTGATATTAAGTGTCGTGCAGGCGGATTTGCACCAAGTGCAGTCGTTGTCGTTGCAACGGTACGTGCCTTAAAACATCATGGTGGTGTTCCGAAAGCTGAACTCAACAATGAAAATTTAGAGGGACTTGAAAAGGGACTGCCAAACTTGCTGCAGCATGTTGAAAACATTACAAAAGTATTTGGCTTGCCATGTGTTGTAGCCATTAATGCTTTCCCAATGGATACGCCGGCTGAACTCAAACTTGTTGAAGATCGCTGCAAAGCGCTGGGCGTCAATGTAGCACTTTCTGAAGTATGGGCAAAGGGCGGCGCAGGCGGCAAAGCACTTGCTGAAGAAGTGCTCCGTCTTTGCGAACAGCCAAGCAAGTTTACATTCTGCTATGATGCCAACGACAGCATTGCGGATAAAATCAATGCAATTGCGACGAAAATATACCATGCAGACGGCGTTTCTTTTACAGCAGGTGCGAAAAAGCAATTAGAAAAATTAGAAGCCTTAGGCTATGATAAACTACCGATTTGTATGGCGAAAACACAATACTCATTCTCTGATGATGCTGCATTGCTCGGTGCGCCGCGTGAATTTGTTGTAACGGTGCGCAATGTGAAAGTATCGGCGGGAGCTGGTTTTATCGTCGCATTAACTGGCGATATTATGACGATGCCTGGTTTGCCGAAAGTACCTTCAGCAGAAAAAATTGATGTCGATGAAAACGGCATGATTTCAGGTCTGTTTTAGTTAAATGACGTGTTAAATCCGATAAGAGTAGGGGCAGCCTGTGCAGGAAAGCGCATATCTGTTCTTGCTCTTATCAATTGTTTGGATAAGGGAGGAAGATTATGGCAAAAAAAATGTCAGAAATGGCATGTCAAGACTTCGTCGGCGCATTGGCTGCTAAAACGTCTGTCCCAGGCGGCGGTGGCGCATCTGCACTTGTTGGTGCCATTGGCGTTGCACTTTGTTCCATGGTTGGCGATTTCACCTTGGGAAGAAAAAAATATGCACAGTTCGAGGAAGATGTTCATCGCATGTTGGCAGAGGGTGAAAAAATTCAATCGGATTTACTGATGCTGATTGATGATGATGCGAAGGCCTTCGAACCGCTTTCCAAAGCATATGCGATCCCCAAAGATGATCCGCAGCGCGAAGCCGTTATGGAAAAAGCACTCATGGATGCCAGCTTGGCGCCTTTGAATATCATGAGAAAGTGCTGTGAAGCAATTGATCTTTTGGAAGAAATGTTGGAAAAGGGCAGTGTTATGCTGATTTCAGATGTTGGATGTGGTGCGCTGTTTGCAAAAGCTGCATTGATTGGCGCTAGCTTTAATATCTATATCAATACGAAATCATTCAGCAATCGAGCAGAAGCCGAAAAAATAGAAAATGAAGTGGCGGCGATGCTGGAAACATATCAGTTAAAAGCTGACCAGATTGCATCAGCAGTCTCATCGAAAATAAGAGGGGAGGCGTAATATTGGCAGTATTGTTAAAAGGGGCGGCAGTGACCGCTGCACTAAATGAGCAGCTAAAGGTACGCGTTCAAAAATTAGAATCCCAAGGGATCACGCCATGTTTGGCTATTTTAAGAGTCGGCGAACGCGGTGATGACATCGCATATGAAAGAGGTGCTGTCAAACGCTGTGATGGAATTGGCATCTTGGTTAAAAAGTATGTACTGGATATTGATGCCGGTCAGGACGAACTCATGAAGACAATTGAGATCATTAATCGCGATCCTGCGATACACGGCTGTCTGATGTTCAGGCCGCTTCCAAAGCATTATAACGAAGAGGAAGCACGCAATGCACTCGCGCCTTCAAAAGATATTGACGGTATCACCAATACATCGCTCGCAGGCGTTTTTGGCGGCACAAACAGTGGCTTTCCGCCATGTACAGCAGCAGCGGCCATGGAGATTTTAGCGCATTACGGGATTGAACTAAAAGGGAAAAACGCTGTAGTCATCGGCAGAAGTCTCGTCATTGGCAAACCGGTTGCCATGATGCTTATAAAGGAAAATGCAACGGTGACCATTTGCCATACAAGAACAGTTGATATGCCTGCTGTATGTCAGCGAGCCGATATTATTGTCGCTGCTGCAGGTCGGGCTAAGATGGTTGACATGACGTATTTAAATGAAAATCAAGTTGTAATAGATGTCGGTATCAATGTTGACGAATCCGGAAAATTATGCGGTGACGTTGATTTTGAAATGGCTGAACCGATTGTTTCGGCAATAACGCCTGTTCCCGGAGGAGTTGGAACAGTGACGACTTCGGTACTTGCGAAACATTTGGTGGAAGCTGCAGAAAGGACGGTTAGATGAATTTGTTTACACCTGCGGAATTTATAGAAAGCTACAGTGCAGCAGGCGAAAAAAAAGCGAATCAAACATTTTTAAAACTATTCTTATTGGGTATTTTTGCAGGGGGATTTATAGCCCTTGGCGGTGCAGCATCCAGCACAGCGGCATTTGGTTATGATAATATTGCACTGGTGAGAATGATTAGCGGTTTGTTTTTCCCAATTGGTCTCATTATGGTTATCTTGACTGGTTCTGAGCTCTTTACAGGAAACTGCCTAATGACGATTTCCGTGCTGTCAAAACGGACGACTTGGCTGAAAATGGCGAGAAATCTCGTCATTGTATATGCAGGCAACTTCGTCGGATCAATTTTGGTAGCAGCAGGATGTGCCTATTTCGGTCAATTAAACTATGCCGGTGGTGCGCTTGCCGTTTACACCGTGAAAATTGCCAGCGCCAAATGTGCGCTGCCATTTGCAAATGCTTTTGTATCAGGCATATTCTGTAATATTTTAGTATGTGCAGCGGTTATGCTGTCTCTCAGTGCGAAAGATATCATGGGAAGAATAGCCGGCGCCTATGTTCCGATTGTGTTCTTTGTTATTTGCGGTTTTGAGCACTGTATTGCCAATATGTATTATATTACAGCAGGTCTTTTCGCAATGAACGTTCCCAAATATGCAGCACTGGTTGCAGATGCAGGCATTAACGTATCGCATCTGAGCTGGAGCAGTATGTTTGTTACGAATTTGCTGCCGGTTACACTTGGGAATATTGTCGGCGGCGTCTTCTTTGCAGCAGCAATGTGGTGGAGCCATCACAAAACCACCGCAACAGCATAAAATAAAAACAAAAACAGAGTAGGTACGACGCGTTAAGTGCCGTCGGATGGGAGGTTGCCGACGGACGAAAGATTTTTCTGCGATGACGTACCGCATCCGCTGATGAGAAAGAGAGACCCTCTTTTCAAACACCAGCGAATTAAAAGGAGGGTTATAAGATGAAAACAAAATTATTGGGCGTAAAATGGTCGACAAATGTTATGGTGACACTAAGTGTTCTGGTTGCTATGGAAATTGTGTTGTCGCGATTTCTATCCTTTTCAGTCTGGAATATGAAGATTGGTTTAAGCTTCATACCCGTTGTTATTGCAGCGATTGCACTGGGGCCCATTTATGCAGGGATCGTTGGTGCGCTAGGTGATTTCATCGGTGCGATTTTATTTCCAATTGGCGCTTATTTTCCAGGCTTTACATTGACGGCTTTCTTAGTGGGCATGACTTTCGGCCTTTGTTTATATCATCGTCAGACAATTTGGCGGGCACTGCTTGCCGTCAGCATTAATCAGCTTATTTTTAGCTTGTTTGTCAATACGTTTTGGATCTCAATTTTATATGGTGCGCCTTTTCAGGGGCTATTGCCTGCGCGTTTGCTGCAAATCATTTTAATGGTGCCAATCCAAATGGTTGTCATTGTACCGGTTGCTAAGGCATCTGAACGCGTTTTAGAGAGAAGGGCAACTGCATGACCGCATTGGAAGCTGCCTCATTTTTAGAAGCCTATGCATCGCCGGGCAGCAGACTCGGTCTGGAACGTGTCAAAGCACTTATGCACGCGCTCGGCGATCCACAGGATGATTTAAAATATATTCACATTGCAGGGACAAACGGCAAGGGGTCTACGGCCTCGATGATTGCTTCGGTCTTGTCATCAGCCGGCTATAAAACGGGGCTATATACATCGCCGGCGCTCAATCGCTTTAATGAGCGCATTCGCGTTGACGGTGAAGAAATAGATGATGCAAGCCTCATGGCAATAGCAAACCTCGTCACCTTGCAGGCTGATAAAATGGATGATAAACCGACGCTGTTTGAACTGATGACTGCCATCGCATTCATCTATTTTGAAAAAATCGCATGTGATTTCGTTGTGCTGGAAGTGGGAATGGGCGGCAGAATGGATGCGACAAACCTTATTAAAGAAGCTGCCGTTTCAGTCATCACCCAAATTGACAAAGATCATATGTCAGTGCTGGGGGACACACTTTCAAAGATTGCAGGTGAGAAAGCCGGGATTATTCGTGAGAAAACCCCGGTTGTCCTCCTAAATCAGGATGAAGTGGTAATGAAATTAATGAGAGAAACCTGTGAACGGTTTCAAGCACCATTGACCGTTGTGTCTAAAGGCACGATCTGCCGGAGCCAACGCATTGATCACATGCAATGTTTTGACTATGGGCATTACGAAGCATTGAAAATACCGCTTTTGGGACTCTATCAGCTGTCAAATGCCGCTTTGGCAGTTGAGGTGATAGACGTTCTGAGGCGCATTGGGTACACTATTTCAGATAAAGCGGTTAGAACTGGTCTCGAAAAGGTGAAATGGCCGGGCAGGTTTGAATACATGTGTCAAAAGCCTTTGTTTGTTGTTGACGGTGCACATAATGTCAACGGCATTAAAGCGATGGCAGAAAGTTTGGCCATGCTTTTTCCGGCAGGCAAAGCAACCATCTTAATGGGGGTTATGGCAGATAAAGCATATCAGGAGATGATTAAATGCATCATCCCCTATGCAGAGCGCTTTATTTGCGTCACACCGGAGAATAGTCGCGCGTTGCCGTCAAGGCGGTTAAAAGAGCAGATCCAAATGTACTTTGACGGTGATGTTCTTGATACAGACAGTGTTGCAGATGGTGTAGCCTTGGCGCTGAAAATGGGATGGGATACTTGTGCCTTTGGATCACTTTATATGGTAGGTGCTATTCGCGCTCAATTTCGGCAACTGTAAAACGTCGACAAGTTGATAAATCGCATTAAAAAACGGAAAGTTCCATTAAAAGAATTTTACGGGGGACTTGTACGCATAAAAAGATTGTTAAAAATATAACGATAAATAACGGAAAGCTTTATTCTAAGCGGCTTAGAGCAGTGTGATTTATAATGTGTTAAAGGAAGGATAAAATGTTGGATAGGTTAACTTTACAAGCGAAGAGCCATTCGCAAGATGTGCTCGAAATGCTTTATAAAGATGTTGAACGCCAATTGGCGACACGTATTTCAGGTGTGTGTCCTGTCGACATGGCGCTTAATCTGCTGACACTTTGCCATGCGCAAAGCTGCGGAAAATGTGTACCATGTCGTATTGGACTACAGCAGTTGGCATCGATGATAAGGCAAATATTGGATGGCAATGGTGAGGCATCCGACCTCGAAAAGATAGAAGAACTGGCGATGGTTATCATGGATACCGCGGACTGCGCTATTGGTGTAGAGGCAGCAAAACAAGTGTTTTTGGGTGTAAGAGGTTTTGCGGGAGACTATTTGGCGCACATAATGACGGGGCATTGTAGCAATGATTACAAGCAGTCGATTCCTTGTGTTTCGGCTTGTCCTGCTAATGTAGATATTCCGGGCTATATAGCACTTGTTGAGGCTGGGCGATATGAGGATGCCGTTCGATTAATACGAAAAGATAATCCATTTCCGGCTGTCTGTGCCTATATTTGTGAAAATCCATGTGAATCTCAATGCAGAAGGGGCATTGTCGACAGTGCTGTGAATATAAGGGGCATTAAAAAAGCGGCGGTTGATTATGCGGATCATGTACCGGCGCCGATACCGGGGACGAGTACCGGTAAAACAATTGCCGTGATTGGCGGCGGTCCGGCAGGACTGACAGCAGCTTACTATCTGGCGATTATGGGGCATCAGGTGACAATATTTGAAAAAAGGGATCAGCTTGGCGGCATGCTTCGCTACGGTATTCCAAGTTATCGGCTGCCAAGGGAAAAATTAGATGCAGACATCACCACCATTCTTTCATGGGCGTTAAGGTCAAAACCAGTTTTGAAATTGGTAAACAGCTTGCCGTTGAAGATTTGAGACAGTCTTTTGATGCACTCTATGTTGCAATTGGCGCACATTCGGGGAAAATGCTGGGCATTTCAGGTGAAGACGCGAGAGGTGTTTACTCAGCAGTGACGATGCTGAGACAGATTGGTGATGGCCAAATTCCCGATTTCAACGGCATGAAGGTGGCGGTGATCGGAGGCGGCAACGTGGCGATGGATTGTGCCAGGACTGCTGTCAGGTTAGGTGCCGAGAGTGTATCCTGTGTCTATAGGCGCCGCCAGGAGGATATGACGGCATTGGCAGAAGAAATTGAGGGCGCTATCGCAGAAGGCGTTATCATGGAAACTTTGCAGGCACCCATTGAAATCGAAACAAATGAAGAGGGTTCGGTATCCGCATTGATCGTACAGCCGCAAATGATTGGTCTTTATGACAATGCAGGAAGACCCAAACCGTCAAAGGCGTCATCGAGTACAAGACGCATTTCAGCGGATATTTTATTAATTGCCGTTGGCCAAGCGGTTGATTTATTTAAAGAAGAGAATATACGCGATAAAATTGGGAAAAGCCGTGTTCAGGCAAATGCAGCCTGTCAGGTCAGCGATCTCAAAGGCGTTTTTGCAGGCGGTGACTGCGTAACGGGGCCGGAAACTGTCATCAAGGCAATTGCAGCCGGCAAGGTGGCAGCTGCCAATATAGACAGCTATTTGGGTTTTGCGCATGAAATGACATCAGATGTGGTAATTCCGCGTCCGCTTCTGATTAATCGTCAGCCGTGCGGCAGAGCGACAATTGCGCATCGCAGTGCTTCAGAACGCAAAAATGATTTTTCAAGCATTGTATGTGAGATGTCTGAACGAGAAGTAAAACAGGAAGCATCACGATGTCTGCGCTGTGATTATTACGGCTATGGCAGTTTTAAAGGGGGGAGGCAAGCCAAATGGTAACCGTTGAAATCGATGGACAATGGATGACGGCAGACGAAGAAATGACAATTTTAAATGCTGCAAAAGCAGCGGCTATTCATATTCCGAGTCTCTGTTATCTTGAAGGCATTAATGAAATTGCGGCGTGCCGTGTTTGCATGGTTGAGGTAGAAGGTTTAGATCGACTCGTACCAGCATGTGCAACAAGGCTTCAAGAAGGCATGCGCGTTTTTACAAATACAGCGCGCGTGCAGCAGGCAAGACGAACCAATGTAGAATTATTGCTGTCTCAGCATGACTGTCAATGTGCACTTTGCCTGCGAAACGGCAACTGTGAACTGCAGAACCTTGCAGGCGATTTAGGCATTTTATCACTGCCCTTTAAAGTTGAAACGCGAACGGGTTCATGGGATCCACGTGCGCCTTTCGTGAAGGAAACGGAGAAGTGCATTCAGTGCATGCGCTGTGTACAGGTCTGTGATAAGGTACAGGCCATGAATGTCTGGCAGGTATTTGGTTCAGGCAGTCGCGCTACAATTGGCATACCGGCAGCAATGCTAAGTGAAACGGATTGCACACATTGCGGTCAGTGTGTCACACACTGTCCAACAGGTGCGCTGCATGAACGTGACGATACAGCGGCGGTAAGACGTGCTTTAGCAGATCCAAAGACGACGACGATTGTCCAAATTGCGCCGGCTGTTCGCGTTGCGTGGGCTGAGGGAATGGGACTTTCTGAAGCGGAAGTGACGACGGAGAAAATGGTTGGCGTTTTAAAACACATGGGTTTTGATTATGTTTTTGACACCAATTTTGCGGCGGACTTAACCATCATGGAAGAAGGCGCTGAACTTCTTGAACGCTTGCAGCATAAAGATGCGCACCAGTGGCCGATGTTCACCTCCTGCTGTCCGGCATGGGTTCAATTCTTAAAAAAACAATACCCGTCATTTAAACCTGCACTTTCAACTGTAAAGAGCCCGCAGCAAATGTTCGGGGCAATCACCAAAAGCTATTTTTCTGACAGGACGGGCATTGATCCACATAAAATGATGGTTGTTTCCATTATGCCCTGCATTGCTAAGAAAGAAGAAAACAAACTGGAAAACATGCGATCAGCCTGTGGGGATTTAGATGTCGATGTTATTTTAACAACGCGTGAACTGATCCGATTAATGAAAGCGCAGCATTTGAATATGAATCAAATTGCCAGCCGGCCGTTTGATTCACCATTGGGCAGCAGTACGGGTGCCGGTGTTATCTTCGGTGCGACGGGAGGCGTCATGGACGCTGCACTGCGGAGTGCCTATTATTTAATTGAAGGAAAAAATGTCGATGCTGATGCATTTGATGCAGTTAGAGGCATGGAAGGCTGGAAAGAAGCGACATTCACCATTCCGAGTTTTGGCGACATTCGCGTTGCCATCGTATCGGGACTTGGCAATACAAGGGCGCTCATGGAATCGCTTTCAAAAGGCGAAGCGGCATATGACTTTGTAGAAGTTATGGCTTGTCCCGGCGGATGTGCAGGTGGTGGCGGTCAGCCTATTCACGAGGCGAAGGAATGCGCTGAAGAGAGAGGTGAGATGCTATGGCGGTTAGATCAGCAGGCTGCCATACGTTATTCACATGAAAATGAAGAAGTATCAGCGCTTTATCGCGACTTTTTAGGCAAACCGTTGGGTGCAAAGGCACATGCACTGTTGCATACAGATGAGAACTGGCATCATAAGGCGGCCTATAAATCAGAAGAAGTTGTCAAGACGATTGCCATTAATATTGCCATGAGCAGAAAATAATACTGAATAAATCATTGGGGAAATGATTTCATAATAATAGGATAGACAACAATAATAGGATAGAAAAACCTCAACAAGGGCGGTGATTCATTAATCACTGCCCTTGCTGATTCATAATCATCATAAGATGATTTTGTAATATCTTTATTTTAGAGAAACTTCGTAGATATTCTGTTCAGTAACGATGCAATGAACGCGAATATCATGTGATTCGTGTGGAATTTCAGATACCATTTGCATTTCAAAAGCAATGCCAACGCGTTGGACGTCCTCGCTGATCTTTTGAAAAAAGCGGTCGTAAAAACCGCCGCCATATCCAAGGCGGTAACCATCCTGTGTGAAAGCAACACCAGGGGTTAAGACAATTGAGAGTTGACTCGTATCGCCCAGTGTACAGCGGTCAGGATTCGGTTCTTTAATACCGAAACGGCTGGTTGTCAAATGATCTAAATTGCTGACCTGATAAAAGATCATTTCTTTTCCGTCATTGCTGATTCTTGGCAGCATTAACGGAATATTGGCATTTAATACAGACTGTAAAATCGGGCGCATGTAGACTTCATTGCGAAAATCGACGAACCCTGCAGCGGCGCGTGCAAACTTAAATTCAGGTAAACTAAGCACTTTCTGTTGTATTTGCTTGCTCAAGGTAAGGCGCATTTCATCGCCGAGTGCGTTTCGAGCCGTGATAACCTGTTGACGCAATTGCTTTTTATCCATTCTCAACACTCCGTTCGTGTAATATTTATTTAATAATTATACTATTAAAAAAGCGGAAAATACAGGTATAATAGTTAGTAGATGAGGAAATGGCATCATTAAGCGTTTAACACGCTCACTGCAATATATACCCTATTTAAAGCGGGTATTCAACCCATTGGGTGAAGGTTCAACTGAGTGATAGGATGTAATTTCCTTAGATAAACTTTGCTTAGATTAGGAGCAACTATGATTGAATTTCAGAATGTATCCAAGAAGTATGACAACGGCGTCATGGCGCTGGATAATGTTAACATAAAAATAGAAAAGGGTGAATTTGTGTTTATCGTTGGGCCAAGCGGCGCAGGCAAATCAACCTTTATCAAGACGATTCTTAAGGAAGTGGACGTATCAACCGGGAAAATATGGGTTGATGAAACCAATATCACGCGGCTTCACCGTAGACGCATTCCCTATTTACGGCGCAAAGTCGGTGTTGTCTTTCAAGATTTTAGGCTTTTGCCGAACAAAACAGTTTATGAAAATATTGCCTTTGCCATGGAAATTGTCGGCACCAATCAGCGTATTATTCGGAAACAAGTTCCGATGATTTTGGCGCTGGTAGGCTTAATGGGAAAGGGCAATGTCTATCCAAACCAGCTTTCAGGCGGTGAACAGCAACGTGTATCCATTGCACGTGCGATGATTAATAATCCGCCAATTCTCATTGCAGATGAACCGACAGGCAATCTTGACCCCGAGACATCATGGGAAATTATGAAAATATTGAGAACCATCAACCGCCGCGGCACGACGATCTTAATGGCAACGCACGATCGCGAAATTGTGGATATTATGCGCAAACGCGTCATTGCACTTGAAAAGGGCAACGTAGCAAGAGATGACAAAATAGGAGTTTACGGATATGACGATTAAGCCCATTTTCACACTTAAGACAGCATTAAAGAGTTTGTGGCGGAACCGCATGATGAGCATCGCATCGATCTCATCTGTTTCTGCGACACTGATTATATTAGGCATTATTTTTGCATTGATTATCAACATTAATGCCATGGCGCAGTCGGCTAAAGACCAATTCAATTCCATACAAGTCTATATCGGAGACGATGTCAGTGCCGAGGAACGCGAATCACTTCAAACGACGATTGAAGGCATTACCGGCGTCGATCAGGTTATATATGAAAGCCGTTCAGATGCACTTGAACAGATGAAAGAATCATGGCAGGACAATGCCTATTTATTAGAGGGACTTGAAGAAAATCCGCTGCCAAACTCATTTATCGTCTATTTAACGGATATCTACTATTCTGCGCAAGTCGTGAGTACGATGTCAACACTGCCGGGCGTCGAAGAAGTAAAATCATATCAGGACATTGTTGAAACACTTCTGAATTTTACGGAAATGATGCGCAAGGCGGGGATGATAATCATGTTTGTCCTCATTGCAATTTCTACTTTTATCATACACAATACCATTAAACTAGCTGTCAATGCGCGCCGACGCGAAATTAACATTATGAAATACGTTGGTGCCACCAACTGGTTTATACGATGGCCTTTCTTAACGGAGGGAACCTTGCTTGGCATGATGGGGGCCGGTGTATCGACCCTTGTTATGAAATTCTTGTATACGTATGTTTATGATTTGTTGAATTCTGACTTTTACGCACTTATATCTGCCTATGTCGTAAAGCCGGAAGTGCTGGTTGGCGATTTGATCTTCCTGTTCTTCATTATTGGGGCGGGGATTGGTGCACTCGGGAGTATCTGGTCAATGCGCAAGTACTTGAATGTCTAGGAGGCATAGCATGGTGAGATGTCGAAAAACGGTTGTGATATTGCTTTCTATGATTATTCTGGCGAGTTCAATTGTATGGTCTGACAATGATGAATTGAAAAAGAGAGAGCGGGAACTGGAGACGTTAAAAGAAAAAATTGAAGCGCTTGATGATTCCATCAGCCAGAATAAATCACTCCAAAATACCACCAATACGAAAATTGTAAATACGACCGAAGCGATTAAAGGACTTGAACGGGAAATTGAAAAGCTCGATGGCAATATTGCGCAGACAGAGGATGAAATCGTAGTAAAGACAGATGAACTGGCAGATGCTGAGACGCAGATTTCCGATAAAAACGATTTGCTGGATTCAAGACTTCGCGTCATGTATAAAACGGGAACCATTGGTTACCTTGAAGTGCTGTTTGGTTCAGAAGATTTTTCAGATCTCCTGAGCCGTATTGACATGCTCCAAAAGGTACTTGTACACGATCAAAATCTTATCAGAGAGTTAAAAGAACAGCGCGATGCCATTATTGCAAAAAAAACAGAGCTCGAGGCGGTCAAACAGGATCTCGAATCTTTATTTCAAGATAAGAGCAATAAACAGGATCAACTGGAAGGCCAGCTTAAAGATTTAGTCGCCTACAAGGAAGATCTCAAAAAAGACGAAGCGGCGCTGAATGAAGCTGAAGGTGAATTATTGGATGAAGCAGATCAACTGACAAGTGTCATTAAAAATCTAAAGCTTTCTGAAACCTATGTAGGTGGTGAGATGATGTGGCCCGTACCGGGCAATACGATTATTACCTCTGATTTTGGTGTGCGCGTTCATCCGATAACGAAAAAGGAAACGATGCATACGGGAATTGATATTTCGGCATCTACCAATACAACGGTTGTTGCAGCACAATCGGGTACAGTTATCTATGCCGACTGGTACGGCGGTTATGGCAAAGTGGTGATTATTGACCACGGCGGCGGCTATTCAACATTGTATGCACATAATAACAGCTTGCTGGTTTCGGTAGGCGATGCTGTTTCAAAAGGTGATTCGATTGCAAAATCAGGCAGCACTGGTTTTTCAACAGGGCCACACGTTCATTTCGAAGTTCGCGTCAATGGTGAATACGTTGATCCGATTCCATATGTAAAAGGAAATTGAGGTGTAGAATTTGAAGAAATCAAATGTTGTAATGTTAAGTATTTTTTTAGTGTTAATCAGTGTTATGGGTACTTTTTTCGCAACTAATTTTATTGAACTTACTATAGGTGATAAAGTCGTCATCAGCCGTGAGAGCATGGATGCCTATCAGAAACTCTATTCGTCGTATTCGGAAGTAAACGATCTCAAGACGTATATTGAAACAAATTATTACAAAGAAGTTGATGATGCACTGCTTTACGAAGGCATGAAAAAGGGTATGTTTGAGGTGTTGAACGATCCTTATTCCGTCTTTATGAATGCTGAAGAATTTTCAAGTTATATGGAATCATCTTCCGGAGAGTATCCGGGTATTGGCATCTATTTGACGCCGAATGACAACAATGAAATTGAGATTGTTTCACCAATAGAAGATACACCCGCAGATCATGTAGGACTACAGGCAAAAGATCTCATCGTCGCAGTCAATGGCGAAGAAGTCAATGCTGAGGTAATGGATGAAGCGATCAGCAAAATAAAAGGTGAACCGGGTACAGCGGTGACGATTACAATATACAGACCATCTAAACGGGAAAAATTTGATGTTGAAATCGTACGTGCGTGGATTGATGTCAAAGTTGTCAAATCGAGAATGATTGATGATGAAATCGGTTATCTCAGATTGTCAATGTTTGATGAAAATGCTGCGGAAGAATTCAAAAAACACATGGATGAACTCGTTTCAAAAGGTGCAAAAAAAGTGGTGATCGACCTCAGACAAAATCCGGGCGGTTATTTGGATCAATGTGTAGATATTTCAGACAGCTTATTGGGCAAAAGTCTGATTGTCTATACAGACAGCCGTAACGGCGATCATGAATCGTTTGAATCCGATGCAAAGCACTACGATGTTAAATTGGCTGTACTCGTTGATGAGGGATCTGCAAGCGCTTCAGAAATTTTGACAGGCGCGTTAAAAGATAATCATGCGGCGACCATCATAGGCGTTACAACATTTGGCAAGGGCATTGTACAAGTGGTTAGACCTTATCTCGACGATACGGGTTACAAGCTGACGACGGCACAGTATTTTACACCAAATGGAGAGAATATTCATGGGATTGGCATCGAACCGGATATTGTCGTTCCGCTGGATGATGCTTACCTAGAAAAAGAAAATCCTACTGATGAAGATGATAACCAGCTTCAGAAGGCACTTGAAATTCTTAGAGCAGAATAACGGAATATACAAGCGAGCATTGCGCTTGAAAGGCCTTTGTAATGCCTTTGCAATGCCTTTACGGGGACTATTCACAAAGCTTTAGCGGCTGAGGTTGAGGAGGCTTTAATGATCAAAAAGTATATGACATATGCCAAACGCATTCAAAGTGATGTTGAATCGATGCGCGGTGCATCAAGCAATACTGCGGAAAAGCAGCAAAGGGAACAGCCGTCCGGCGCTCAACAGCGCGATACGAAAATTCTCTTTGGCATTATAGGTGCCATTATCCTTTTGAGTGTTGTTGGCCTGCATTTCTGGCTGTTGAATTGAAGTAGATTGATGTGCTGCAAAGATGACTGAGCATATATATAAGAAGCAATGTGGGCGATTCGCGATACATTGTTTCTTTTTTTTAACTTGGTATTCATAAATTCATGGTATAATGTTGGTCTATAAATTTTTCTATCAAATTTTATATAAATGGGTAAAAAATTTTGATCCTTTAAAAGCGCGCGTTGACGAATGGAATCAAAAATCATATAATAGAAAAAACGAACACATGTTTGGAGGTTTGCTTGAATAAATTTGTCATCAAATCAGAATATAAACCAACCGGCGATCAGCCTGCTGCCATTCAGGAGATCACCAATCGCATTGACGCCAATGAAAGGGCGAGTATCCTTCTAGGCGTCACGGGATCGGGCAAAACGTTTACAGTGGCAAACATCATAGAAGCCGTTCAGCGGCCAACATTGATTATAGCGCACAATAAAACGCTTGCAGCGCAGTTGGCGTCTGAATTTAAAGAGTTTTTTCCAGACAATGCAGTAGAATTCTTTGTCAGCTATTATGATTACTATCAGCCGGAAGCCTACGTTGCCGCAAGTGATACGTATATTGAAAAAGATGCGTCTATTAATGATGAAATTGACAAGCTAAGACACTCTGCGACCTCCGCACTCTTTGAGCGGCGCGATGTCATTATTGTCGCGTCCGTTTCCTGTATCTATGGTTTGGGTGACCCGATTGACTATGCCAATATGACATTATCCATTAGGCCTGGCATGACCAAGACGAGAAATGAAATTTTAAAACGGCTCGTCGATATTCAATATTCACGCAATGATATCAATTTTACGCGAAACACCTTTCGCGTACGCGGTGACGTCATCGAAGTAATGCCGGCGTACGAGTTTGAAAAAGCATACAGAATTGAACTCTTTGGTGATGAAATTGAACGCATTGGCGAAATCAATGCACTAACCGGAGAAATTCTGGGCTATCGCACACATATCACCATTTATCCGGCTTCCCATTATGTGACGCCAAAGGACAAGCTGGAAACGGCAATCGTAGAAATTGAAAAAGAACTGGATGCCCAAGTTAAGCAGTTCAAAGACAACAATAAGCTCATTGAGGCGCAGCGTATTGATCAACGAACGCGCTATGATATTGAAATGCTTAAAGAAGTTGGATTCTGTCAGGGCATCGAGAACTATTCCAGAATCCTATCTGGAAGACCGTCAGGCAGTAGGCCGTTCACATTGCTAGATTATTTTCCAGATGATTTTTTGCTGGTTATTGACGAATCACATGTTACGATTCCACAGATACGCGCGATGTACGGCGGCGACAGAACGCGAAAAGAATCATTGGTAGATTTCGGTTTTAGACTGCCGTCAGCACTTGACAACAGGCCGCTTAATTTCAACGAATTCGAGTCGCTAATCAATCAGATTATTTTTGTCAGTGCAACACCGGGACCCTATGAGTACGACCAGACGGCACAGATTACAGAACAGATTATCAGGCCGACAGGGTTGCTGGACCCCATTATAGAAGTCAGGCCGATCAAGAATCAAATTGACGATCTCTACGGTGAAATTATGAAGCGCGTTGAACAGAATGAACGCGTTCTCATTACCACGCTGACGAAAAAAATGGCCGAGGATTTGACCGATTATTTTAAAAAGTTAGAGGTTAAGGTCAGGTATATGCACTCGGATATCAAGACGATGGAGCGCATGACGATTATTCAGGATCTTAGGCGCGGTCAATTTGACGTGCTCATTGGCATTAACCTGTTGAGAGAGGGTCTCGATTTACCGGAAGTGTCATTGGTCGCTATTCTCGATGCGGATAAAGAAGGCTTTTTGAGATCGGAAACGTCACTTATACAAACCATCGGCAGGGCTGCGCGTCACGAACACGGCAAGGTTATTATGTATGCCGATCAGATGACGCGATCCATGAATGTCGCCATAAGTGAAACCAATAGAAGACGTGAGATTCAGGAAGCCTATAATCAGGCGCATGGGATAATACCACAGAGTATTAAAAAAGGGATTCGCGATGTTATTGAAGCAACCGTCGCGGCAGAAGAGACAGCACCTTATGGTATTGACCGCATTGAAGAAATGACAAAACATGAATTTAATCAATACCTGGAAACGCTGGAAAGCGAGATGTATGATGCCTCTAAGCAGCTGCAGTTTGAACGTGCGGCAGAGTTGAGGGATTTAATTATTGAACTGAAACAGACGAGAAAGCGAAAATAGTGACGAGGCGGAGACATGAGTAAGAATGAAATATTTGTAAAATGTGCGAAAGAGCACAACCTTAAAGGGATTGATGTCCATATTCCGAGAGATCAGATGGTCGTCATCACAGGGCTTAGCGGATCGGGCAAGTCATCACTTGCGTTTGACACCATCTATGCAGAGGGACAAAGACGTTATGTTGAGAGTTTGTCAGCATATGCCAGACAGTTTCTCGGACAGATGGAGAAACCAAATGTTGAGTACATTGAAGGATTGTCGCCTGCCATTTCAATTGATCAGAAGACGACCAGCCGAAATCCCAGATCCACTGTTGGAACGGTTACGGAAATATATGACTACCTAAGGCTGCTGTACGCGCGCGTCGGCATCCCGCACTGCCCAGTTTGCGGCATTGAAATTTCACCCCAAACAGTCGATCAGATTGTCGATAAAATTCTGGCGCTTGAAGCGGGAACGAGAATTCAAGTGCTGGCACCGGTGGTCGTCGGGAAAAAGGGACAGCACCAAAAGCTGCTCGAGCAGCTTAAAAAAGAAGGCTATGTACGTGCGCGCATTGATACGGAGACCTTTGATCTCGCAGACAGTATTGATCTCGATAAAAATAAGAAACATACCATCGAAGTTGTCATTGACCGATTGATTGTAAAACCAGAAATTCAGCAGCGTCTAACAGACGCACTGGAAACTGTTTTAAAATTGACAGAGGGACTGATTATTATTGATGTTATCGGTGGTGAGGATTTATCCTTTAATACGCAGTTTTCATGTCCTGAACACGGTGAAGGCATTACTGAAATGGAACCGCGGATGTTTTCCTTCAATGCGCCCTATGGTGCGTGCCCAACCTGCAATGGATTGGGTTTTACGAAGAAGGTTGACCCTGAACTGCTTGTGCCGGATACGAAACTCAGTATTGAGGAAGGGGCATTGCTGCCAATTGCCAATAGTTCTGAGGGATCTTTCTATGTGAGCATGATTAATGCTATGCTGGAAGACTATGGCGTGACACAGCAGACACCTTTTAGAGCGTTTCCCGAGAAACTGAAAAATGAGATTTTCTATGGTACCGGCGATCGTGTCGTTACTTTTGAATACGATAGTAAGTATGCGGGTTATACCTCATTTAGCCGTCCTTTTGAAGGTCTTGTCAATAACTTTGAAAGACGTTATGCGGCGACAAATTCTGAATATATCCGCGAAAAAATCGATGAATTTATGAGCATGATTGAATGCGAGACCTGTCATGGCAAACGCCTTAAGGATGAAGTCCTGGCGGTGACAGTGGGCGGTATGCGGATAAGCGATATCACAGAAATGTCTGTTAAAGATGCACTGATTTTTTTCGATCAGCTCGCCTTGTCGGCAACCGAACAAAAAATTGCGGAACAGATTTTAAAGGAAATCGTGGCGCGTTTGACCTTCCTTCAAAATGTCGGCCTGGAATACCTTAATCTTTCCAGGGCAGCGAGTACCTTGTCCGGTGGTGAATCACAACGCATAAGGCTGGCCACACAGATTGGCTCCGGTCTCGTCGGTGTGCTTTACATTCTTGATGAACCAAGCATTGGACTCCATCAAAAGGACAATCAAAAACTTTTAAAGACACTTCGGAGTTTGACGAATCTCGGCAATACGCTCATCGTCGTTGAACACGATGAAGAGACAATTACTGAAGCGGATTATATCCTAGACTTAGGTCCGGGCGCTGGCGAACACGGCGGTTATATTATTGCTGAGGGACCCTATGAAACGATTCTGAATTCTGAAGAATCGATTACAGGTCAGTACCTTTCCGGCAGAAAGCATATTGATTTGCCACAGGTTAGAAGACTGCCGAGACCAGAGCGAATTACCATTACAAAAGCAGCAGAAAATAACTTGAAGGGCATTGACGTAGATTTTCCTTTGGGTGTACTCTGTGTTGTAACGGGGGTTTCAGGTTCTGGCAAGAGTACACTGGTCAATGAAATTCTCTACAAAAGCTGTGCGTTAAAGATCAATAAAAGTCGCGTAAAACCGGGAAAGCACGAAGACATTTTAGGTCTTGAAAATATTGATAAGATTATTGATATCGACCAATCGCCAATTGGCCGTACACCGCGTTCTAATCCCGCTACTTATACAGGTGTCTTTGATTACATCCGCGATATTTTTGCACAGGTGCCGGAATCGAAAATGAGAGGATACCAAAAGGGACGTTTTAGTTTTAACGTCGCCGGCGGCCGCTGTGAGCACTGCAAAGGCGATGGCATTATCAAGATCGAAATGCATTTTCTGCCGGACGTCTATGTTCAGTGTGATGTCTGCAAGGGCAAGCGGTATAATCGTGAAACGCTAGAAGTAAAATACAAGGGCAAGACGATTTCGGATGTTTTGGATCTGACGGTTGAAGAGGCACTTGATTTCTTTGCCAATATTCCGAAGATTAAGCGTAAAATTAAAACACTGCATGACGTTGGCCTAGATTATATACGCCTTGGGCAGCCGTCAACACAACTTTCCGGTGGAGAAGCACAACGGATTAAGCTTGCGACGGAGCTCAGCAAGGTGAGTACGGGCAAAACACTCTATATTCTAGATGAACCGACGACCGGACTTCATACGGCGGATGTTCACAATCTTATTAATGTGCTGCAAAAACTTGTTGATGCTGGCAATACGGTGATTGTCATTGAACACAATCTGGACGTTGTAAAGTCTGCCGACTATATTATTGACTTAGGTCCTGACGGCGGTGACAAAGGCGGTGGCATCGTGGCTAACGGGACACCTGAGGAAGTGGCGCGTGTGGAAGGGTCCTACACAGGTGCATTTCTTGCGGATATTCTTGCGAAAGAGCCTTTTGTCCCAAAAGTCGCAGAACCAGTTAAAAAGCGGAGTGGCAAAACCGTTGCAGCTACAGATGCAGCCGCTGCAAAGCCCTTAAAACAAAAGAAAAAAACGATATCAGCAGTGATGAAAGATGCGGCAACTGAGAAAAATCAATCAGCCGTAAAAACAAAAAGTGCACAAGCTAAGACAAAAAGCGCATCGGCTAAGACGAAAAGTACAGCAACGAAAGCGAAAAATGCACCAGTTAAGACGAAAAGTGCAGCGGCCGAGGCGAAAAGCGCATCGGCCAAGACAAAGAAAATGACTGAGACCACCGCAACGGCAAAAAGAGGTCAAAAAGCATCCAGTTAAGCGTTAATCATTAAAAAAGACACCTGTTATAAGGTGTCTTTTCAGCATGAAAACGGATTGCTGCTGTAAATTGTCAATGAAGCATATTGATATAGGTTTCTCTACAGGTTATTCATATGGGTTGTCTCTACAGGCTATTTATAAAAATTGCAATAGCGATTGTTAAGACTTGGTTTTGCAAAGGTAATTAGTATTGATGTTGCTGTTTTTTTGGTTTGTCAAGCTGCTGTGCTTTTAAATACTCGCCAACCTGTTCCTGCATTTCAGAAGGGACGACAATGACAATTTTGCCGAGTTCGCCTTTAAGCCTCAGCGTTAATCGATTGCCGTCAAAAAAGTAATATTCAAAATCGCTGTAAGCATAAACACCGGAATGACTGTACAAAGGGTTGCCAAAAGGAAAATCCATTCGAAGATCCCAGCCGTAGATGAGAATATGTTCACGGCAGAATTGCGCTTTTGTCGATCGGTAAGTTAATGCAATAAGCACTTGTGCCACAGCGAGCCATCCAATGAAACTAAGCCAGTTAATCGGTTCAACATTGCTGAAATCTGTTAAAGATGCTGTCAGGGGCCTAATAAGCATCAGATAACCGATGACGAGATAAATGAGATGTTGAACGGCAATGGCATCGTGAATGCGAAATTCATAAAGGTGATCATCCTTAAATCGCGCCAATATTCGTCTTCTCAGCAGCATTTGTGTTGCCGGAACGCAGATGAAAAAGGATGAAAATGAATAGTTTGCATAGAGTACAGCATTATCGAATGCCAGTGGCAAACGTGGGATAATCATGAGATAATATAAGAACATCATCACGAGACTCGAAAAGAAAATGATGGTTCGCGTCGTTTGATTCATAAGATCACCTTTCTAATGTTATCGATCTGTAGGTCTGCCCATGTGAAGACAGATTTGCGAATGCAGTATGCTGTTAAATGGGCCGTGCAATGGGCCCTGCAATGAACCGTGTAATGAACGTGCAAATAACGGCATCATTACTATTATAACGATTATCTTATGAAATGTCTTTAAAAAATAAAGAAGGAGCATCCATGTCATCATCAAAATTTGTAGTCAAAGAGCATATAAAGGAACAACTCAAACGTTTGCCGCATTTGCCGGGTATTTATATTATGAAGGATAATCGGGGCGAGATTATTTATGTCGGCAAATCAAAGAACTTAAAAAACCGTGTAAGTTCCTATTTTAGAGGTTTTAATACACATATGCCAAAAGTGCAGACCATGGTTGTCAATATTGCAGACTTTGACTATATTATTACTGACAGTGAAACGGAAGCGCTCGTGCTGGAAGCCAATTTGATTAAAAAGCACTTGCCTAGATTCAATATTTTATTAAAAGACGACAAGATGTATCCCTATATCCGAATCACACTTGAAGAGGATTTTCCGCGTGTTTTTATGACGCGTACAGTTGTGAAGGGCAAGTCCAAATACTTTGGGCCATTTACCGGTGCAGATCAGGTTAAGAAGACCCTTGAGGTCATTCAAACTATTTTTCCAATTAGAGAGTGCAGCAAAAAAATCACAGACAAAATTGATCGGCCATGCCTTAATTATCATATTGGCCGATGTGCAGGTGTTTGCAATCATCAAATTACCAAAGAAGCTTATGCAGCGTATATCGAGCAAATTATTCGCTTTCTCAACGGGGACAAAGGCTGGCTGATCGATGATCTCGAACAGCAGATGCAGCATGCCGCAGCAAAAATGAATTTTGAAGACGCAGCAGTTCTGCGGGATAAAATCATTGCATTAAAGGCATTGAATGAAAAGCAAAAAGCGATTCAAAACAATGATAAAAATCAGGATTTTATTGCTTATTATCGCTTTGAAGCGCGCACTTGCGTCATGCTCTTCCAAGTAAGAGGGGGCAAAATAGAAGGTCGGGAGGCTTATAATATCACTGGCGGCGAAGGCGAAGCCGGCAGTGCGCTACTCAGTTCGTTTCTCCTTCAGTATTATGCAGGTGCACTTTTTATACCAAAGGAAATCTATTTATCAACGGAGATTGAAGAGCGGGAAGCGTATGGGGCTTGGCTGTCAAAACTTGCCGGCAGCAAAGTTGAAATTGCCGTACCGCTTAAAGGTGAAAAAAAGCAGATGATGGCACTCGTCGAAAAAAACGCCAAAGAATACATTATTAAATTCCAAGAACGCATTGAAAAAGAAAGCGCTCTTAAGCAGCAAACGATCGAAGAACTTCGCGTGCTCCTGGGATTGCCGGATAATTTGCCGCTCAATCGCATTGAAGCTTATGATATATCCAATACGTCGGGTGTTTATACAGTTGGCAGTATGGTTGTCTATGAAGACGGCAAGAAAAAAAGAAGCGATTACAGAAGATACCGCGTCAAAACTATTGAAGGTGCCAATGACTACGGGGCCATGCAAGAAGTGTTGTACAGGCGTTTTAAACGTGGCCTCGAAGAGCAGGCGATAGCAGCTGACACAGGTGTTGATACGAATAAATTCTCTGTTTTTCCAGACCTTTTGCTGATCGATGGCGGAAAGGGACATGTCAATGCCGTCTTGGATGTCTTGAATGCACTTGAGCTGCATATTCCAGTAGCCGGGATGGTAAAAGACGACTATCATAAGACAGAGGATCTTTATTATGATGGTGTATTATGTGGATTAAAGCAAAAAAGAGCTGCATATCGTTATATTTATGACGTTCAAGAAGAAGTCCATCGATTTGCTATAGAATACCATAAATCACTTAGAACCAAGGCGATGACCGCATCTGAACTCGATGAAATAGAAGGTGTCGGCGAGAAGCGTCGAATCGCTCTAATGAAGCATTTTAAATCAATTGAAGCGATTAGGAAGGCATCTGTTGAGGAATTGTCGACACTTTCAGAAATTCCCCATAATGTTGCAGAAGCGATATACGTATTTTTTCATACAACCGATTCTGAAAATGTTACGAATAGTTAACAACATTTGTTCGCTAGGTGAAAAATAGCCCAATTTTTCAAAAAAATAAAACGTAATCGAAATAAATGTTACAAAAAAGACACAAATCGCTGTTGATGCGAAATGTGTCTTTTTCATATTTTGAGCTATTTTCTATACAATAATATTACGATTTGTTAACATTCCTTTATCCCGAATAAGCTGTATACATACAGAAAAATCTGTGTTATAATCATTTCGAATAAAGGTTAATTTATTAACAAACAACCTTAAACCTAGTAATTTACTAGGATTTAAACGATTAGGGTGTTGCTTTAACTCAATCGTTACGATTGTATAAGGAGGAACGATTAATGGCAAAAAACTTTTTGACGGCAGAAAATTTTGCGAAGCTTGAAAGTGTCATCGAAGCGCATAAGGACATGCAGGGACCCTTAATGCCGGTGTTACACGAAGCGCAGCATATTTTCGGTGCTATTCCTATGGCAGTTCAAAAGGTCATCTCGGAAAAGCTAAATGTCCCGCTTGCTGAGATTTACGGCGTCGTGACATTTTATTCGCAATTCACACTTGAACCAAAAGGCGATTTTCTCATCAGTGTTTGTTTGGGAACGGCTTGCTATGTTAAGGGTTCTCAAAAGCTAATCGATAAAGTTACCGAGTTGACAGGTGTCTCAGTGGGAACGACATCTGCAGATGGCAAATTTTCACTTGAAGCAACGCGATGCATTGGCGCGTGCGGTCTTGCACCGGTAATGACGGTAAATGATGATGTCTATGGAAGATTGGTTGTCGACGATGTTCCAGGTATTATCGCGAAATATCAAGGTTAATGATGGATCTGTTATTTCAGAGTACATCGGAATACACTGAGGAGGAAGCTTAATGAAATCGTTAGCGGAATTAGCGAAAATTAGAGAAGAAGCACTTAAGCGCGTCGATTTGAGAACAGACAGAAAAGGTACGCGCATTGTTGTGGGCATGGCTACTTGCGGGATCTCGGCTGGGGCGAGACCTGTTTTAACAGCACTGCTTGACGAAGCACAAAAAAGAGGTTTAAAAGAAGTTGAAATCACTCAAACCGGTTGTATTGGCGTATGCAGATTAGAACCGATTGTCGAGGTATACAGTGAAGGGCAAGAAAAAGTCACATATGTAGAAATGACAGAAGAAAAAGCGAGACGCGTCATTGCAGAACATATCGTGAACGGAAACGTCGTTACGGAGTACACCATCGGCGCTGCTGATAAATAGACGATTTGAGGAGGTATTTTAATGGATTTTTATAGAGCGCACGTGCTCGTATGCGGCGGAACTGGCTGTACGTCATCCGGCTCTTTAACGATTGAAGAGATGTTCAATACGGCACTAAAGGCAAGAGGATTAGAAAAAGAAGTAAAGGTCGTCAGAACGGGTTGCTTCGGTCTTTGCGAAGCGGGCCCTATTTGTATCGTTTATCCAGAGGGATCATTCTACTCGCATGTTAAAATGGCCGATGTTGAGCGCATCGTCGAAGAACATTTGCTTAAAGGTAGAATTGTAAAAGATTTACTCTATGTCGACCATGCCAATGAAGCTAGAGATATCACCACTTCAATTAGTGAAGTGAATTTTTATAAAAAGCAAAAACGCGTTGCCCTCAAAAACTGCGGTGTAATCAATCCGGAAGTTATTGAAGAATATATCGCATTTGACGGTTATCAGGCACTTGGTAAAGTCTTAACGGAAATGACACCGCAAGATGTTATTGACGTTATCAAAAAATCTGGATTAAGAGGCCGTGGTGGCGGCGGTTTCCCAACAGGGCTAAAATGGGAATTTGCCAGCAAATCAGAAGGGGACATTAAATATGTTGCCTGCAACGCAGACGAAGGCGACCCGGGTGCATTTATGGACCGTTCCGTTTTGGAAGGCGATCCACATGCAGTCATTGAAGCAATGGCGATTGCCGCTTATGCAATTGGTGCAAAAAAAGGTTATGTTTATATCCGTGCTGAGTATCCAATTGCCGTTAAGCGTTTAGGGATTGCGATAGCACAAGCAAAAGAAATGGGCCTGCTCGGAACGGATATTTTTGGTACGGGGTTTGAATTTGACCTTGAAATCCGTTTAGGTGCCGGTGCATTTGTTTGCGGTGAAGAAACAGCGCTGATTGCCTCTATCGAAGGTGAACGCGGTATGCCTAGACCAAAACCGCCATTCCCAGCAGTAAAGGGGATATTTGGCAAACCGACAATCATTAACAACGTTGAAACCTATGCAGTTATTGCACAGATTATTTTAAATGGTGCCGATTGGTTTACGTCAATGGGTACTGAAAGATCACCTGGTACAAAAGTATTTGCACTTGGCGGTAAAATCAATAATACGGGTCTCGTGGAAATTCCAATGGGAACAACACTTAGAGAAGTTATTTATGATATCGGCGGCGGTATTCCTGGCGGCAAAGAGTTTAAAGCGGTTCAAACGGGCGGACCGTCAGGCGGCTGTATAACGAAACAGCATCTTGATACGCCAATTGACTTTGACAATTTAACAGCGATTGGTTCCATGATGGGTTCAGGCGGTATGATTGTCGTTGACGAAGACAACTGTATGGTAGACTTTGCACGCTTCTTCTTAGACTTTACAGTTGATGAATCCTGTGGAAAATGTGTACCATGTCGTGAAGGGACTAAGCGTATGCTTGAAATCCTTGAAAAGATCACTTCTGGCAAAGGAACCCTCGAAGACCTTGACACATTGGAGCAGCTTGCTTACTCGATTAAGGATTCAGCACTTTGCGGTTTGGGACAAACTGCACCAAACCCAGTATTATCAACACTCAGATATTTTAGAGATGAATATGTTGCACACGTTGTCGACAAAAAATGTCCTGCAGGCGTATGCCAAGATCTCTTACAAATCGTCATTGGCGACGGCTGTATCGGCTGTACAGCCTGTGCACGTGTCTGCCCAGTCGGCGCTATTACCGGCGAAGTAAAAGGACAGCATGTCATTGACCAATCGAAGTGTATCAAGTGTGGCGCTTGTATTCCTAAATGTCCTAAAAAGGTTATTTACAAGCAGTAATTTTGGGTTGAACATTAAAAGAAAGAGGTGTGCATCGTGAATAATGTTACGATTACGATAAATGGCAATCAGTACGCTGTACCGAGCAACTTAACGGTACTTGAGGCTGCTAGAACAGTCGGCATTGATATCCCGACGCTTTGTTTCTTAAAAGATATCAATGAAGTGGGCGCGTGCCGTGTCTGCGTTGTCGAAGTTGAAGGCGCTAGAGCGCTTCAAGCATCGTGTGTATTGCCTGTAAGAGAAGGCATGGTCGTCAAAACAAATAACCAACGCGTTCGAAATGCGCGTAAAACGACGGTTGAACTCATTCTCGCCAACCACAACAGAGAATGTACAACTTGCGTTAGAAGCAAAAACTGTGAATTGCAATCCGTTTCTGAAGAACTCGGTATTCGAGATATCCGTTACACGGGTGCAAAACGGGAAGGCAAATACGATAACTTTTCACATTCAATCATCAGAGATTCCAGCAAATGTATTCTTTGCGGACGTTGCGTAAGCGCCTGTAAAAATGTACAGGGTATCGGCATCCTCGATTTTGTTAACAGAGGATTTGAAACCACTGTTGGCCCTGCTTTTGAAGTGAGCATGAAAGATGCGCCATGTATCTACTGCGGTCAGTGTATGGTTGTATGTCCTGTTGGCGCATTAACTGAAAAACCAGCGATTGACAAAGTGTGGGATGCGCTGGAAGATCCTAAAAAACATGTGATCGTCCAATCAGCTCCGGCTGTTAGAGCGGCGCTTGGTGAAGAATTCGGTTATCCAATCGGCACCAATGTCACTGGCAAATTAGCGTCAGCGCTCCGCAATTTGGGCTTTGATAAAATTTTCGATACAAACTGGGCAGCAGACGTTACCATTATGGAAGAGGGAACCGAACTGCTTGGCAGACTCCAAAACGGCGGTAAACTGCCGATGATTACATCGTGTTCGCCAGGTTGGGTGCGCTTTATTGAATTCAACTATCCTGATCTCTTAGATCATCTGTCTTCTTGTAAATCGCCGCAAAATATGTTTGGTGCACTTGCAAAGAGTTACTATGCTGAAAAGAATAACATTGATCCGAAAGACATTTTTGTCGTTTCTGTTATGCCATGCACTTCTAAGAAAACGGAAATCGAGAGACCTGAGCTTTCAGTTGGCGGCGTTCGCGATGTTGATGTCTCCATTACAACGAGAGAGCTTGCGCGTATGATTAAAGAAGCGCGTATGGAATTCGATAAACTCGAAGACGGCACATTTGACCCATTCATGGGTGACTATTCAGGTGCCGGCGTTATCTTCGGTGCAACTGGCGGCGTTATGGAAGCAGCAATCAGAACGGTTGCAGACGTCTTGACAGGACAAGATCTTGAAAACGTCGATTATACGGCTGTTCGTGGCGTTGAAGGCATTAAAGAAGCCACTGTCAATATTGCCGGTAAAGACATTAAAGTTGCCGTTGCCCACAACACTAAAAATGCAGCGATTATACTCGATAAAATCAGAGCAGGCGAAGCGGATTATCACTTCGTCGAAATCATGGCTTGCCCAGGCGGTTGTGTAAACGGCGGTGGACAGCCAATTCAACCTGCAAGTGTTCGCAATGTTATCGATATTAGAGCGGAACGCGCAAAAGCACTTTACAGTGAAGATGCGGCATCAACTGTTCGTAAATCGCATAAAAACCCAGAAATCAAGCGCCTTTATGATGAATACTTGGGAGAACCAAATTCACATAAAGCGCATGAACTCCTGCATACACATTACTATGCAAGAGAAAAATATCCAGTACAAGACTAATAGGCCATTCAGGAAAGCCTTAATCGCTTAACCTGTAATTGAAATGGTACTCAGCCGTCAAAAAGTAAATGCATTAAAATGCTATAACTTTTGAAAACCCTCTACAGCTGTCGTTTATGACAATTGTAGAGGGTTTTTTTATGTACATATTATTAAAATAGACATTGACAGAGCCAAAATTGCAATATATAATGTAGACACAATATTGTAATACAATTAAGTCGACTAACTAGAAGTACAATGTGACTCAGGAGGTTTAGATGAAGTCATTAATTGATGGGGCGTATGATTTACACGTCCATTCAGCACCAGATGTTCTCCCCAGAAAGATGAATGATCTTGAGATGGCAAAGCGCATAATAGATGCGGGCATGAAAGGGTATGCCATTAAATCGCACTATTTTTGTACATCAGAACGAGCAGAACTTATGAACACATTATATCCCGAATGCCATACAGTTGGTACCATTACTTTAAATAACTCAGTTGGCGGCATCAATCCGTCTGCAGTAGAAATGGCCGGTCGTTCCGGGGCGAAGCTCGTGTGGTTTCCAACATGTGACGGCGCTTATGAACAGTCGCATGTCTTTTCGGGCGATCCGAATAAAAAGATGCCTTACTGGGCAAAGATCGTTCTGGATATGAAAGCGGAAGGGATTGTTGCACCGCCGATTAGTGTATTAAAAGATGGTAAACTGACAGCTGAAACCATTCAGGTATTGGAAATCATCGCAAAGTACAATATGATATTAGCGACGGCACATCTCTCACATAAAGAGGTCTTTGCGCTGCTTAGAGAAGCAAAGAAGAGAAAAGTTGAACGCATTATTGCAACACACGTTGATTTTCCAACAACTTTTTACAGTGTTGATGAGCAGCGGGAATTGGTAAAACTCGGTGCCGTGATGGAGCACTGCTATACGACATTTGCCACAGGTAAAGTTGATTTTGAAACGACATTGGCTCAAATCAAAGCCATTGGTGCAGATCATGTGGTACTTGGAACGGACTTGGGACAGAAAACGGCACTCTATCCCGATGAAGGTCTGATGATCTTTGCTGAAAAATTGTTTCAAGCTGGTATGCCGGAAGCTGAAATTGAAAAAATGACTGTTCATAACAATGTGGCATTATTGAAGTAGGAGGCAATGTTGAAAGACAAGAAATTACTGGTTGTCAGTGCGCATGCGGCTGATTTTGTATGGCGTGCTGGCGGAACAATAGCAAAATATATTAAACATGGCGCTGAGGTAAAGGTAATCGTTCTGAGTTTCGGCATCCGGGGTGAATCCAATGATTTGTGGAAGCAGGAAGGACAGACAGCAGAGCGTGTCAAGGCTATCCGCAAAGAAGAATCAGGCAATGCAGCAGCACTACTTGGTGTTGAACAGATTGAATTTTGGGATTTTGAAGATTATCCGATGACGATTACACGTGATCGTCTTGATCGCATGGCAGAGTCGATTAGGACGTTTAGACCGGACATTATTTTGACGCATGATAAAAAAGATGCGATTAATCCCGATCATGACGCCGTTCGAAATTTTGTCTTCCAAGCGAGCATTATGTCGAATTCGGCAGGGGTGAGGTTTGGAGAAACAGCGGCGACAAAACAGATGCAGCTTTATGGTTTTGAACCGCATCAAACGGAGATCAGCGATTTTATGCTGGGAACAATCATTGACATTACTGAGACGTATGAACAAAAAGTACAGGCGATGAAATGTTTTAAGGCACAGGGGCATTTGATTGAGTACTACACACAGCGTGCTTTTATGCGCGGTAATCATGCAAGGCGGCTGTCTGGTGTTAAAGATTATCAATATGCAGAGAGTTTTTCGAATTTCTTTCCAAGGGTGGCAACGGAATTTTAGAAACTAAGGAAATTGCATCATCATTATCGTTGATCCTTCGCGACGAAATGCTGAATCTTCGTGCTATTAAATAATCGCTGTATCGTGAAAGGCTTATAATTTGAATGACGCAATTTCCTAAACTTAATTTGGAGGGTGAAAACATGAGAAATAAGGCAAAGTTTAGTGGGTTATTGAGCTTATTATTGGTTATCATCATGGTGATGACAGCTTGTGGATCATCGGCACCGGAAACAACTGGCGGTACAGGATCTGAAGGCGCGTCATCGACAGAAACATCATCATCTGAGGCGACGGCATCGACGGCGAAAGAAGATATAATTCTCGGCACTGGCGGTACAGCGGGAACCTATTATGTCGTTGGTGCGGCAATGGGAAAGGTGATCTCTGAGCGTTCTGATAAGGTTAACGTTATTGTACAGGCGACAAAAGGGTCTATGGAAAATATCAATTTAACAAATGCGGGTGATATTCAAATGGGGATGTCAAATGCAGACGGCGTCTATTTTGGCTACTATGGTACTGGAAGTTACGAGAACATCGGCAAGCAAGATATTGTTGGATTGATGTCGCTGTACATGAGCGCAGGTCATATGGTGGTTAAATCTGATTCGGGCATTGCGAGCTATGCAGATCTTAAAGGTAAAAAGGTATGTCTTGGACCGCCGAGTACGACGATTGTTGAAATGTCAAAAGCAATTTTAAGCGCTTATGGTGTCGATCCTGAAAATGATATTAAGCCATACTACCTCTCTTTTGACGAAGGTGTATCCAAGCTCGTAGACGGCGATTTGGATGCGACATTTTTTGTTGCCGGCATTCCAACAGCGGCATTAATGAATGCAAGTGCAACGGCAGATGTGGATTTGGTGACCGTCGATGATGCGATTTTAGATCAAATCGTTGCGGAATCACCCTATTATGAAAAATACACTATTCTGGCAGGAACCTACAAAGGCATTGATCATGACACGACAACACTTAAAATCATGACCAATATCTTTGCAAAATCATCACTTTCAGACGAAGCTGCCTATGATTTTGTGAAGCATGCGCTGGAAGGTGTCGATGATTATGCAACTGCACATAATGTCGTTAAAGAGATTACGCCGGAAACGGCTTGGCAAGTACCTGTGCCGCTTCATCCAGGTGCAGAAAAGTACTATCGTGAAATAGGTGTTATTCAGTAATTGGATATTGTGCAGGAGGGTTAGATGAATCAGGAAAAAAACAGTGCAGTGAAACGCCATAACTGGGTGGACATCAGTATTGTCGTCATTATTGCCGCACTGGCATCATTTCATTTATATACTGCTTCTGTCGGCATTTTACCGAGCTACGCCCAAGCATCTGTGCATTGGGCGCTGGTCTCGGCCTATATACTGCTGACAAAGCCGTTAAAGTTTAAATTTGGCAGACTGATTGACCTCGCCATTATTGCTGTCAACGTCTACCTGACATATTATCAGATGGTTATTCAAGAGGATATGATTTTTAGGGCTGGGATATATTATAAGTATGAAATCGTCCTTTCTGTCATTGCACTGCTCATTGCACTGGAAGTTTCAAGGCGCGTCATTGGGTTCATTCTTCCCATTATTTCAGTTTTGTTTCTGAGCTATGCACTGCTCGGTTCACATCTTTCAGGATTGTTTAAAACGGTAAGTTTTTCAATTAGTCGAATAGCGCCATATCTTTATACATCGACGGATGGACTGTTTGGACAGACATTACTCGTATCGGCGCAGTTTATCTTCCTGTTTGTGCTCTTTGGCACGATATTGGATATGACTGGAGCGGGCAGCTTTTTTGTCGACATGTCATTTTCGCTGACAGGTCGTGCCAGAGGTGGCCCGGCTCAGGCAGCTATTTATTCATCAATGCTCATGGGAACCATCAATGGCTCTGGTGCGGCGAATGTTGTAACGACGGGAACGTTTACGATTCCGCTGATGAAAAAAGTTGGTTTTAAGCCGAGTATGTCTGGCGCCATTGAAGCTGTTGCATCAAGCGGTGGACAAATTATGCCGCCGGTTATGGGTGCAGTTGCTTTTCTCATGAGTGAAATAACTGGGATTGAGTACGCAACCATTGCGATGGCATCATTAATTCCGGCGGTTCTTTACTATTTGACACTGTCTTCCGGGGTGTATCTCACAGCAAGACGCGATCATATTCCCGCTATTCCAAAAGAGGAATTGGCAGACTTTTTTCAAACACTAAAAAGCGGATGGCTTTACTTTCTCCCCCTCGTCATGCTGATTGCACTGCTTTTTAAAGGATACAGTCCGCAACGTTCTGCATTTGGTGCCATTATTGCGACACTGGTGGTTGGCTTTATTGTTAATCGTGCCAATATGACGTTCGCTAATTTTATAACAGCACTGAAAAAAGCGGCTAACGGTATTGCCCCCATTGCATCTGCCTGCATTCTTGCCGGCATTATCATGGGTGTTATCAACCTAACAGGCCTTGGTTTAAAAATCAGCGGCATCATTGAAGGCATTGCTGCAGGAAGACTGCTAATTGCTTTGATTCTCGCAATGCTCACGAGTCTGCTCTTGGGGATGGGGTTGCCGACATCTGCTGCTTACATGATTTTGGCAGTGCTCGTTGCACCTGCTGTGATTAAAATGGGTGCTTCAACGCTTTCAGCACACCTATTTATTCTCTACTTTGGGGCGCTGTCAACGATTACGCCGCCTGTGGCACTATCAACTTTTGCCGCGGCAGGCATTGCGGAGGCAAATATCTGGAAGACGGGGATTGATGCGCTTAAATTGGCGGCGACGGGCTTTATTATTCCATTTGTTTTTGTCTTTAACGAAGAACTGCTGCTCGTTGGCAATGGTATGCAAATTGCCATCGCATTTATAACAGCGATGATCGGCTGTTTGGTACTGGCGTCATCATTAATTGGATGGTTTGGCACAAAGCTCTCTATAGTGAGCCGTTTACTGCTCTTGCCTTGTGCGATCATGCTCTTTATGGCAAATCCACCGATCCTGAGTATTGTTGGTTTGGTTCTGAGTGCTGTGATTATCGCCGGTGAATTTACCATTCGGAAAAGAATGTCTGCAGCAAACGCTGCATGATGAACCAATTAATAGAGATGGTAATAAATATTAATGTGATTTTTTACAGATCTAAACGCAACAATGAAGAAAGAGAAACGTATTGTATCTTTCAAATTTAACGCCTTTGCCACAATGGGGAAGTTCGCTGAAAGTGGGGTATTCGACCTTATTGTGACAAAGGTTCAACGCAAGGCTATTATGTAATTGTCTTGCACAATAAATGATAAAGGAACTGGTTATGGAAAATATAAACAAAGGTAAAATTGGATTTAGAATTAATGATGATTTTGAACGCCTTGACAATGCAATACTGGAACGCTTTAAAAAAGCGGGTACTTGTGCAGTAAGCGACGGTCTTAATAAATTTAATGCCATGCATCATCAAATAAAACCCATTGATGAAATGCTGACGATCGCTGGATGTGCACTTACGGTTAAAATGCGTCCGGGCGACAACTTGATGCTGCATAAGGCAATAGCCATGGCTAAACCTGGGGATGTCATTGTCGTGGATACATGTGGCTGTGACAGCAATTGCGTTATGGGTGATCTCATGGCGACCGCAGCAATGGCACAAGGTGTCAGCGGCCTTGTAATTGATGGTGGTGTTCGCGATATTTTAGAATTGAAACAGGGCAATGCACCAGTTTTTGCAAGGTGTATCACACCTGCTGTCGGCGACAAGGATGGTCCCGGTGAAATAAACGGCCTTATTGCATGCGGCGGTGTGGCAGTGACACCCGGGGATATTATTGTAGGCGATGCCAATGGCGTTGTCGTCGTACCAAAAAATCAATGGCAAGCGATTTTAGAGGGTGCGGAAGCAAAACTCGAAAAAGACCGTGCACGGATGGCGGAAATACTTTCTGGCGTTATTGCGAAAAAGGCGATTGACGATACATTGGCGAAAGCTGGAGTTATTTAAAGACAACACTAAACATGGGTGATTGAAATCGTTAATACACTCAGTTTTCAGTCATCACAATTTATGGTATAATAGGCATGCGAATCGTTTGAATTTAGCGAAAGGAAGGTCGATTTTTTTGTCACTGTCCGGAGAAAAGGCATATGAAACCATTAAAAGCAGAATATTAAATCACGTGTATGTTCCATCGCAAACACTGGTTGAATCAGCGCTTGCTGAGGAGCTTGGCGTTAGCAGAAACACGGTTAAAAGAGCCTTGATGATGCTAGTGAACGAAAAACTCGTTGAACTGGAAGCAAACAAGAGCGCTCGCGTTAAGTCACTGACGCTGGAAGAAGCCGTTTATCTCCTTGAAATAAGAGAGCGGCTAGAAGGGCTTATTGCCTACAGTGCAGCAAAGGTTATCACAGAAAAAGAGCTTTCAATTCTTCGAAATAATTTAGGGGAAATGAAGGGATTTCTAGCGGAAAATAAACTGCTCGAATACTCGGGAATAAACGATATGATTCATCAAGTGCTGTATGATATTTGTCCAAATCGTGAAGCAATTGAACTGATACAATCTATCAGGCTGCAGTTGAGGCGATACAACAAACGCACGGTTCTCATCACAGGTCGGAGCAATCAATCGCTTGAAGAACATACAGCGTTATTTCACGCACTTGAGGCTGGTGATCCCGATGAAGCAGAGCGCGTGATGCGTATTCATATTCACAATGTCAGAACGACATTGAGAGATAATTACCATATTTTATTTTAGCATGATTTCAATTCCGGCAGCATTTTGCTGCGGCGAAAACGGCAGATTTTTAGTCTGTCGTTTTTTATTGTCTATTATTATATGCGCTGATCATCCTCTGAAACGGTCATCGGTTTGTTTGACATGTTGTCCGAGTAGACGTGAAGATGGATGGAAAGCGCATGTTTTTTAAATGTATGGTTTCAAAAACAAGATAAATAGTTTAAAATAGAGAAAGACAAAGAAATTGCATCATTTAAATTTCAAGCTTTTTCCGCAATATGTATATCTATCACAAGGCTGAAGTACAACATATTGTCGTGAAGGCGGAACGAATGCTGGTTATGCAATTTCCTTTGATATAAAGAAACGAAAGGAAATAACCATGTCGGGACAAATATTTGTAGTTGAAGGCGTTGATGCCAGCGGCAAAGAATCACAGACGCGCGCGCTCTATGAGCGCTTGAAGCAAGAGGGACACAGTGTCATCAGACTGAGTTTTCCGGATTACGAGTCGGAATCTTCATCACTTGTGAAAATGTATCTTTCAGGCGCGTTTGGCGAAGATCCGCAGGACGTGACGGCTTATGTCGCATCAACTTTTTATGCGGCAGATCGGTATGCCTCATTTATGACCAAATGGCGAGCACATTATGAAAAGGGAGGTATTATTATTGCCGATCGCTATACGACTGCCAACATGGTGCATCAAGCATCAAAGATTGATGATGAACCTGAAAAGAAAACCTTTCTGGCATGGTTATGGCAATTGGAATATGAGATTTATAAAATTCCTAAGCCGGATATCGTTTTTTTTCTGGATATGCCACCGGCAGTGAGTGAACAGCTCATTAAGGCACGTCAGAACAAGATCACCGGTGAGCAGGAAAAAGATATTCATGAAAAAGATACGTCACATTTGGTCAAGTCATATAATAATGCTCATTTTGTCAGCTCACTGTATGGCTGGGATGTTGTCAGCTGTATTCACGATGGTCAATTGCGGTCAATTGAGAATATTAATGATGAATTATATGAAAAAGTGACTGCCTTTTTAGAGAAGCGCATACGTTAGTTTCAAGATTATGCGCTAATGTATCAGCGGTTGAAAGCAACTGAAAAATGCATGTATATAGATGTCAGAAGGTGTCATGATTCAAAGGTCAAAAAACAAGCTTTTTTTCGCAAAATTTCAATGAATAAAATTGAATAGACTTGGGTTAGATGTTATAATGAAAATAGGGATTGTTAAAATATTAACTTTTTTAGATCCGCCTTTACGCTGCAAATAAAGAAACAGTAGCGAAAGTCATTTTAGGGGGCATTATGACGTTAAAGGAAATTATGGCGTTTGTAGATGGCGAGGTGATTGCCTGTCAAGAAGGTCTCGACCATGAAGTCAGTTCAGCGTTTGGTTCAGATCTCATGAGCGATGTACTGGCATATGTTGAAGAAAACACGCTGCTGATAACTGGGCTAATTAATCAGCAAGTGATTCGAACAGCAGAAATGCTTGACTTAAAGGCCATTCTCTTTGTACGTGGCAAGGTTCCGTGCGAGGAAGTCGTTGCATTAGCGAAGGAAAAAGAAATTGTTTTATTGACGACGAAGCATACACTCTTTACCGTATCTGGCATTCTATATAAGGAAGGTTTAAAGGGACTACAGATATAGGTGGGTATGAATGGATAAGTATTTTAAAGATGAGCGCGACGTAGCAATGCGGTTGAAGTATCAAATTTTGCGCGATGATTTTACGAGGGCAGGAGAAGCTTCGAGTAAAATTAAAAAGGTCTTAAAGCAATTGGCAATTGACGCTACGGTTATTCGAAGGGCGGCGATTGCAACATATGAAGCAGAAATCAATCTGGTGATTCACTCGGAAGGCGGGACTTTGGAGGTGTATATTAAGCCGGATTGCATTGAAATTTATGTAGAAGACGTTGGCCCAGGCATTGCAGACATTGAGCTGGCGATGACCAAAGGCTTTTCAACGGCTTCAGTTGCTGTGCGCGAGATGGGATTTGGCGCTGGCATGGGACTTCCCAATATGGAAAAAGTCTCCGATGATTTTGTGATCGAATCGGAAGTGGGCGTAGGGACGAAGGTAAAAATGATTGTCCGCTATACTTAGGAACGATGGCTGAGAAAGTATGACAACGAAGGCGATGACAGGACCGTATTAAGACCGATCGAACGGAGGCATACATGAAAGAATACTGGCATTCGGTTATTCTTGAAAAGGATTATTGCAATGGCTGCACGCATTGTTTGGATCGATGTCCAACACAAGCTATCCGCGTTGTTGACGGAAAGGCGAAGATCATTGAATCCAGATGTATTGACTGTGGCGAGTGTTTGCGCGTCTGTCCTTTTCATGCAAAGGGTGCACAAGTAAGTACACTTGAAACGCTTGATAGATATAAATACAAAGTGGCTTTGCCAGCAATATCATTTTATGGCCAATTCGGATTGGAACACGATATGAATACAATATACAACGGTTTGTTGCAGCTTGGTTTTGACGATGTCTTTGATCTGGCGCATGCCGCTGAAATCCTATCCATTTATCAAAAGAAAATTATCCAAGAAACAACGGAGAATAAACCACTTATTTCAACTTATTGTCCCGTGATCACACGACTTATTCAAATAAGATTTCCATCGCTGATTGACAATATTATTAAACTCGAATCGCCAATGGAAATTGCAGCGCGTTTTATTGAACAGAAGCTTGCAGATGCGGGCATGAAGCGAGAGGATATTGGTATCTTCTATATTACACCATGTCCAGCAAAAATTACGAGTATCAAAAACCCAATCGGTCTGACACATTCTCATATTGATGAAGCCATTTCCACAGAGGAAGTTTATTATCGTCTGATGAAATTCATTGATAAAATTGAAGTAAAACGTCAAATTCAGTGCGCAACGGGCAAGGGCATTGGATGGGGACGCGTTGGCGGCCAAAGTTATGCAATGGAAATAGAGGATTATATTGCTGTCGATGGCATAGAAGAGGTTATAAAGGTACTTGAGACAATGGAACTCGGCAAGCTCAATACCTTGGATTTTTTTGAAGGTTATGCATGCGTCAACGGCTGTGTCGGCGGTCCGCTCAATGTAGAAAATACATTTATTGGCAAAAATCGTATTCGGAAACATGTGAAAAATTATGATCTTACAAAAGAAATCAATGTTGATATGCCGTTAAAAGCTGAAAACATGGCATGGGATTCGCCAATTGAGGCATTGCCAATTTTCAAATTGGATACGGATTTTAGAAAAGCGCTGGAAAAAATGGCGCAAATTGAAGAAATATCACAGATACTGCCCGGTATCAACTGTGGTGCTTGCGGTGCGCCAACCTGTCGCGTTTTAGTCGAAGACATCGTCAACAAACGAGCGACAATTTCACGTTGTGTGGTGCTTCAGATGCAGCAGGAGAATAAGGAAAAATGATTCATATTTGAATGATGCAATTTCCTCAAGTATAAAGCATATGAAACAGATCTAACATAAAACATAAACAAAAGACATGTAAAATGAACACGAAAGCGATAAAGTAAACGATAAAGAATGAAGTATAAGGAGGCCGTTATGATCACTGTAAATGATTTGGTGGCTCAGTACGATTTTACCAAGCTGTCAGCAGAAGCACTTGACCGGACAATTGAAAATGTCTACTCGTGTGACTTGCTGAGTTGGGTAATGGCAAAGGGAAAAAATAATACCGCTTGGATTACTGTACAGACGCATAATAATATTCTGGCGGTAGCCGCACTTTTGGATTTTGCATGTGTCATTATTCCTGAAGGCATTAAAATTGACGCGGAAATTATTGATAAAGCCAATGAGCAGGAGATTATTCTCTTGTCAACACCGTTGGATTCCTATCATATTTTTAAGATTTTATATGAAGCGGGTATTGAGTAGTGAAACTGTATTATGACTTGCACATGCACAGTTGTTTGTCACCGTGCGGTGATGAGACGATGACGCCAAATAACATTGTCAATATGAGTGCTTTAAAAGGGCTTGATATTATTGCGGTGACAGATCACAATCACTGTGGCAATGTCGCGCCTGTATGTGAATTGGCAAATGCGCAAGGCATTTTATGTATTCCGGGAATGGAAGTTCAAACTCGGGAAGAGGTACATGTTCTCTGCTATTTTGAAACACTTGAACATATGCAGGCTTTTTTTGAAATATTTGATACGTATCGGCTGTGTTTGCCAAACCGCCCAGATTATTTCGGTGAACAGTATTTGATGGATACCACAGACAGCATCATTGATACGTATGCGTACACGCTGATAACATCAATGGATTTAAGCTTTGAAGCACTTATCGCATTGGTTAAACAGCATGGCGGTATTGCAATACCTGCACATGTCAACAAGGGCAGCAACAGCATTCTCGCCAATCTTGGCTTTATGCCGAAATCGGCTGATATCCGTACGGTTGAAATCTATAAAGGTGCACCCTTGCCACCAGGAATTTTTGATCATTACGTACAGTTGTTTAATTCTGATGCACATGCGCTCGCTGCAATATCCGAACCTGAGTATTATCTTGAAGTGGATGAAAAGACAGCAGCAGCGGTGTTTAAGTGTTTGCGGGGAGCGTGATTTGATTGAGAGAATTGTCATTACACATATTGGACATTGCACAAAATTCTATTAAGGCAGAAGCCGAAACACTCAGAATAGCGATTATTGAAGATTATGACCGTGATTTGCTGACGATTAAAATCAAAGATGATGGCATTGGCATGGACGAAGAAACAGTAAAGCGGGTTGTCGATCCATTCTATACGACGCGAACGACGCGAAAAGTCGGTCTGGGCATTCCGCTTTTTAAAATATCAGCGCTTCAGTGTGGCGGGAGCTTTGAAATAAAGAGTCAGCTGGGAAAGGGAACTGAAATTATGGCGACTTTCCAGTACAGCCATATTGATCGCGTTCCACTTGGCAATATGGCAGAGACGATTGTTACGATTTTGAATGTATGTGAAGAGATGGATCTTATTTATACCCATCAGATTCAGGGCAGAACATTTACGCTCAATACGAAGGAAATCAAAAAGCTGTTGGAAGGCATATCGATCAATAATGTTGAAGTATTAAGCTGGCTTAGAGGCTATATCAACGAAGGATTGGCAGAGATCAGAGCAGAGGAGAAGGTTGTTATATGAGCTATCGTAAAGTTGGCCTGATTCTCATTGCAGTCAGCATTGCCGCCATGTTCTTGGGGTCAATGATTCCCATTGATTCTTATATTCGCACGGCATTGACGACATTTATGCTGGGATCAGGTGTATTTTTGATATTTTTTAAGGGTTATGATGATAATGACATGGATTAGTTCGCACATGGCATCACTAGCATTAAGCGGTGATGTTTTTTTATGCGCTTCATCGAAGCTAATCTGGGATACAGCCAATTGATTGCGCTAATGAGAAAAGGCGATTACACAGCCGTCTGCAATTGCCTCATTTGTAAACTTACTGTTAAATTAAAACTTTAAGTATCTTTTAAACCAAAAGTGTTATACAATATATAAGTTGTATACAATAATAGGAAGAATCAGAGAGAAGACGCTTGACGATAGACGCAATCATTTTGACAGCTATGCCTGTTGTGACTATTATGAAATACAATATTAGTGTGTCACCATGCTGCAATGGGCCGATAACAGGACGGACAGGACAGCTTTTTTATAAATGCGCTTGCCAGCGCAGGTTAAACGTATCATATTAGATTAGGAGTAAAAAATGTCAAATCGTAAAGGGATCATTAATATTGCCGTTATTGCACACGTCGATGCCGGGAAATCGACACTCGTTGATGCATTTTTAAGCCAAAGTGGTGTTTTTAGAGCCAATGAGGCCGTTCCTGAGTGTGTTATGGACAGCAATGATCTCGAAAGAGAACGTGGAATAACGATTTATTCCAAAAATTGTTCCATTATGTACAAGGATTATAAAATCAACATTGTAGATACACCGGGGCATGCTGACTTCTCTTCAGAAGTTGAGCGAATTATGAAAACCGTCGATGCGGTTATTCTGTTGGTGGATTCAAGTGAAGGTCCAATGCCGCAAACGCGGTTTGTCCTCAAGAAATCACTTGAGTGTGGCTTAAGACCAATTCTGATGATTAACAAAATTGATAAAAAAGATCAGCGTGCAGAAGAAGTTGTCAATCTGACATTTGATCTCTTTGTTGAGCTTGATGCATCTGATGAACAGCTCGAATTTCCAATAATCTACGGTATTGCGAAACAAGGTATTGCAAAATACGAAATCGAAGATGACAGCACTGATTTAACGCCGCTTTTCGAGACGATTTTAAGTCATGTCAAACCGTATGACGCGCCAGTAGAAGCGCCTTTAAAAATGCAGATATCCTCGCTTGGATATGATGAATACGTCGGCAGACTTGGAATAGGCCGCGTTGTACAGGGAACGATTGAGCAAGGCGGACAGGTTGCTGTGTGCAAGCGAGATGGTAGTGTTGTAAAGTCGAAAATCGGCAAACTCTATGTATATGAGGGATTGGCTAAAACTGAGGCTAAATCAGCAGTAGCTGGCGACATGGTCGTTATTTCTGGAATTGCAGATTTATCGATTGGCGAAACCATCTGTGCGCCGGATGCTATTGATCCAATGCCGCTTATCGAAATTGAAGAACCAACACTATCAATGAACTTTCTGATAAATGATTCACCTTTCTGCGGCAAGAGCGGTAAATTTGTCACCAGCCGCCATATTAAAAGCCGTCTGGAGAAAGAGCTCGAAGTCAATGTCGGCTTACGCGTTGAAGCACTGGACTCTGTTCAAGATGGTTTTAAGGTTTCAGGAAGAGGCGAACTGCACTTATCCATTCTGCTCGAAAACATGCGCCGTGAAGGTTATGAGATTGCCGTGTCAAAACCGCAAGTTCTCACAAAAGTCATTGACGGTGCACGCTGCGAACCAATTGAAAAAGTGACGGCAATTGTACCGGATGAATATGCGGGTGCCGTCATATCAGAACTCAATCAGCGTAAAGGACAAATGGAGACGATGTCAACGGAAGATGGCCATACGCGTATTGAATTTACTGTACCAACACGCGGCCTTTTAGGCTATCGCAGTGATTTTATCAATACAACGCGCGGTGAAGGCATTTTGCTTCGATCTTTTTATGAATACGAACCGTACAAAGGTGAAATTCCAAAGCGTAACAACGGTGTGCTCGTTTCCCAAACAGGTGGAACGGCAATGGCATATTCACTTTTCAATTTGTCTGAACGCGCTGTTATGACCATTGATGCCGGCACAGACGTGTATGAGGGCATGATTATTGGGATTAACTCTCGTAAAGACGATATGACGGTTAATCCGACCAAAAATAAAAAATTGACCAATACGCGCGCTTCTGGTTCAGATGATGCCATTAAATTGCTGCCGCCTAAAATCTTTACCATGGAAGAAGCACTGACATTTATTGAAGACGATGAGCTTTTGGAAATTACACCTGATTCACTTCGTTTGCGTAAACGCATTTTGAACGAAACGGATCGTGTACGTGCGCGAAATCGCGTCAACCGTGAATTGACGGACCGAGAAATCGGTTAGTCGGCATACGGTTGAAAATAAGTTTTAGTTAGAATGAGCATGTCCTTTATGGACGGTATATAAAAAATGCACCTTTCACAATGGTACGACGATTAAGAATCGTATGGTGAAAAGGTGCATTTTCTGTTTTTGAAAGGGATGGTTAAGCATGCGATATGCACGCGAAACGTGCGTGGCTATGTACATGTAAAACGTGCAATTTTGCACGAGCATGATTGTTGGAATTCCCAAGATGATAAATGTGTATCTTAAATAGCATGCAATATTGCATGAAAATACAAGGCTGCAAATCAAAGTAATGCAAATGTGCACGAATATTTAAAAGAAGCCGGTTTTCATATCGAAAAATGCACCGAATCATGCCAATTAGCCCTTTGTCTAATTGGCATGAAGCTTGCGTATAAATAATTTGTATCGTGTGATGATAAAAGACACGCGGCTATTTGAATAGGAGGTCAATATGTATTTTGAGTTAAGACGTATCACGGATACTATTTCAATTGTAGATGATCATGCACATGTTGGGATAACGCAGGCTGTAAATGAGCTGGGGGCTTATATTAAACCGTTGCTTCCAGCGTCTGATGTATACTTGCCGCCGATACAGAGTTCTTTTGGATTTCCATATTTGGAAGCGCTACACGAAGAGGCTTATGTGAATTATTATGGTTTTATACCTGAAGATTTGAATCAAGCCAGTCAATATAAAAAGCTTGCCGTTGCCTATGAAGCAAAACGCTGTGATCTTAAGCAGACATTTAATGATTTTATGAAAATGGGAAATGTCGAGCACGTCATTTCAAATCTATTTTTGCCGGAAGCGTTAAAGGATGAAGCCAACATTTCACTAATACCAATGATAGATCCATTGATGTATCCGTTTGGCGATTATTTTGTAACGGATCGGCCTATGGCAAAACCTTATGTATTGAGTTTTGGTTATATACTGAGTGAGATAAAAAAGACTTATGGCGTATGCGATGATCCCGACTTCGATACGTATATGGCAATGGTCGACCGCGTATTGGACGACTACAAATTGAAAGGCTATAAGGGTTATAAAATTATTTCCGCCTATGTGAGGAGCCTGTATTTTGAAAAGCCTTCGGAAACCGGCAATAAACTTTACGAAGCAGCGCGCAGCGGTGATGCAAACGCCTACCGTGCATTTCAGGATTTTATCGTATGGAAGGTAATGGAGAAGTCGGCGCAAAACGGAATGCCGGTTCAGCTTCATACGGCACTGATTGATGGACACATTGATGTAACCAATCCTATCAACCTAAGTAATTTTTTGAAAGATGAAACAACGTATCAAGCGAAAATTGTGCTGCTGCACGCAGGTTACCCAATGTTTGACAATGCAAAGTTAATGGCGATGGCGTCTAAACCGCTGACAGTCAACAATGTCTACATTGATATTTCAGGAAGAGTGATGTTTGCCAATGATCCAACGATAATCGCCAAAATGCTGAGAAATTTTTTGGAAGTGCCAGCACTTTGGAAAAAGATTTTATATGGTTCAGATACGCTCTTAGGCGAGCGATTTCTCTTTACCTGTGCAAAGACCGGCAGAAGAGCTGTTTATCTGGCGTTGGCAGGGATGATCGACGATGGTATTGTCACTGAGCCTGTTGCTGTTCAAATAGCAAAGGATATATTAAGAAACAATGCCATTCGCCTTTATGAACTGCCGCTTGAAATCTTATAAAATTATTACTATTAGTAGTTGCAGATCAGGACAGAAAATGAGAATATTAAGCGAAGATATAAAGAAAATGAGAAAATAAGAGAATAAGAGATTGAGAGATTAAGAAAATAAGAAAATGAGAGAATAAGAAATTAAGAAATTAAGAGAATAAGAGAATAAGAGAATAAGAGAATAGGAGAATAGGAAATTGAGAGATTGAGGATAATAAGCGCTAAAAGCGTGTTCGAGATGCCGTTAATGGATTTAAAAATGGTGATTTGGCACATAGGCGTTTATGCTGTATGCATGTAAAGGGGGAAATTCGATGAGTGATGCAGCACTATATGAAATGATGCTGGACAACATGGTGTTCGGCATCTTTGTAACAGATAAAAATGGCTCTGTAACCTATGTAAATCAGTCAATGCTGGATTTAGTAGATATGGAGAGAGCGGCATTTATGGTGCTGAACTTTGATGAAATGTATCGGGAAGGATTGATTAAACGCAATATTACAAAAAGCGTAAGAGAAAGCAAAAAGCCTGCATTTTTGTCAAATACTTATTATACGGATGAAGGGAAAGCGCACAAAATCATTGGCTTCTCATCACCTATTTTGGATGAAAATGGCGACGTTCTTTATGTTATGTCCATGATCATGGGGCATTTGCAGGAACTGTTGATGAGCGTCTGGATGGAAGGCGAAAGTACAGACCGAGAGCTTAAACAAATAGGTGATAAATCACCGGATTTGATTTATGAGAGTGCATCAATGAAACGGCTCATTGCACAGGCAAAGCGCGTCTCGAAAGTTGATACGGCAGTACTCATTACAGGAGAATCCGGAACGGGTAAAAGTGTTTTGGCGCGATATATTCACAATGAGAGTCGCTTTGGCAGTCATGAACTCGTTGAAGTCAATTGTGCAGCATTCCCAGAGACGCTGCTTGAATCAATGCTGTTTGGCTATGAAAAAGGGGCATTTACAGGTGCGCTGGCAACGGGAAAGCCTGGTTTGATTGAAACGGCAGAGAATGGAACGCTCTTTCTCGACGAGATAGATTCCCTTTCATTAAATTTGCAGGGGAAACTGCTGAAAGTGCTTGAAGAAAAAAAGGTACAGCGCATTGGGGCATTGAAATCGCGTGAGATAAGATTTCGACTGATTACGGCAACGAATGCTGTCTTGGAACATAAGGTGGCGGAGAAAACATTTAGAGCAGATCTCTATTATCGTATTAACGTCTTGCCGCTGACAATTTCGCCACTGTGGGAAAGACCTGAAGATATTCGCATACTCAGCAAATATTTTCTGGCAATGTTTTGTAAGCGATACGATAAAATTAAATTACTAACCCCTACGGCATACAAAGATTTAACGGCATATCACTGGCCTGGTAATGTGCGAGAGCTTAAGAACTTTATTGAACGCCTTGTCATCATGAGTGATAATGAAAAGTTGGAGTTTGTTTATTTCCCAGAATTATTTTTGCATGAAAGCGCACGACAGGTTAATGAAAATCATTTATTCAATGAAGACACTTTTAAAGCCAGTGATTTTTCTTTGAAAACATCTGTTGAAAATTATGAAAAAGCGTTACTGGCTTTTGTTCTTTCACAGTATGGCCTTGGCGAAGCTTCAGAAATATTAAAGGTTGACCCATCGACGATTACACGTAAAAGACATAAATATGGCTTGGATAAAAATGCATAACGAAAGCCTCAAATTTGACAATGATCCCAATGACGAATGATTAATCAATTATAGTGGACATCAAATGATGATAATTCATGACAAATGATGACGATTAACAGTTGTGGGGTTCATTTTTTTATGCTAAAATGTAAAAATATAACAAATATGTTAAATTAAATCTTGGAGGTATTCATGCTAACACTTGAAACGACAATTGCCTTTACGGTTGTCTTTATTCTGTTATTGGGCATCTTAGGCTTTTTTATTGATATTGCAATGGAGACCTATGCTGCAATTGAAATGGAAAATAGCTTTTTGGAAACTGTGAACGGCGTGCCCCCTTTACCGGGCAATGGCAATGTATCCGTGCCGCAAAACGGCAGTGGGCTTATAGCCGATATCGAAGTGAATAATCTTGGTTTGCTGAAACGTTACAAGAGCCATGAGACATTTACCATTGAAAATGGGATTAATACAGCACTGGGGGAGGAATTAGCTGAGGTAGAACTTGAACGTCGTGATTATAAATTTAACTATAGACGTATGCTTTTGCTTAAACAGTATGTTAATGAAGCGGCTAATTTGTTCAGGAGGTGACAGAAATGCTGAATCGCGCATCACGTGGCAGTGTTTCTATTTTTGCCGTTATCGTCGTGCCAGTTATTTTGTTTGGTATTTTTATGATTTATCAGCAGCTGGAAGAGCGAAAGCTTGAGAATAATGCGATTATAACGGGTGTTGAAGTCTCGGAGGTGCGATTGGCGAGGTTCAGCAACGTTCTCTATGATGATTATCGTATTTTAGCTTATGAAAAGAGTGATCAAATGCATGATCTCTTTAATAAGCTTATCGTCCGAAATGGTTACAAGGATCGCGTCTATTACAATGTCTCATATGAAACGCTCTCAAAACCTGAATATTTTAAATCAGCGATATTGCTGGCAGGTTCCGCAGAAGGCGTATCTGAGGCGATTGACCTGGCTTTAAGTTGGGCAGATAAAAAAATGGCAAATGAGGGTGTTTACCAGCGATTTGAATCCGTTAAAAAAGTAAATGAAAAATTTCTTGATACGTTTGAGCGTTATAAGGTTGCGGATAAGTTAAATGATTTGCGCGATTGTGTCGGCATGTCGTCTGCTGCGATTACAGGTCAGCTCGATGACTTGTCAAATGCAAAACAAGCGCTGAAGCAGGTGATTGATGATGCGCGTCCGACATTTGAAGATCAAAATGCCTATGATCAAGATGTTGCAGCTTCGATAGCCCTTGCACAAGAACTTCAAGTGTTTATAGAAAAAGGATCGGAAAGCATTTCAGATATGAAAAAAATAGAAGAGGATATTGATGACTTAGAAGATGATGTGGATACGCTTGATGATCGGATTGATAAATTAAAAGAAAGACGTGATAATGCAAAAGTATCAGAAAAGCCGGCCATTAGTGAGGCGATTAAAGCATTAAAAGAAGATAAAAAGGATTTAAAGGATGACATCGATCGATTGGAAGAAAGGCTGAAAAGGCTTCAAAGACAGTTTTCGGCAGAGGCAGAAACTTTTAGCAATACATATGCAAGTGAATCAAGTAGTGCCTGGGATAAATTAAAGTCAATTAAAGCGTCATTATCCACATATTATGAAAGTACAGTTGGCATGATAAGCGGTTCAGAGCGTGATGAGGTGAAACTTAAAAGAGAAGCCTTTAAGCAAATTGCCATTGGTCTGGATGAAAAAATGATTATCAATGAATATTGCCTAGGTGTACTGAAGAGCAAAGATCCTGGAACCGTGCGTAATTTTGATTTTCCCGGGACGAAATCAGATAGAGAAGGTGTTTATAAAGGTGAAGTTGAGTATTTGATCGGGCATACAACAGATGATCAATTAAATCAAACCATTGTTGACGGCAAGATTCTCGCATTGAGAACATTGAGCAATGCCATGACATTGTTGACAGATGCTACGGCAAGACAGCAGGTGGTCAGTGTGACCGTTGCCATTCCAATGCCTTTTCAGGTACTTGCCCAAGGTGCTCTGGTAACAGCGTGGAGCGTTGGCGAATCAATTTTTGATATAAAGTCACTTCATAATGGCAAGGGGCTGCCGCTTGTTAAGACGTATGCAGATTTTGAATTGAGCTCAACAAGGCTGATGACATCGACTGTTGAAGATATTTCTGCAGCAGCCAGCGCCAATGCGACAGGTGGCAATGCGACAGGTGCCAATGCTACAGGCAGTCATACGCAGACGAATAATATACTGGATACGGATTTGTACTATCAAGACTACTTAAGATTATTGTTGTTTTGGCAGCCGGTAGACGAAACGCTGGCCTATCTGCAGACAATTCTGGAGGCCAACATTAGCACACCGCTTTCAAACTATGCTGTTGGGCACCAAGTGGAGATCACGCTGGATCATCAAGTGATTATGACGACGGAGCGTCATTATGAATAGGGCTTTGTTAAAACAGAGAGATAAAAAGTGCAGGCGACGAGGCAGTATTGCCATTGAGAGCCTTATTGTGATGACGGTTACGATGCTCATCACGTTTACAGCCATAGGGTTTGTCTATAGTCTGTTTGTCGAAACACGTGTTGTTGGTGAAATGCAGACGATTTCAAAAGAAATGTCCGTTATTATGTCTGCGACATTAACTTCAAATGAGTTGCCTGTAAGAGAGGTCAATCGTTTGATGCTGGCAGCATGGGGGACACAGCGCATTAAGAGCAAATGCGATGATTTGGAGCTTGTATCGGCTTACAGCAGCGCCGGAAGCAGTTTAGACAATGAGGGCATCTTTGTATGGACCCTTACATATGATATAAACCTGCCGCTGAATGTTATGAGAAAGCAGTTTTCAGTACCGGTATCCGCTGCTTTGTCAGGTGATACGATTAAGCCTAAGAGTACCATCGTCTACATTACACGAACGGGAGAATGTTATCATACCGGAAGCTGCTATCATTTAAGGCTTAGTAAGATTAAGACGACACTTGAAAAGGCGAAAGCGGATGGCTATAGACCATGCAGTCACTGTCGGCCGCCATCGCAATAATGGGTGATGGCTATTGAATCATCGGTGAACCAATGCAGTAAAAATATATGAGGCCAAAGGAGGCAAGTTATAAGGATGTGGGAAAAAGAGCGTGTGCTGAGCGATAATTGCACAGTAGAAATAAATGAGATGACACGTGCCAAGCGCGTGAAAAAAATATTGCCGCTGCATCGCGGGCTTGAAGAAGTAAAAAATTTAAAAGCATTAAATGGCATTCGCGGTATTCCCAGACTTATGGACTATCAAGTGGGAGACGGAATCATGCATTTGTTTATTCAGTATGCAGAAGGCGTACCGCTGAATCAAAGTCAACAGCCGTTTGATGCGCTGTTTTTAGACGGGTTAAAGGTATTAAGTGCGATGCATGAACGGCATATTCTGCATCGCGATATATGCCCAAGACATTTGCTTGTAGATGAAACCGACAGTATATCCTTTATTGACTTTGGCAGTGCAACAGCTCATGAAGCACAGGATTCGATTGTGGGAACCATTGCATATGCAGCGCCTGAGGCACTTTTTGAACCTGAAAAATACAATGAAACTTCTGACATCTTTGCATACGTTAAGACGTTTTACCGTTGTTATGAGAGCAGGTTGAAATCCTTTAAACCGGATCATCTCAATGTACTTGCAAAAGCTCTGGCATTAAATCAGGCTGATCGGTATGATACGGCAGAGGCCTTGCATTCAGCATTTGTTCGCTGCCTGTAACCATCCGTGCTTTATATGACACGCATTCAAAATCAAGCAGCAATTGCGATTATCTATTTCGATGCGTCAATACTTGTAACGGCACTGTAAAGCGTATCCCTCTAATGTCGTGATATAATAAGGATAGCAAACATAAGACATTAGCGAGGAGGCATCATGAAATCCAAATTGGCCATTGCCATATTGCTCATTTGTGTTATTGGGCTCAGTGTAAAGCTCTTTTTTTTAAATCAAAGCTATCAATCGCTGCTGACATCTCTTATTGATGATGAGGCAGATCTCAATGCTGTCTATTTAAATGACCAGTTAATTGGATCAGAGTACTTGACGGATTATGAAGGTCAGCATTATATCGCACTAGATTTATTGACGCAGTATATTGATGATACGGTAACGCTGTCAAACAGTGGTCAGCGTATTTACGTAGATTTGTCTGAGATTGCGTTTAATATAGACAATGAAGTGGTTAGAGCATATCTCGAAGACAATATGAGCGCGATTAACGTGCCGCTTGTTTACAATGAAGACCGAGCGTATCTCTCTTTGGAGACATTGTGCCGGCTTTATGCATACCGCTATGTGTATTTTGAAGAGACTGGTGCCCTGTTGCTTTATAATGAAACGACCAATGTTGGCGTAGGAATGCTCCAGCAGGGCGTCACAAAATATAAAGCGCTGCCGAATGGTTTCGCAAGGTATGGTGAAGCAGGCGTCAGTGAAACGGTGTATATGCTTAGCAGTGCAAATGACTATGTATCAGCACTGGATGCAACAGGGCATTTGATTTACCTTAAGGAGAAAGTTCAGACCACACCCGTGGCCTTTGAACCGCAAGTGACATATGATCCTGTGAAACCCTCATCCAATGAACCGATCAGCTTGACGTGGGAAGCAATTGAACAGTTCAGCCAAAATTTTTCGAAGCTTAAAACACCTTTCGAAGCTGGTATTAACGTTGTTTCACCAACTTGGTTTAATCTAAATGTCAACGGCATACTCATCAACAGCGCAGAACTTTCTTATGTGAGATCGGCTCATGAAAATGGTGTGAAAGTATGGGGGCTGGTTAAGAACAATTTCGACCCAGACTGGACGCATGATTTGCTGACCAACGAGATTGATCAACGCTATGCCATTGCACAGCTGCTTTTTTACAGTGCCTTTTACGAACTCGATGGCATCAATTTTGATTTCGAAAATATGTACCTAGAAGATCAGACTGCATTTGCCGACTTTATTGCAAATGCATCAGAGATGCTGCAGGCCGCTGATTTAACAGTGAGCATTGATGTGACGAGACCTGGCGGCAGCGATCAGTGGTCCAAAGTTTATGACAGAACTCGCTTAGGGCAATCTGTAGATTATGTATGTCTGATGGCATATGATGAATTCTGGGGATCTAGCCCGCTAAGCGGTCCCGTTGCCTCATTGCCTTGGACAGAGGAGAGCATTCAAATGACGCTAAATGAAATTCCGGCGTCAAAAATACTCTTGGGTGTACCACAATATATGCGTGTATGGGAGGAAACGAAGAACAGTAGAGGAACGTACGTGAAAACGGGTTCCAAAGCGATAACCATGAATGGACTGACACAGCTTAAAGACGATAAATCGTTGGAAATTCAATGGGATTCAGCTTCCGAACAATATTACGCTGAATATTACGAAAATGACAAAAAGTATCGTGTATGGATTGAAGACGAAACATCAATGCAATCGAGACTCAACTTGGTTGAAACATATGAATTGCCTGGAATTGCTGCATGGCGAAGAGGTTACAGTTCAGATTCAATGGATGTGTTCCTTTCTAAATGGTTAAACGAGTAACATGCAACTTGAGATGCAAGTTGAATGTTCGTAAATTTCATATTTTTTTAAAAAAAACAAAAAAACTGCTAAAAAGGACTTGAATTATGCAATGCCTTTCGCTATAATATTCACATAGAGAATAATTGTATACAAAAATACTTGAGAACAACTATGTGAGGTGATTATATGAGAAATATTGTTAAAGGCAACCAATTCAAAGTAGAATTTTGTAAGCGTTGTGGCGATGAGAAAAAAGTTAACAAGTTTGGATTATGTAAAGGATGCGAGAGTGAAGTTGATTTAGAATATTCACTCATGTATGAAACCAAGACAAAGGAACACTAAACTTTGTAACGCAATAAGCCATAATGAATGTAAGCGGTTTGGACGATAGTCTAAGCCGCTTTTAATTTTACATGGGCGGCAGTGCTGACGTTCGTGCGGTGGCTGATTGACACGATATTGGCGATTTGATACAATTTCCTTACTTATTGAGCTTTTATTGCTGAAGAGGGTTAACTGTACGCCTGAGATCAGCAAAGATTCGACTCAAGCTATTTTGCAGGAGGCGGTATGAGAGAAGTCGTCATTACCGATATACAATATAGAATGACCATGACGGCAATCTGGTCATTGGGGAGAAAGGGCATTCCTATAACAGCAGTTGCTTTTGAAACGACAAAGCCCTATGAAAGACTCGGTTTTTTTTCGAAATATGTCACTTATCAAGAAGTCATTACGGGGCCGGAACAATCTAAGCAGGCATTTATCAATCAGCTGGCGTCAATTGGCAATCGTATTCTGGAACGAACAGGTGAGTGTCCCGTATTGATTGTGCCAAGAAGTCAGACACATGAATGCATTGTGCAGTACAGTGAATTAATCAAACCGTACTTTGAATATCATTTGGTCTGCCATGAAAATTTGGAACGGGCGAACAATACTTTTTTGCTGTCGGAAGTTGCCAAGGATGTCAATGTGCCGTTCCCAGAAACGACGTGGCTGAAAGAGGAAGAAACCATTCAATCATTGGCTGATCGACTGACATATCCGGTGGTCATAAAATATCGATTTGCTGAACGCCTGACACTCAAGCCTGAGCAGCGCTATCGCATTGTTGACAATGCCAAAGATTTTATTGCTGCCTATTCAAATATGCATGCCATTCAGGCATCGCCATTGGTGCAGCGCTATGTAACCGGTAGTGGTTTTGGCGTCTCTTGCGTCTTTGATGGCTCGCATGAACCAACGGCGATTTTTTGCCATAAGCGATTGAGGGAGTATCCTGTCAGCGGCGGCCCAAGCACCCTGTGCGAGAGCATATGGGATGATCGCATGGTGCGTTATGCCGTGGATTTGCTGAGAGCATTGAATTGGCGAGGATTTGCCATGGTGGAATTCAAGGGAGAAATTGACGGCGACGTCTATTTAATGGAAATCAACCCGAGGTTTTGGGGCAGCATGATGTTATCCTTGCAAGCTGGCTGTGATATGCCGTTTGCCTACTATAAATCTGTTCAGCGACTGTCTACAGCGTATCAGGGACAAGTATCATTTGGCGGTCGCTATCGGCTGGGTGTTCGCATGCAGTTTGTTTTACAGGACTTCTTGTCAACGGTTGGCAATATTCGCAAACATCCAATGGGTATTTTGAGCTATTTCGGCCATTTGATTAACCCGTCAACCAAAGATGGCCTGTTGAGTTTGAATGATCCCCATCCGGGCATTAAATACATGATGAATGCATTTTTACATCGACGTTAAGATGGATGGCACTACCTCGTTTTATCATGGAGTAAAAATATGAAGATAGATTTTCATGTTCATTCAGCAATTTCATTAGATTCCTATATGCAGTTTAAAACGATATTGGAGCGTATGGACATTCGCAAATTAAATGGCGTTGTCATTGTCGACCATAACAACATGTCAGAGATCGAAACGCTCAATAGCGTTATTGAAACGCATTATAAGGATGTTGATCCAAAAAGGCGACCGCTGATTATAAGGGGCGCAGAATATTCGACAGAGTATGGGCATTTGATCGTACTGGGATTGCGAACGCCTCTTGAGGCGATTTTAATGTGCGAAGAAAGGCGTTACCAGTGTGCATCGGTAATTGAAGCTGCTCGCCTGCAGGATGCCTTTATTATCTTGGCTCATCCATATCGCATAAAGGGAAAACCGCCTTCAGATGAACTGCTCCAAAAGGTGGATGCCATTGAAGTTTACAATGCGCGTTCAGCCTATTTGCGAAATCATTTTCAAGCAAATGCACTGGCGGTACAAGCGGCTAAGAAATATGGGAAGCCCATTGTCGCAGGCAGTGACGCCCATTTGCCCATGGAAGTCGGCAATGCCTATTTAGAAATTGACTGCCTGCCGGAAGCATTTTCACTGAAACAGTTTGCAGCTTATCAAACACGTGCATACGGTTATCCGACACATCCCATGTATGAGTGTATCAGTCAGATGTACAAGGCGATTTGTCAAAAGAAACCCGGTGCACTGCTAAAAAATACTGCCAAACTTTTATACAGTCTTTTTTTAGCGCTGAATCCATCTGGAAGAGCACTTGAAGGGCTGATTATGACATATCGGGGGAAGGATTCAGAATAGACGTAATGACTGAATGCATGATCAAAGGGGACATAGCACTTTGGCATATGCAGACGAAAGCCTTTGACGATATGAAATACTTGATAAAAGCTTGATATAAGTTTGATAAAAGCCGAATACATGGTGTAATGGAAGGTTATACGATTAGGATGAGATGAGTGAGGGAACGCGATGATTGGATATGAGAGTTTAAGAAAAATAAACCAAAGGTTTAAGCAGGTAAAAAAAGAACGTGCCGGGAAGTTTCTTTCCCCTGTAAGACGTATCGAACGCGTCTATCCACTGGCTTCAAAACGCGTCTGCGCCATGACATTTGATGATGGTCCCAGCGCATTGCCACCGTCGCCGGATACGGCAGCACTGGGAAAAGGATTGACCATTACATTAAATGAGATCCTTCGTGCTTACGGCGCAAAAGGCACCTTCGACATCATTGGCACGACGGCTGACAACTATCCGGATCAGCGCGGCAAACTGCACACGGCAAGCTGGGGCGGCATAAAACACGATCACTATCCGGATTTTGAAAAAGACGCGTCGGCAGGTGCGGTCAATCAGCCTGAACTCGTAAAAATGCTGTTTGAATCTGGGAATCAACTGGCCAATCACGGCTATCGACATGTTTTGTTTGGTAAGAATAGAATGGTTTACGGCAGGCGCGAAACATTTCATAATCTCATTGAAGTCGTTGAAGACTTATCTGCTTTAGAGGATGCGGTCACAGAACTCACCGGCGAAGGCATGCGATTTGCGAGACCGCCGCATTATATTGACCGAATCAAAGACGGTTATGATGCTTATGATGCCTATGCGATCATGGGCTATCACTACATGGCGGCAAGTTATGACGGCGGCGGGTGGAAGGCATCGAGCGGTAATTACGAAAAAGATGTCGAGGCGATGATTGCACCAATGCGCGCATTGCTTGAGCGTGATCCCAATGCATTGAATGGGCAGATTATCTTTCAGAAAGACGGCTGTAATATGTCGATTCAGACGCCGATTGCAGATGCGCTGTCGAAACAGCTTGCGCTTTTGGAATCTTATGATTATGAAGTCATCACGGTGTCAGAACTGTTGAAACTGTCGCCGTTTGAAGATTTCGGCGAGGGCATGCCGGGATTTGAAGCGGCACGGCGCATGGACAATGCGGGCTTCATCGTAGGTTATCGCAACAACACGTTCCAGCCTAATCGAAAGATTACAATCGGCGAGCTCGTCACCATGGTAACGCCAAGAGATTACTACAAAATGCTGCGGGAAGAACTGCTTTCCGAACCGCGTGATAAAAGGCTGAATCTTCGAAAATACAGAGCATCATATGCAAAGCATCTGACATATGCACGGTCAATGGGGTATTTAAATCGCATAGGAACCGTCAATGCAGAGGCAGAAGTGTCAATGGAGTTTATGGTTGATTTTATAGGCGGCGTTGCCAAAGCAGTTGGAAGCAATCAGGCTTATGTGAAAGAACCTGCAAGCGAAACCTATACGCGGGCAGAGGCAGTTGAAATACTTGCACCAGTGTTGTTCGGTTAAATGAATGTTAAAAAAACGTAATATTTTGTTTAGGATAGTATGTTATAATAAATGCGATAGTACCTAATGGACTATACGCAATTTGGATTTAGATCGCACGAAAAATGTATGAAAAAAACAAATACTGCTCTGAGCATATGCCCGAGACAGGAATAGCAAGGTTATGATACCATAGCTCTTTTTGTCTTGTGCAAAAAGAGCTTTTTAAATGAGAAAATTACATCATTTAAATTTTAACCCTTTCATGACAATTGGCACTATTTTCATCGTACGAAAATGCAACCTGTTGCCGTGAAGGATCTACGAAAGGTAATGATGTTATTTCCTTAAAAGTAAAGATTTATACAATCAATAAATTTTTCGAATGGAGAAGAACATGAAAATTGGATTTATTGGCGCCGGCAGAGTGGGATGCTCGCTTGGACAGGATTTACACCGAAAGCATTTCAATGTTATGGGCTATTACAGCAAGACATTTGATCATGCTGTAGCGGCGGCAGCAGCCGTTGATGGTGTAGCATTCGAGTCAGCTGAAGCACTCGTCAAAGCGTGTGATTTTGTGTTTTTAACCGTTAATGATGACGCCATTAAAGGTGTTGTCAGTTTGCTTCATACACTTCCAATGCGGTTTGATGACAAGATCATTGCTCATACCAGTGGTGTTCACGAATCAGGGTTGATTGCACCACTCTTAGAGAAAGGTATATCGGGTTATGCTATTCACCCGCTTCAGGCGTTTGCTTCAGTTGAACAGGCGCTGAAACTGGTGGGACAGACAGTGTTTAGCGTAGAGGGAACCGGGTTGACACATGAAAATGGTCAGCCAATTGCTTCAACGCCATCAGCACAAAAGGTCATTGACCTCATGAATCGTGCTGCCTATGAACATTTTGTCATGTTGGCGGAAGATAAGGCACTTTACCATGCCGCCGCGGTGATTAGCTCGAATTATCTCGTCGCAACACTGGATTTCGCACTCAGTCAGTTTGAAAAGATAGGCTGCGATCAGCGATTTGCAATGAAAGCATTATTTCCATTAATCCAAGGTACCATTGATAACATTGATCGCTTGGGAACGGTAGATGCCCTAACGGGTCCTATCGCAAGAGGGGATGTCCATACCGTAGATAAACATCTCGCAAAATTGTCGGGTGAAGACGCGGTGCTGTATAAAGCACTGGGTCGACGGACACTTGCACTGGCGGATGCAAAGGGGTTGTCGAGGACGTTAAGCGATCAGTTGCTCAATCGACTTAAGGAGGATTAATATGGCAACAAAGAGTGTCAGCACATTTTTGGAAATGAAGGCAAAGGGTGAAAAAATCACCATGTTGACGGCTTACGATTACAGTATGGCCAAACTTTTGGACGATGCAGGTGTCGACAGTTTGCTCATTGGCGACTCCCTCGGGATGACAATGCTCGGGTACGAAAATACGCTGTCTGTCACAATGGAAGATATGCTTCACCATGTTAAAGCAGTGGTGAGGGCGGCAAAACAGGCAATGGTTATTGCCGATATGCCTTTTCTTTCCTATCACACGACGCCGGAAGCGGCTGTTTTAAATGCCGGAAGATTTATTCAAGAGGCCGGTGCGCATGCCGTTAAACTCGAAGGCGGGTTTGCTGTAAAGGATAAAATTGAAGCGATTATTGCCGCTCAAATTCCAGTACTGGGTCATTTGGGCCTGACACCGCAATCTGTCAATATGATGGGTGGTTTTAAAGTACAGGGCAAATCTGAATCGCAGGCGCGAAAGCTTATTGAGGAGGCAAAACTGCTAGAATCGTTAGGCTGCTTTGGTATCGTACTGGAATGTGTGCCGGCTAAACTTGCCAAGATGATTTCAGAAGCGATCAGTATTCCAACCATCGGCATTGGTGCAGGCAATGGCTGTGACGGCCAAGTGCTGGTGATTCAAGATGTACTCGGGATGTATGATGCGCTGAGTCCAAAATTTGTCAAGACGTACGCTAATTTGAAAGTTATCATCCAAGATGCGACAAAAGCGTACTGTGAAGAAGTCAAATCAGGTGCTTTTCCAGAGGAAAAGCATACGTTTAAAATAAATGAAGAAGTATTAGAAAAGCTTTATTAAGCAAGACCAAGAGGTGAAGCATGAGAGTTTTAGAAACCGTTGAAGCCGTAAGGGCCGCCGTAAAAAATGCCAAGTTGAAAGAACAGGAAGTAGGGCTGGTCCCGACGATGGGCTTCCTTCACGATGGACACCTGTCTCTGATGAAGCGGGCGCGTATTGAAAATGAATTGGTAGTTGTCAGTATTTTCGTCAATCCGACACAATTTGGTCCAAATGAGGATCTTGAATCCTATCCGAGAGATCTTACAGCCGATTTGGCGAAGTGCGAATCCGTTGGTGTCGACATCGTCTTTACACCATCTGTGTCAGAAATGTATCCAACGGGTTACAGTACGTATGTCAATGCTGAAGGGAACATTACGAGAACGCTCTGTGGCGCTTCCAGAGAGGGACATTTTAAAGGCGTGACATCAGTCGTCACTAAATTGTTCCATATCGTTGCGCCGACGAGAGCGTACTTTGGTCAAAAGGATGCACAGCAGGTTGCCGTTATTCAGAAAATGGTGCGAGATTTAAATTTTGATCTTGAAATCGTACCATGTGCAATTGTGCGCGAAGCGGATGGTTTGGCCATGAGTTCCCGCAACACGTACTTAAGTGAATCGCAGCGTAAGGAAGCGCTGGTATTGAGTCAGTCGCTTAAAATTGCGAAACAGGCGATCGACCTTGGCGTGAAAGAAGCGGTCGAAGTTATCGAAAGCATGAAAAAGCACATTGCAACATCACCGTCGGCAGCGGTTGAATATATTCAGATCGTAGATGCGCAGTCGCTGGAAGATCTCGATGTCATACAGGGTGAAGTGCTAATTGCAATGGCAGTGCGCATTGGCAAAACGAGGCTTATTGACAATATGCGATTCACCTTGTCACAATAGACAACGGCGTGATGCGGCGACGTTATCGAATGACTTCGCCACCCCTGTTATTTTTAAATAACAGAATCGCGTTATTCACGATTGAGGCAATTGCCTTGATTGACACTAATAAGGTATATGCAGGAATCAGATACGAAGTATATTGGAGGTCGACCATGTTTTTAAACATGTTTAAAAGTAAATTGCACCGTGCAACCGTCACAGAGGCGAATTTAAATTATGTTGGCAGTATCACCATTGACAGCAGCTTGCTGGATGCGGCGCATATCCTGCCGGGTGAGAAAGTTCAAATCGTCAACAACAACAACGGCGCACGGCTTGAAACTTATACAATCGCAGGGGAACCGGGCAGTGGTGTCATCTGTCTAAATGGCGCTGCTGCACGTCTCGTTCAGCCGGGAGATACGGTTATCATTATTGCCTATGCGATGATGACGGCCGAAGAAGCGAAGACGTTTGAACCAAATGTCGTCTTTCTGGATGACCAGAATCGCATCGTAGAAATTGATCACGTTGAAAAACATGGAGATATCAAGTAGGCTGTGCTACAATATTAAATAATATGGCAACACTTAAAAAAGGAGCAGCACATGACAGTTGATTTTCAGTGTTTAATGGCAATCGACCCTCAATGTATGATTCAATATCAGGAACCTTTAAAAAATCACACGACATTTAAGATCGGCGGTAAAGCCGACGTCCTGCTGACACCGGGATCGATAGAAGGAATTGCAATGGCTGTAGAGCTCTGCCGTAAGGCAGAGCTTCCCTATGTTATATTGGGCAACGGATCCAATGTCCTTGTGACGGATAAGGGATTTCGTGGGGCGGTTATCAAAGTTTCAGAACCGTTTAACCGCGTTTCCATTGAAGGAACAGAGATGGTAGCCGAAGCAGGCATTCTTTTGTCAAGACTGGCAAACGAAGCCAAAGAAGCATCGCTGGCAGGGCTGGCTTTTGCTTCGGGTATTCCGGGGACGCTCGGCGGTGCGATTTTTATGAACGCAGGTGCCTATGGCGGTGAAATGAAAGATGTGGTTACATGGGTGGAAGCATTGACGCCGGAGGGTGATATCATCAGACTGACACCGGAAGCAATGCAGTTTGGTTATCGAACCAGTATTGTCAAATCAAAGGGCTATATTGTCTTAAGATGTGGTATGACACTTCAAAAAAGTAAAAAAGAAACCATACAGTCAGAAATGGACGACTATACAATGCGCAGAAAATCAAAGCAGCCATTAGAATTGCCAAGTGCAGGCAGCACCTTTAAGCGACCGGAAGGTCATTTTGCAGGCCAACTGATTGAAATGGCAGGGCTGAGAGGATTGCGCTACGGGGATGCGCAGGTTTCACAAAAACATTGCGGTTTTGTCGTCAATAGAGGGCAGGCAACCTGTGAAGATGTGCTAATGCTCATTGGCATCATCCAAAAGGTCGTATTCGATCATGCACAGGTTAAGCTGGCACGAGAAGTGCAAATTATTGGAGAATAAAGTATCGGAGATTAAAGTACGGGGTAACGATATGGATGAAATGCGGTCATCGCGATACTGATTTTTTGAGCAGCATGAAGGGGTAAGCAAATGCTTATTCCTTTTTTAATGGGATTTTAAGAAAACTCTCAGTGTCTTGTAATGGGCGTACGCTACAATTTAGACATAGGACAGAATAGGAGGCAATCTCGTGAAACACATGAATTGGCTGGATTCTGAACAAACGACATTGATGCTCAGAATCCTCATTACCATCAGTCTCGTACAACTTATTTTTATTGGATCGGGCTTTTTTTTCAGCCATTACTATTTTGACTTGGTTGAAGAGATGCAGCTGTTGGCACACCTTTCTTTTTTCGTGTCCGGCATTTTAATTGTAGGGACAGCCTTTCGTCATGTTAAGCATTTCCAAAATAGACGCCTCCTCAATGTTGCTTTTGGTCTCGCTTTAATCAGCGAGCTTTCATTTTTTATTAAACAAGTCTTATAGTTGTAGCCATTGAATTATTTAACGCTAACGCCTTTCACGCCGTTTGTATAGGTTGCTTGAAAGACAGGCATTAATAGATTGTCGTGAAGGATCAATGAAAGGCCACTATGCAATTTCCATCATTAATGTCGGTATGCAATTTCTATCGTGATTGCGATGATGCAATGTCCTAAAGTCTGTAAACAGGAGTTTTTTTATGACCATTCAACAGTTTTTACCGAGTGTTACGCTTAAAAATGATATCGATTACATTTGGTCAGTCAACGTTGAGAATCTGTCAGAAGCAAGTCAAAATGATATTATCATGCCGTTGGGGCACGTCAATATCATTTTTAATTTAGCATCCCCATACTTTACGGTAGACAATGGTGAGTCCAAACAGGTGCCGAATACAGCGATTATCGGTCAGATCAAAAATGCAAAGCATGTCCGCTATGGTGATTTTGTCAATCAGATCGGCATCGCTTTAAAACCTGCCGGCGTTTTGGCTTGCCTGCAATTACCCGGTATTTCACTTACGGAAAAAATTGTCGATGCAACGACTGTTTTACCCATGTACCAAGCGATGATTGCCGCAGTTAAAGAGACAGAAAGCATGTCGATGCGTGCAGAAATGCTTTATGCATATCTCGAACAGTGCTGTGCTGTGGGAAGGGGAATCCATCAAGGCCGTCATTCACGTGTGGTGCAGATGACATCCTATGTCGAAGCACACTGGGAAACGCTTAACATTCCGTCAATGGCATCGAACTTCGAGCTATCGATTAGTGCATTGGAGCGTTTTTTAAAAAAATATGTCGGATTGTCTCCAAAAGCATATGGTGAGATTATTAAATTTCGAAAAAACGTCGAAGATGAATCGCTGCGAAAAGAAATACAAAGTCAATATTACGATCAGTCACATTTGATCAAGCAGGCAAAAAAACTTTCGGGCAGGACTGCGGGGACACTGGAAACGGTTCAGGATGAACTGACGCTTCACTATTTGATTAAAGGAGAACCGCCCTCGAAATGATGTAAAAACGACATAATTTAAAACGATATAATGTAAAAATGAATGAAAGCTTATAATGCAATTTTCTTAGAAAAAGACTGCAAGAGCAGCAAACGCCGATTTTTTACAATACAGATTTGAGCTTCACTGTTAAGATGAGCATATCAAATCTTTAAGAAAGGAAAATTGACACGTTCGGATAGATGCGTAAAAGCTTCTGTCGTGTTGATAGAGAATCGACAATGTTATTTTTTGCAGGTATGATGATGTTTATGAATGTTTTGCTGCTGACTGTTTTGGTGCCGGGAGGGCCAATTGAAAATAGAGACTTTCAGGCGCTTAAAGGCATTGTATTTTGGGGATTTAATGTTTTTCTCATCTCTTTGGGGATTGCTTCTTATGTCACAAGTTATTTATTGATGACGGCCAGTCCTTATGCGGTACGGATGGCACAAGTGCTTGCCGTCTTATATTTTGGCGTTTATATGGTCGATCTGGCAGGCATATTTCCAAAATCGCCGACGAAGATGTCGAAAGTGCTGATGCTGATGGAAATCGTCAATGCGTCAATGGCTGTCCTGCTCTTTATTTGCGTTACAGCCGCTGGAAAGGTTGTGATGTAAATGTTAGCCAAAGCGCCGATTACCATCTATTATTTTTCCGGAACCGGCAATACACTGCTAATGGCAGATGCGATTAAAAAAGCGTTTGAACAAAGGCATTATACCGCAACACTTAAAAACATGACGCAAGCATCAGCGTCTGATGCAACAAATGAAGGCCTTTTGGGGATTGTCGTCCCCGTAGCAGTGCAGTCGACATTTCCGCTCGTATGGGATTTTATTGAACAACTGCCACCCGGCAATGGTAGACCAGTCTTTTTAGCAGATACGATGGAAAGCTTTTCCGGTGGTATTGTGGGACCGATGAAAAAGGTGCTGATGAAAAAAGGCTATACATGTATTGCCGCACGCGAGTTCAAAATGGCGACCAGTATGCAGACGACCTTGAAAAAGGCAGAAGAGGGCATGCTGAAAAATAAGAAAGCGCTGTTGGAGGCGGATGCCTATGTTCAGGCGATTGTGACAGAAAAAGCAGTTTGGCCGCGAATTCCCTTTCTATCCGATGCAATGCGTGCCATATCAAAGGGGCGCGGCATTTGGACCAAGACCAGTAAACGCATTGAGTTGGAAGCACCGCTGTGTATTCAGTGCGGCTTATGTGAAAAACATTGCCCAGTCGATGCGATGACGATGACGGCGGGCGGTGTTCAGATTCAATATGAAAAGTGTATGGCCTGTATGCGCTGTGTGAATTACTGTCCCAAAAATGCGTTTACATTGGGCGGCAAACACGTGACACAGAAAAAGGTGACTGCCATTAAGACACTTTGAGACTGCCGCAGAGATTTTTGAGGGTTTCTAATAACCGGGAAAAGTCGATAAGGCACATGAAAATATAGTCAGGCCAGTAAAGTTAGTAAAGCTAATAAAGCTAATAAAGCCAATATAGCCTAGCCAATAAGCCAAAAACTAGTAAGCCAGAAACCAGTAAGCTAATAAGCAAGTAAGCCAATAAGCAAGTAAGTAAATAAGCAAGTAGGTAAATAAGCTAATAAGCCAGTAATGAGATGTGATCAACATCTCTTTTTGTTTTTAAGAAAGATTGCATTGTTTTAACTTTGCGACATTGCTTCTGATTTTTTTGCTGACGGGATGGTATAATAGTGAATAGAAAGGAGGGTTGCCATGAGACTCAAAGGAGATTATCATATGCATTCTAAATACAGCGGTGACTGCAAAAATGAGATGGAAGCGGTTGTCAAACAAGCCATTGAAATGGGACTGTCAGAGATTGCTATTACAGATCATGGTCCAATGCATTCGGGATATGGCATCAAGGCGTCGCAATATCCGAAAATGCGCGCCGAAATTGACACTTTAAGGCAGAAGTACCCTCAAATCAGTATTTTACTCGGATTAGAGGCTAACCTCATTGGGACGGACGGCGAGATTGATCTCACGGATACCATGCAACCGCTCTGTGACTGGCTGAACGTTGGCTATCATTTTGGCAGCAATCTTGGACGCGATATGGGGATTCACATTCGAAATTTTTTAAGCAAGTTCAGCAAACGCATTTATGAACGTGCCAAAAGGGACAATACAATGGCCATGGTCAACGCAATGCGTCAGCATTCGATTCGCATGCTGACACATCCCGGCGCCAAAGGTCCTATCGATATTGATACCGTGGCGCGTGTCGCAGCGGAAACAGGCACCATGCTTGAAATAAATCAGTCACACGGGCACCTCACAACAGAAGAAATTAAAATTGCAATGCAGTACGATGTCGTCTTTGTGGCGAACAGTGATGCGCATCGCATTGAACGAATAGGCGTCGTCACTGACAGCATTCGGCGAATTGTCGAAGCGGGATTGCCTGCTGAGCGCATATACAATCTGGATGACGCGTGAGTTTGAAACCATCACGGCTTGTATCTATTATCGCGTACTTAAACAGCGTTGTCTTGTAGCAGTGGTGTTTTGCAATAGTAGTGTTCTGTAGCAGCATTGTTTTGCAACAGCGGTGTTCTCAACCACTGCGTTTACGGAAATGACCTGTATATGAGCTGTGTTATATTAAAATAAAATGCCAATAGAACCCATGATGAAGTTTGATAGGAAGGTGTCACGTGAATTTTATTATCATCTCCGGACAATCCGGTGCAGGCAAGAGCCAAGCGAAAAAGGTCTTTGAAGACTTAGGGTATTATTGCATTGACAATTTACCGCCGTCGCTCATTCCAAATTTTGTGGAGCTGGTTGAGCAGAATTCCGAAGGAATTCACAATATCGCCCTCGTCATTGACATACGTGGCGGCAGGTTTTTTAAAGATCTTGAAGATCATCTCGAAGGGCTTAAGGAAAAACACTACGATTATAAGATTTTCTATTTTGAAGCCAATGACGATATTCTGGTAAAGCGATTTAAAGAAACGCGTCGGACGCATCCGCTCGACCCTACAGGTCGTATTGAAGATGCGCTTGCCTATGAAAAGCAGATTTTGGAAACCTTGAAAGATCAGGCGCACTATGTGATCAATACGTCCAATCTGACACATGCCGAGTTAAAGGCAGAAATCACACGGTATCTTGACTTGTCAGAAGGCGATCAAAGTCTGAATCTGACCATTATGTCCTTTGGGTTTAAAAAAGGGTTGCCGCTTGATGCGGATTTTGTCTTTGATGTGCGATTTTTACCAAATCCGTATTATATCGAAGATTTGAAACATCGCACAGGGAACGAAGCCGCTGTTCAGTCCTATGTCATGGGATTTGATGAGAGCCGTCAGCTGATGACACATATTCAGTCGCTGCTTGATTTCGCCATGCCAGGCTTTATGCGGGAAGGGCGCAGTCAGCTGGTGATTGCCATAGGGTGTACCGGTGGACAGCATCGTTCTGTAACGTTTGCGAACTTGCTTGCCGCTTATTATCGCGAACAGCATTACCCTGTCAAATGCGTTCACAGAGAGTTGGATTAGATTAAAACGAGGCGAAAGCATAACGAAAAATACCAACGGATCTGACAAAATCAATAAAAGGAGATACAATACTTGAAAATAGTAGCAATAGGAGGCGGAACCGGTCTGTCCATCCTCCTAAGGGGGTTAAAAGAAGTTTCACAAGAGATTACAGCAGTTGTAACCGTTGCCGATGATGGCGGCGGATCGGGCGTGCTGAGAGAAGACCTTGGGATGCTGCCGCCGGGCGATATCCGAAACTGTATTTTGGCACTGGCCAACACGGAACCCATTTTACAGGATTTGCTGCAATACCGTTTCTCAGAAGGCCGTTTAAAAGGGCAGAACTTTGGCAATTTAATGATCGCCGCTATGCAGGGTATTTCAGATGGTTTTGAAGATGCAATTCGGAAAATATCAGATATTTTTGCCATTACGGGAAAGGTGTTGCCTGTTTCTGTCGTTCCAATGGTGCTCTATGCACAGCTGACTGACGGCATTCACGTAAAAGGCGAATCCAATATCCCGCTTGAAGTGGTAAAACGCGGTGCCGGCATTAAAAAGATATGGGTTGAACCGCACGATGTGGAAAGCGGTGATGAAATTATTGAGGCAATTTTATCAGCGGATGTCGTGGTATTGGGGCCGGGAAGCTTATTTACCAGTGTGATTCCCAATTTGCTCGTCGATAACCTGATGACGGCACTTAATACAACCCGTGCAAAACGCGTCTATGTCTGCAATATCATGACGCAGCCGGGAGAGACGGATCATTTTACCGTCAGCGATCACGTTAAAGCACTGTTTGCCCATACAAAACTAAAAGCGCTTGATGCCGTCTTTATTAACGAGGGAACGCTGACGGAAGAACAGATGGCGCGATACTTAAAAGAAGATTCAAACCTCGTTGCCTACACATCTGCATGTGAAGCACTGTTGGCAGAAATGGGGATAGATGTCTATAAAGACGATCTGATCGAAGTGGTCAAGGGCTATGTCAGACACAATGCGGGATGTATTGCATTAAAACTGGAATCCATCTGTGAACGCGCCTATACGCCGACAGGTCATGATCTAAAAGTATAAACATTGCAAATGTCTTGCGGTGTTTAATCTTTGCCCATCTATGATTTGTACTTTGACGGCATGACGATAAGAAGAATATCTATAAAAACGCGATCAGAGGATGATATTTATTGTATACAAGAGAGATTGGCTTCAAAATGAACTGGAAATCCGTTATAATAAGGATGACCACGAAATTTTGAAGCCATAAAAATTTTTTGGAAGCTGAGAAGGAATGACATTGTGATTTGCAAAGGCGTCTATGGATACCTTTTAAAAATTCACCTTATATCATCACATAAGGAGGATTAATTTTATGGCAAAGCGAGTACCAGAACCATTCAGAATCAAGATGGTGGAAAGCATGAGCATTATTCCAAAGGAGGTCAGAGAACAGCGTCTTGTCGAAGCGGGTTACAATCCATTTGCCCTGCGCGCCGAAGACATCTATATTGACCTTTTAACGGACAGCGGCACAGGTGCTATGAGTGACAGACAGTGGGCTGCACTGATGCTCGGCGATGAATCCTATGCGGGAAGCCGATCGTTCTACAAGCTTGAAACGGTGGTTCAAAAAATTACGGGTTACAAGTACATCATACCATCACATCAAGGTAGGGGTGCCGAGCAAGTTGTCTTGCCAAACGTCATTAAGAAAAGGGGCGATTACGTACTGAACAACATGCACTTTGACACCACCATGGGCCATGTGCTCATCGCTGGCGGCAAGCCGGTAAACCTCATTCATGAAAAAGCCTATCATACTGAAGCTTATGATGACTTCAAAGGCGATTTCGACCTAGAGATGCTGGAAAACTTTATCGTCGATAAAGGCGTGGAGAACATATCCTGTCTTATTATAACAGTGACATGCAACTCCGCAGGTGGTCAGCCTGTTTCCATGGCGAATATGAAAGCGGCTAGTGAAATTGCCCATCGTCACGGACTCAAGGTCTTTATAGACGCAGCAAGATATGCAGAAAACGCTTATTTTGTGAAAACGAGAGAAAAAGGTTACGAAGATAAAACCATTCTTGAAATAGCGCAGGAGATGTTTGGTTATGCGGACGGTCTTATGATGAGCGCTAAAAAAGATGGTATTGTCAATATGGGTGGTCTTATCGGCATTAAAGATGATGAAGATCTTTACAATGCTTGTCGATCAACCGTTGTGCCAATGGAAGGGTTTCCAACCTACGGCGGCCTCGCTGGCCGAGATATGGAAGCGCTCGCAGTCGGACTTGAAGAGGGCCTTGACTTTGATTACCTTGACTACAGAATTGGGCAAGTTAAGTACTTGGGCGATCGACTGAGAGAAGCCGGCGTTCCCATCCAATACCCAACGGGCGGTCATGCTGTATTTGTAGATTGTAAAAAACTCTGTCCACAGATTCCATTTGATCAATTTCCGGCACAGGCTGTCTGCAATGAAGTTTATATTGACAGTGGTGTGAGAGCTGTTGAGATTGGTTCATTTCTGTTAGGCAGAGACGGTGAGACGGGCGAACCGCTTGAATCGCCGCTCGAACTGATGCGGTTAACGATTCCAAGACGCGTTTATACCAACGATCATATGGATTATGTTGCCGACGCAGTCATCGAAGTGGCAAAGAAAGCAGATACGCTCAAAGGCTTTACGTTTGACTATGAGCCGAAAGTGCTGAGGCATTTTACGGCAAAACTCAAACCTGTCGATTAAGTTGCCGTGCGCGTACGGATCACGTAAAATGCTGCACGAACATAAAAAATGGCGAACTGACCATAGCGCTCATTCGTGAATGAAATGAGGATGTGGCAAGCGCTGAATAAAATACTAAAACTGTAAAAGACAGCACACGGCGTATGAACGCGTCGTGTGCTTTTTATCGTTGTGTGTCCAGCGAAGCTGGACCACACTAGTGGGTTCAAGTCCCATCGTGGTAATCGCCAGTGAGCCACGTAGCCAATCCCAGTGCGTTGCAGTAA